>JAJPZC010000116.1:0-2606 GCA_021204585.1 Clostridia bacterium
TATAGGCAAGGTCTTGCATAGTGGCATTGTAGAACGCATGATTCCAAAGCCAATGGTCGCCCAGATTAGGCTTTTTGAACCTCTGCAAAGACAGGTCATTCCAGACATTAGTCCAGCCCTCTTTGTGAGCCTTCAAATAGTCCATAATGGTCTGTATAGCCTTGCCTCTTTCTGTTCCGTGCCCGTCATCATCCCGTGCAAAATGCTGATAGGCGTTCTCGCTCGTGGTTAAGCATATGGGCTTATTGTTCCAAATGATAGTGTTCCCAATAGCCTCGCAAGTTGCTCCGTACGGGATATTGACTGTACCGCCGAGGCACTTGCCCTTAAACCGCTTTCGGCATATGTATCTCATTTAACCGCTCCTTCCACATAAAGGCAATATCACTTGGTGTACGGCTGTCTTGTAGGGCATGGTTTAAGCCGTGTGGGGCATAACACATGAAACAGAATTTACATGCTAATCCTGCCATGCAAGTAGCGTGCCGTGCATACCCTTCGCCAAGTCTTTTCGGGGATTGCTCCCACGGGAAATGCTTCTCCTTTCATATATTTTTATTTCACATAAAGCTACTTTGTTCAATAGTTATGAAATCCGGAGCCAACGCACGAGAATTGTTTGCATTGTTATTGTTAGCGTTGCCGTTAGTGTTCACATTGCAGAAATTGTTACTATTGTTGTAATAAGCCGAACGCAACCACCAATTGCATGACATACAGAAGCACACCCATTATTCAGTTATTTCATTGCCTTTATTGGTCTTGAGCACAGCCGTTAACAGCCTGTTTTCTTCATCAATAAGCTCCCCTAATTTCTGCGACAAATTGCCTAACCGCTCATAAGCCTCGTTTGATTTGAGTTGCTTGCCGCCTGCCGTGGTAAATGCTCCTACTGCATTGAGGGATAGCGTTTCATAACACAATGACAGAAAGACATCCAAAGACATTAAAGCTCCTCTTGCTTCAAGCAAGTGCTTTTCTCGAAGCTCTATCCTTGTATTGTTCGAGGGATAGATGCTGTTTGCCGTTTCACAATGGAATAACAGATTGTATGCCGTATGCGATATGTCGCTTGCCATAAGTCTTGAATACCTTTCGGACAATCTGGACAGGAAGTTTATTGTTCTCGTGTAGATTTCATATGCGGTATTGATGTACTTAGCTTTGCTTTCGGAGCGTTTGTTTTTAAGGACTGACATGGTTACACCTATCTATGACACTCACCCCACTTTCGTGGGGTGGAGAAAAGAGATTAAAGATTAGATACAGAAAGCCGGAGCCAACGCACGAGCATTGTTTGCACCGCCACTGCCAGCGCCGCCGCCAGCGACCACACCGCAGAAATAGTTACTATAGCTGTAATAAGCCGAACGCAACCACCAAAAGCATGTGGTCGAAGATGCCGAATGTTGGTACTTTATCTTGCTGTTGCCATTCTTGTAATAATCATACTGTGCTTGGTAATTCTTTTCATAAGTGTTGGCATAACTCCTTGTACCTTGTACCTCATACTCCGCAAGCAACGGCAGATAGTCCGTAGTAGCGGATATATTGCCTGCGACATTGGTTGCGCCCGCCACATTGTCCGTATACTTAGTCATCGGCTTCATAACGGCTCTTAAATCCGAGGGGAGTGCCGCCATAAGAGTGTCGCCCACAGGCGAGGTTGCACAGGTGCTTGACGGATTATAGCCCGCATCTCCGCTTGAATGTGCAGAGCCGTAATTCTGCGGATTGACATTGGTTGAGCCCAGAATGTCGTATCTCATATCGCAAGCCGCCCAGCCGCCGTAGTTGTTGTTGCCGCTGTGGTTCATGTTGAAGTACTTAGTGGCACCTATAGAACTTGACCCATAACAACTGTCTACCAAAGCAACATCAACTCCGCCCGTAGTCTTGAAGCACCCGAAGTGAATTGTGTTACTTCCCTCATAGGTTGAGTTGTGATTGAAGCCCAGAATGTAGACATTGTATGAATCGCTGACGGAGAGAGTGCCGACTGTGCCGCTGACTGTAATGGTTTTGGTGTCGCCGACAGACCAGTACGAAGCCGCAAGCCCTGCCTGTGATACCTTGCTTATAATTTCCCACGAATTCTTATCCAGCTCTGCCAATGCGTCCTCGACATAGCCGCTGATTTTGTCAACTTTTGAGGAGAGTGAATCAAATTCCTCTTTGGTTGCAACCTCTGACCCTGCCGTCATTACGCCGCCTTTGAGGTACAGCCCCTGCGTAGCACTTCCCAAATCTTTGTTGCCCAAAGCAATCTCGTTATCGCCTGCTACTGCGTTTGCGCCAAGGGCTATGCCGTTTGCGCCTGCCTGTGCGTTTGCGCCTATTACAACAGCCCCACTGCCTGTGGACAATGCTCTGTATCCTACTGTTATCGCATAAGTGCAGGTGGCGTCATATGTGCCTTGTACTGTGGTTGAAAGCCCCGAAGTTATGGATATGCTGTAATCCGCACTCGCATAACTCCAGCGTCCTATGCTGATTGAGTAAGTCGCCGTAGACTGTGCGTATAAGCCAAAGGAGATTGACGCTTCACTTGTAGCATTGCCGCCTACTCCTATATTGGTAGACTGTGAGCCGCTTGCCGTGCCGCT
>JAJPZC010000116.1:2706-6193 GCA_021204585.1 Clostridia bacterium
ATTGGTAGACTGTGAGCCGCTTGCCGTGCCGCTGTCGCCTACTGTGGTTGAGCCTTGCCCCGAACCTTCGCCGTAAATGCCTACAACTGTGCATTGAACGCCTGTGCCTGTGGCTGACCTGCCTATTACAGTTTTGCGCACATCCTCGCTCACATCTGTGGTTATTCCCTGCCCTATGAGCGTGTAAGAGCCTGCGTAAATATTGTTTGCAACAACCGCCTTCCCGTCCTTGATATAGACAGGCTGTCCGTCATTGCCTGTATCATCCCATTCTATCGCCGTTATGGTGAGGTCTTTGGTTGTGCCGTCATTGAATGTGAGAGTGAGCGTTGCGCCGCTGATTGAGCCGTCTTTGAGGGAGCTGTTCAGGGTGCTCTGCAATGCGCTGTCCGCGTCCTTGCGCTCCTGCGTCTCCGTGGTGAGTGCGGTCTGCGTGGCGTAGGTTTCCGCTATGCTGTCCGTCAAGGTGTCCACGGCATCCTGCACCGCCTCTTTGCGGTCGGTTATCTCCTGTGTGAGTTCTGCCGTCACGCCCTCTACCGCCTCTTTGCGGTCGGTTATCTCCTGTGTGAGGTCTTTGGCTGTGGCGGCTATGCTGTCTGCGAGTATGCCGTCCTCGGTTGCGCGCGTGTTTGCCTCTGCCTTGATTGCGCTGTCTAAGCCCGTGTCTGCAAGCTCCCTTGCGTCCTCTTCGTCCTCGATTGCCTGCGCAAGCTCTGTATCCTTCGCCTTAAGCGCCGCAATGTCCGTGTCATAGTCCGTCTGCGATACAAGCCCGGCAACAAGGTCTGACACGGGGAAGTCTATCGTGGAGCCGTCCAAAAGCGTCAACACCACTTCGCCGTCTGCGTATGAGCCTGATACCACTACATTGTCTATGGGGTGCAGGAATGAGCTTTCAGCTATGACTTCCTGCGCGCTGTTCAACAGCGTTACAGTCACATAGCGGGTCTCGCTGTCGAATGTGGTTTTGACATCCGCAACGGCGCTTGCGTTCAATTCCGCTATATCTTCATCATGCTGGGAGTTGAGTAGCTCCCTTTCATTGACCTCTGCCGTTATCTGATTCTGCAAGTTCGTGTCGGCGGTCTTGCGGTCGGCGGTCTCCGTCTGCAAGGCGTCTGAAAGGTCTGAAACATTGCCTGTTATGGTATTGTCTGCCTCTTTGCGGTCTGCAACTTCCTGCGCAAGGTCGTCCGTGAGGGTCTGGATATTCCCGGTATTGGTCTCTATAGCCTCCTGCATTGCGGAGAAATCCGTGCTTGTAAGTGCGTTAATCTGCGACTGAAGAGATTCATCCTGCTCCGTGCGTGCGCTTGTTTCGGCTGTGATAGAGGCTGTCAACGCTTCATCCGCACTCGTTCTTGCATTGACCTCTGCTGTGAGGCTGTCCGTAAGGGTTGTATCGGCGGTCTCCCTGTCCGTGGTCTCTGTTTCAAGAGCTGTGGCAAGGGTATCATATGCTTCTTGCCTTGCAGTAGCCTCGCTCGCAATAGCTGTATTCGCCGCCGCAATCTCGCTCTCAATGTTAGTGACGGATTCGTTGATGCTCGCTTCAAGGGCTTCGTCCGCCGCCTCTCTCGCCGCTGTTTCTGCTTCTAGGTCTGCCGTGGATGCAAGTCCGTCTATGAGGTCTGCGATAGGGAATGAAATCTCGCTTCCGGACGTAAGGGTCAGTACTACGGATTTGTTCTCTGTATCATAAGAGCCGCCTACCACAGTGGCCTCCAAGGGCAAGTCAATAGATGCTGTAGAAACAGTCGTTCCCGAAGCGTTCACCAGTCCTATCGTTACAACATAAGTGGAGTTGTCCATGTTTGCCGTAACAGATTCAACCTCGGCTGACTGAATGGATGCTATGGTTCCCTTTATGGCATCATCCGCATCACCCCTGTCGGTGACTTCCTGTGCAAGTGCTTCTTTAATCTCGGAAATGCTGACCGTCAAATCACTGCTTACAGTTCCGGAAAGGGCATTGATTGCGTCCTCTAGCTCGGTGTCTTTGGTTTCTCTTGCGGTTGCTTCATCTGTTATGGACTGCGTAAGGGTGTTGTCTGCTTCTTCCCTCGCTGAAGTCTCGGTGCTTATATCACCAGAAAGGGCGGTGTCTGCCGCCGCCCTCGCTGTCATCTCTGCCGTGAGCGTGTCCGTAAGCTCGCCCACTAAATCATTCGTTGCGGTGTCCGCACGCTCCCTTTCGGCTTTCTCTGCGGCTATCGCTTCTTCGCGGGCCGTGGCTTCGCCGTCCACGGCGGTCTTGGCATATGACTTTATATATCCGTCATACTCCGTCAAGTTTTCATAGTTGATAATCTTCTTGGTGGCATCATCCGCCATAGTCACAGCCCTCCTTTATGATTAGTCTGTTCCGGTATCTTCTTCAAAAAGTGCGTTGATGTCGTCTGAGGTGGCATACTCCATAGCGTCAAGCTGTGCCTGTATTGCCGCGTCTGCCTCTTCCCTTGCCGTCTTTTCAGCCGTGTCTGCCGCCGTCCTTGCGCTTTCCTCTGCCGTGATATTGGTCTGGAGCGTGGTATCGGCTTCTTCCCTCGTACTAGCCTCTGTGTCTATGTTGGCCTGTAAAGCGGTGTCTGCCGCCTCCAGCTCTGCAACCTTGGCATCATAGTCCGTCTGTGAGACGAGCCCTTCAACAAGGTCTGCCACGGAGAATGAAACACTCCCTCCGCTGGTAAGCGTGAGCGTTACCTGCTTGTTCTCGGAATCGTATGTGCCGCCTACTACCGTGCTCTCCATAGGAAGGTCTACCTGTGCGGAGGCTATGGTCTCGTTATTCACATTAGTCAGCGCAACCGTAATCACATACGTAGTATTATCCATTGTGACGGAAAGCCCTGTTGCCGCCTCCGTCAAAAGGTCTGACAGGTCACCACTCGTAACGGCATCTATAGCCGCTGCAATATGGCATCCTGTGCCGCCCTCTCGGTCTGCTCGTCCTCAAGCCCAGCGGCTATCTTCGCCTTAATGAGCTCATCGTAAAGTGACAGGTTGCTTAAAGAAACAATCTTTTCTGACATGCTTATATCTCCTCAAAATTTAGTCTTTAAATAAATTCTCTATGTCCGAATCGTCCGCTATCTCGTAATCGCCGAACCCGGGCGAAAATTCTATGCCCTCGAACAGGGCCTTTATGTCATCAGATTCGGCACAACTGTACTGCCCTAGGTCTTCGTTCAGCGTGTCTATGGAATTCTGCAACGAATCGTCCTTGGACTTTGCTCCCTCCATATATGAACAGAGGGCATCATTCACATTGCTTATGTTCTCCGCAATGCTTCTTCCGGTGTCCTCCAGTACCATATTCTTAGAGCCGTAATCTTCGGCGTTAATCTCATTGACTTCTTCGCCATTTAGGGTCTTAACAGAGTTTTCCAGCTCCGCTATTATCTCCTGCCCGGCTCCGTCCGTCATTATTCTTACTTTCATACATACCTCCTAGGTATGAAAATACCCTTGCGCTGGGCAAGGG
>JAJPZC010000121.1 GCA_021204585.1 Clostridia bacterium
GTTATTAGGGAAATGACTGTATATATGCAGATATCGGCCAATTTTAACCCGCCAGCATCTTATATTTTAAACCGCCATTTAAACCGCCATTTAAACCGCCATTTTAGACGACACATTGATGACATTTAGACGACACATTGGTGACATCTAAGGCTTCACCCACGGCAGAATGTCAGCCGGTTTTAAAGCCCATTTAAAGCTCAAATAAAGCTCAACATCATCTCCAGTCCTCTCTCGTGGACGTCAGTGAGAATAGCCGCACGGAATCATGTGCCGTAAAGAATGTTACAGGCGTAAAATATGGCCGGCAGAAGGCAAAGGCGGGCAGATATGCTTAAAACAGCGGCAGAATTGAAATACGGGCGGCGTTCTGTATGCGTTGACTTATTCCCTGCCGGGTTGTATAATGAGCGGTATGAGACCGGAGATAAATGTCGTAGGGGCCGCTATAGTCAAGGAGGGCAGAGTGCTTGCCTTCAGAAGGTCGTACGGCATAGACAGCGTAATACACAAGTATGAGTTCGTGGGCGGCAAGGTCCAGACCGGGGAGACAGAGCCGGAGGCACTCAAGAGGGAGTGCCGTGAGGAGCTGGAGGCAGAGGTCGCCGTGGGAGACAAGCTTGCCACAGTGGTTCATGACTACCCGGAGTACACTGTGAACCTGTCCATATACCTCTGCAGGCTGGTCTCGGACTTTGTCATGCTGGAGCATGAGGCGTACAGCTGGCTGGACTGCAGGACGCTGCAGGAAGATGGATGGGCCCCTGCGGATGCGGATGTGCTGGATGCCTTGAGGAAGGGCGTTGTTAAGTTCCGCCCTGCGGAGACGGATGAAGATCTGGACGAGGTGTATGCGCTGGCCTCAAAGGTCATGCATGCCACATTTGACAGCATCTCTGCTGCGGGCGAGGTGAACTATATGCTGTCCACATCGCTCACCAGGGACGCAATACATGCCAATGAACGGGACAAGGGATACAGGTATGAGATTATAGAGCTCAACGGGGAGCAGGCAGGCTTCTTCGCATACTGCCCCGGAGAGTCCTTTGAGCCGGAGTACAAGGGCACCACGTATCTTTCCAAGCTGTATCTGCTGCCGTTTGCAACGGGCAGAGGGATAGCGAGGAAGGTGTTCAATGCGCTCCCCAGGCCGCTCATACTGGACGTCAAGAAGGACAACTATACGGCCATAGCGGTGTATGAGCACTGCGGCTTTAGAAAGACAGCCATATACAAGAAGGACATAGGCGGCGGATACGGAAAGGACGGTTTCGTCATGGAGCTTAAGTGAGGGAATGTCATGAGCAGAGCGGATGAGATATTTGTCAGCAACATGAAGGACATAATGGAGAACGGCGTGTGGGACACGGACAGGCCGGTTAGGCCCAGATGGGATGACGGCACCCCGGCTCATACGGTCAAGAAGTTCGGCATCGTGAACAGGTACAACCTGCAGGAAGAGTTCCCCGTTCTCACCATTCGCCGCACGGCGTTCAAGTCCTGCATCCAGGAGCTTCTGTGGATATGGCAGGCAAAGAGCAACAACGTGCATGATTTGAAGCCCCATATCTGGGACCAGTGGGCGGATGAGACAGGCTCAATAGGCAAGGCGTACGGCTACCAGCTTGGCGTCAAGCACCAGTATGCGGAAGGGGAGTTCGACCAGGTGGACAGGGTCATATATGACTTGAAGAACAACCCCACCAGCCGCAGGATACTCACCAACATATACAACTTCCAGGACCTCCACGAGATGCACCTGTACCCCTGCGCATACTCCATGACATTCAATGTGTCCGGCAATGTGCTGAACGCCATATTGAACCAGCGCTCCAACGACATGCTCACGGCCAACAACTGGAACGTGGCGCAGTATGCCATACTTCTTGTGATGATGGCGCAGGTCTCAGGCCTTGTGCCCGGCGAACTGGTGCACGTAATAGCGGACGCCCACATCTATGACCGCCACATCCCCATTGTGAAGGAGATCATAGAGATGCCCCAGTACCCGGCCCCGAAGCTCTGGGTAGACCCCGAAGTCAAGGACTTCTACGATTTCACGCCGGACTCATTCAAGCTTATAGACTACAAGTACAACGACAAGAAGTACACCATCCCCGTGGCAGAATAGCCTGCTGGAAGCCCCTATGGGCTTTATCCGCAGGCTGGATATAAAAACTACAAGGAACAGATCATGAAAGCAATACTACATGCAGACCTGAACTGGGGCATAGGAAAGAGCAACGGCCTCATGTTCAAGCTCCCTGCAGACATGCAGTACTTCAAGAAGACCACCATTGGAAACGTTGTGGTCATGGGCAGCAACACTCTGCTCTCATTCCCGGGCGGCAAGCCATTGAAGGACAGGACCAACATAGTGCTCTGGCCGGACGGCCCTGAGCGTGATGACTGCATCATAGTGCGCTCACTGGATGAGCTCTTCTCAGAGATCAAAAAGTATCCCGCAGACAAGGTGTTCGTTGTTGGCGGCCAGATGATGTACCGCACACTCCTTCCGTACTGTACCGAAATCCTTGTGACCAAGGTCTACACCGAAGGGGACCCGGATGCCTACTTCGAGAACCTGGACAAGAATGACAACTTCCGCCTCATCTCCCAGACCGCACCAGAGGAGACCAACGGCTACACCATCCGCTTCACCATCTACAAGAACATGGACGTGAAGGAGTACTGATCCGCAGCTTCAAGCAGCTATATCTGTACCGTTTTGGCGTCTAACCGGCGTCAAAGAAGACGCCACTTGGTACTGTGCCGGATGAAATGTGCTTGACATTACAAGGTTTCCTTTGATACAACATAACCAACAGGGCTCCCCGCACCTCCCACGCAAAGTGATGTGTCCCATGGGGAGACATATTTTACATGCCGCAAAGTGCTTATGAAGGGGGGAGTAATACAGACATGGAAGAAAAGACCATCACAGAGACCTGTGACATCTCCGTGGATGTTGCATATCCCACAAGGGAACAGCTGGAGAAAGCCTCACAGGAGCTCATGGAGCGCAACAAGGAAACCTATGAAAAGCTGGGCAGCGAAGAATAAGCCTGCCCACAAGGCCTGCAGGGCAATGATAAGACACACAAAAAGCCACTCGCAAGAGTGGCTTAAACTTTGCATAAGTGGCTTCTAAGGGCCGTCGGAGGGCTTTACCAGCCGCACTTTCCGAGGACCTTTTCAAGGTCTTTTATGGTGGCATCCGGAAGGACTGAACGGAGCTGGCAAAAGATATGGCCGCCGGATTCTTCCGGCGAGTATGAGTATACGCGGTCCGTGAAATCTGTCCCGTACAGCACTTCAGGGATTGAGTAGCGGGAGAGACCTCAGCCGTACTCGCGGCCGTGCTTGTCCGCTGCGTATTCAAAGCCGGCGGTAATGACATAGCCCATCATCTGCAGGCGGGTTATGGATGCCTCGAATTTGCCCCGGTCGGATATGCCGCACATCATTCTCAGCTCTTTGGAAAGGACGGAGGTTGTACCGGAGAGCGCATCCTGCAGGGTTTCATAGACCCTTCTGTCCTGGTAGCGTATCATGCCGGCGTCCAGGCGCGCATCAAAGTCGTAGCCGCCACGGCGGCAGTTGGCAAGGTGGCAGTACCAGTCCCTGGACACGAAGCCGGCCTTGCCGGAGAAGAACTTGCCGTATGCGCAGCCCGTCTTCTGTATCACGGGCCCTTTCCATTCCCATGGGCCGTCTATGTCATCGGCAAACCACAGGTAAGGCGGGGTGTGCTCCTCAACGGAGAACCCTGCGATGCTGTTTGCCATGAGGGGCATGAAGCCGTATTCCGTTACAAGCTCTGCAAGGTCGTCTGCGGAGCGTATGAACCAGTCTCTCATGAGACACTCCTGTCAAGCCGCAGGCGGGCAAAAAGATGGCCGCAGGAATGCGGCCATTGGGTATTTCAGTATCTGAGGTCTATGTCCAGCTTCTGCTTGAGGCTGTTCAGGATGCGCTTTACCATCTTGTCTGCGTCATCGTCCAGGGCTTTGTCTGTGGGCGTGAAGGTTATGCTGAAGGCCATGGACTTCTTGCCGGGGCCTACCTGGATGCCTTCGTAGAGGTCGAACATCTTCACGTCGGTCACGTACTTGCAGGCCGAACGGATGACCTCTTCAACCTGGGCGCAGGTCACGCTCTTGGCGCATATGAGGGCGAGGTCACGGGTTACGACAGGGAACTTGGGCAGCGGTGTGTAGACGAAGGGCTTTGCCATGCCTTTGAGGGCGGCGTAATCAAGCTCCGCAATGCCTATCTCGCGGTCTATGGTGAGCTCATCCATGACGGAGGGGGAGACCATGCCTATGAAACCCACAAGGGTGTCGTTGCAGTAGATGTCTGCTGTCTTGCCGGGATGGGTGAAGGGCTTTTCGGCAGGGCAGTATGTGAATTTGACGTTCAGAGCGTCTGCCACGTCCTCACATATGCCCTTGAGCTCAAAGAAGCCGAAGTGGCCCCACTGGCAGAGGGCCAGATGGTCTTTCTCGTCGGGGTAATCCTTTATGGGCAGCTCTTTGGGTAGGTATACGCGCGCAAGTTCAAAGACACGCCCGTTCATGTTGCCGCGTCTAAGATTCCGGACGGCTACGTTCACCATGGAGGGAGCCATGGTCCTGCGCATTATGGAGAGGTCTTCGGAAATGGGGTTTATGATGCGTATTGCCTGCCTTTCCGGGGCATCTGCTGGATAGTGGAGCATGTCCAGATCCTTAGGGGAGTAGAAGGAATAGGTTGTTACTTCGTACAGGCCGTGGCCCACGAGGATGGTCTTCATGCGGTTCTTGGCCTTCTGCTCATCCGTGAAGCCTCCGTTGGTTATTGTGGCCGTGGGAAGGAAGGTGCCGGTTATGTGGTCATAGCCATAGAGGCGTATGACCTCTTCTGCAATGTCCGGCTCCAGGTCTATGTCTTCCCTGTAGCGGGGAACGGTTAGCTTAAGGATATCCCCGTCCCTTTCAACCTTGAAGCACAGCCTTGTGAGGATGTCTTCCATGGCCTCTGCGGGCACTTCTATGCCCAGAAGGGCGTTGATATTGGATACGCTGGCGGTCATGGTCTTCTCCGTAAGTTTGGAGTAAGGGGTGGTAACGTCCACGCGCATATCGGTTACGGTGCCGCAGCCCAGCTGCTCCACGAGGTGCAGTGATCGCTTGGAAGCCATCTCGGTGGTGTATTCGTAGACGCCCTTTTCATACAGGGCGGATGAGTCTGAGTGCTGTCCCAGAGATCTTGAGGTCTTGCGGATGTTGTCCCGGACAAACTTGGCAGTCTCGAAAAGGACCTCGTTCGTTGTGTCCTTTATCTCGGAGTTAAGGCCGCCCATGATGCCCGCAAGGGCGCAGGGCTTCTCGCCGTCACAGATTACGAGGTTGTCATGGCAGAGGGTGAACTCGTTGCCGTCCAGGGTCACGATTCTTTCGCCGTCCTTTGCACGGCGTATGACTATCTCGCGGCCTTCAAGGGTGGCGAGGTCAAAGGAGTGCATGGGCTGTCCAAGCTCCAAAAGAACAAAGTTGGTAATGTCCACTATGTTGGATATGGAGCGTATGCCGCAGAGTGCCAGGCGCCTTCTTATCCATGCCGGGGATGGGCCAATCTTTACGTCTGCAACGTAGTGCCCTATGTACCTGTTGCAAAGGTCCGGTGCTTCGTCTGTTATCTTGATCTGCTGCCAGTTGCCGCTCTTGGCGGTGTATGAGATGTCCGGATAGCGGAGGGGCTTGTTGAGGGCCGCAGCAATCTCTCTGGCAATGCCGAAGATGCTCTGGCAGTCAGGGCGGTTGGCGGTTATGGAGATGTCGAAGATGATGTCATCCAGGCCTACGATGGGCTTGATGTCTTCGCCCACGGGAGTATCCTGGGGGAGCAGCAGGAGGCCGCAGTATCCTGCTCCGGGGTACAGGTCTTCGTTGAGGCCCAGCTCCGTGCCGGAGCAGAGCATGCCGCAGGACTCAAAGCCGCGCATCTTGCCGCGCCTTATTGTCTGCACGCCCTCTATGGTCGTGTGGTCTTTGGATGTTGCGTATACGGTGGCGCCTACAAGTGCCACGGGGGCCTTGATGCCGGCGGCAACGTTGTCTGCGCCGCAGCATATCTGGAAGGAGCCGTGAGGGCCGCAGTCTACCTTGCACACGTGCAGGTG
>JAJPZC010000114.1 GCA_021204585.1 Clostridia bacterium
ATCATGGATTCAATCTCTTCTGTCGTAGAGTAGTTCTCGGATAAATCATCGGTAACATCTTTGATGGCCACCGTATAAGAAATCTCGATGCCTTCCTTGGACTCAGAGATCATCGCTTCGACTTCCTCAGTCGTCGAGTAGCCCTTGCTCTGTTCGGTTATATAGTCCTTGTAGTCTGCCGTGATCCCCTCTTCGGACAGTGAGATCATGGATTCAATCTCTTCTGTCGTAGAGTAGTTCTCGGATAAATCATCGGTAATTTTGCTCGTCTCTGACTGAACATACTTTTTGTAGTCTGCGGTAATTCCTTCCTCGGAAAGCTCGATC
Organism: Clostridia bacterium; assembly: GCA_021204585.1. Classification (GTDB taxonomy): domain Bacteria; phylum Bacillota; class Clostridia; order Christensenellales; family Borkfalkiaceae; genus Coproplasma. The sequence continues at coordinate 328 of JAJPZC010000114.1, forward strand.
TTATCATCTACCTGAGTTGACGTGTAATAGTTCTCCGACAGATCATCAGTAATCTTACTCGTTTCTTCCTCGACATACTTTTTGTATGATTCCGTGATCCCCTCTTCGGACAGTGAGATCATGGATTCAATCTCAGTTGATGTGTAATAGTTTTCCTCCAGGTCGTCGGTGATCGTTTTCATTTCCTCTTCGACATACTTCTCATACGACTCTGTAATGCCCTTTTCAGAAATCTCGATCATTGACTTTACTTCCTCAGTCTTCGAGTAGTACTTTTCCAGATCGTCGTTAATCTCATTCACTGCCGTTTTTATGCTCTCGGTATAAGACTCAGTAATACCTTTCTCAGACACCTCGATCATAGACTCGACCTCTGTCGTGGTCGGATAGCCTGTTATATCGTCCTTAGATACGTATTTATCAGACACAGACAGCCGGATCGATGTGTCCGTCATGGCAATCATACTTTTTACGTTGGATGTCGTTGCCAGCGTTACTTCAATCGAACTGTTCCGGCTCGATGTCTTGGATGTTGACAAAGTTAACGAGTTGTACCGCTCCAAAAGCGTGTCATACTCCGTCTCAGTCACAGACATAGCGACCTCAATGTTCATGCTCGGTACAAACACATGGACCGTGTCGCACATTGACACGTGCTCGGCCTCAGCAATGTCTGCATACTCAGGCAGGCCCCATAGCTGGGCAAAGTCGATGTCGATGTCAATGTTCGGGTCTACCGTCGTAGTCGTATTGAGATATTCCTCGGCGCACTCGATTAGGTCTTCTTCTGTCGGCTCTTCGTCAAACTGATCTGAGCAGTCGAGCAGAGCAACCTTGTCATACGCATATCCCAGGCCGGACAGCGTGACCACTTTGCCGGAGATCTCTTTGACATCCCCGGTCTCATTGTCGATCCAGTACGGATGCACTCCGGTGATCACATCTTCCACGCTTTTCTCGTGCTTAAAATCGACCAGGTTTTTACCGTAAACGATGCGTACGCCGTTGTCTGACCCTCTGTTCTCCCAGAGCCGCACTGCATATCGATCCCACTCATACTCGCCGCCGTATGTGTCCAGCACCGAGCCATCGATGCCGCCAAGTGCCGCCCGGAACGATGCAGGCTCAGATAAAGTGAAGATCGCCGACGACTCAACGTCTGATTCAAACGTAAACGGGCAGTCTGTCGTGGCATGATTTTTGAGTGTCTCCATCGCGGCGGCAGGTTGATCATAAGTACCCGTTACGGACTGACATGGCGACACCGTGATGTAGTTAAGCTGATAGCTGATATGCTGAGCGGCCACCTCGATCGTGGCGTCCATGCTCTTAGTGATCTTGTAAATGCGGAACGGCTGAGAATCCGCCGTGTCAGACGGCTTCGCTAAGATGATGGCCTCCTCCTCTAAGTCATCCGCGTGGATGCCCTCAGACGGATAGGTCATACTCAGCTCGTACTCACCGTTGCGCTTCTCCGTGACCACGCAGGAGACACAGTCAGCCAGTTTTCCGATGCCGTTGTTGGCGTCAAAGTCTGTCTCCGAAGACTTATATAAACACGGTATCACAGCGTCCACCACCTCGGCTCTATGGTTACTTTGCTGACCTTGCTCCCGGTCCACTCGATCACGTTGTCCCCCGGCATCAACATCGGAAAGTAGTCGGACTTGATCTGATCATTGCAGAACTCTCCGATCACGGAGCTGACACTGTGATCGTCGCCGTAGTATGCGTTCTGCGTCTCGCAGTTTAAGGCGATATCGTAGCCGCCTGAGAGGCTGAGATTGATTGCCACGGAGTAGTCCCCGATGGTCAGCGTCGTTGTCCCGGTGCCGATGACGTGGATCACCGGCTGAGCCGGAAAAGCGAACGGGTTCCGGAGCACCTCGCCGCTGGCCGTGAATGTCTGCGCCGTCTCACCGGATCGAAGCCATCTCTGCGGCTTGCAGGAGAAGGTCAGATCCATCTCGGCCACCCGGTTGCGTGTGACCTCGAACTCCACCGCGTTTGTGCAGATCGCCATGCGGTAAAAGGTCGGATCGTAGTCGTCGATTAGTCTGCAATAACTTGTCGGAGACAACAGCCAGGACTTAACCGCCATTGTCTTAATGGGCAGCCCTTCCGCAAAGAATGCTGTGTACTGGATGTCTACGTTGGAGAAGCGGCGCATACCCGCCATTGCGTTATTCTGGATCAGCTCGCCGTTTACTCCCGGAATCGATGTCGTAGAGACGTCCGGTGCCGGAGCGTTGTACACGCCCGGCCCGGACAGATAAAGGTGATACTGTTTGCTGTTCACCCCATTAAACTCTAAGAAGTGGCGTTTGTTATGGTTGAGATCATAGTGTACTTGTCCCATCTAAGCCGCCTCCTTATCTGTATACTGCCTGCTCACGCAGGAACATCTCGTTGATCTTATCTGCGATGGTCTGAGCGAGTGCGTTATCATCGGAGTAGTTGTAACCGTTGATATTAATGCTGATCCCGCCCATGTTCGTCGTCGTCGCGTTGTTTGTTGTGTTGGATGCACTCGAAGTAGCTGAGCCAACCGCCATGCCGGAGGCGTCTAAGCTTGCCATGCTCCCGGCCATTGCCGCGCTCATCCGGCTCATATAGCTGTCAGACGCACCTGCTATGCCGCTACCTGCAAGCGCCTGAGATAAGCCGCCGATCTGTGCCGTGACCAGCCCGCTGTTATCCTCGATGCCCTCAGCCAGCTTCTTGCAGATCTGTTCGCCCCAGCTGCCGGCATCCTCAGCCATCCCGGCAAAGGCACTGCTCAGCCCGTCCTGCATTGAATCGATGCTGACATCGCCGGTCTTTAGATTGCTGAACATGGTCTCGACCATTGCCGCCGTCGGTGTAATAATCTCGATAACTCCGTCGGCCATGTCCTCCATAGCACTATCAACCGTCTTGGCCGTATTGCTCAGCCCGTTGACGAAGCCCTGATTAAAGAACCCGGCGGCCTCTTCTGCCTCGGTAGACGGCGAAGCGATGCCCAGCGTCTTCTTAAACTTGCTCAAGGCACTGGATGCGATGCTCTGCATCTTGGAGTACAGGGTACTCGCTGTGTTATTTAAGCCGTTGATGAAGCCCTGTAATGTATTGGACCCGGCGCTTGTCAGGCTGGATGAGGTTGCGTTGGATTTAAACTTATTAACCGCATTCTGCGCAACGTCAATCATCTTGTTCGCTACGCTTGCGGATGTGTTGGCCAGCCCTGTTATGAATCCGTTCAGAGTGCTCGACCCGGTGTTTGTCAGGCTGGATGATGTTGCGTTGTTCTGGAATGTGCTGACTGCGTTGCGTGCTACGTCCAGCATCTTGTTGGCGCTGTCAGCCGCCTTGCCCGCTACGCCGGAGATAAAGCCCTGGATGGTGTTGGTGCCTGAGGATGTCAGAGAATTGCTGTTTGCCAGGTTCGTGTAAGAGTTCAGGGCCTTCTGCGCGGCCTCCTGCATCTTGGCCATTGCCTCAGACTGCTTCGCCGTAACACCGGACTCATAGCCGGTCATCGTGTCTTTGCCGGCCTGTGTCAGTGTCGTAGAGTTGGACAGCTTCTCGAAGGCGTCCTTCATCTTCTGAGCCGAATCTGCCATCGTCTGCTCGGAGCTCTTTTGCTCATCATCTACGCCATTCTCATAGCCTTCGAGCGTATTTGTACCGAGCTCCTCATAAACCTTCGACGGTGAGTTGATGCCCAGCATATCCTTAAAAGCATCCAGCGACTCCTGAGCGACCTGTAGGATCTCACCGTCTACATCGTCGGACTCCTCATCTAACCCCTCTACATAGCCCTGTAAGGTGTTGTAAGCCTCCTGCTTCATCTCATCCGACAGGTCCATGTTATTCAGCTGATCGATGCACTGCTGCATGGCCGTGTTGACGTCATCACTGTAGTTGGTGACTACATCGGTATACTCTTTGTCCGCGGCCTCCATAGCACCCGTGGTGGTCTTCCACTGATCAGCCATAGACTGCAGCTGATCATTGTCCAGTGCCGCCATTGATGCGACAGCCGCCGCGTCGTCGCCGTAAGCCTCGAGCAGTTCATCCAAGCCATCGATATTCCTGTTTTTCAGGTTGTCCAGGTTATCTGAGTAGTCCTCCCAGTACTTTTGCTGCGAGGTCAGCGCGTCCATCATGTCCTCAAACGATGTGGTGACCACGTCGTCCGCCTGTTCCCAGAGATCAAACTGGCCCTTCATGGAATCAAGTGCTGAGTCGTAGACGTCCTGGTAGTTCTGCTGCAGTGCAATCAACTCAGAACCTAAGTTCTCGACTGAGGTCGTAATCTGCGGGTTCGTCTCTTCTACGACCTCTTCCTGTGCCTCGGCGTACTCATTGACCCGCTCGTTTAGCTCATCGTAAGTCCCCTGCAGCTCACCCTGAGCATCATCCAACTCGGAGATGGCCGAAGTCAGATCTTTCTCCTCTTGTTTCAGCTGCTGCTTTGTCATGACCTCGCCGGTCTCGGTGTCGGTCAGCTGCAGAGTACTGTCGTTTAACGCTGCTTGAACCTCTTCCAGCCGCTCCTTGTCAGATGTCTGCTCTTCAAGGATCGCGTTATACTGCTGTTCTATCGCAGTTAGCTGTTCAACGTCCGAAGCGTACTGCGCTTGGTTCTCCTGTTCCGCGGCCAGTGCCTGCACATTGGCAATGGTCTTATCCAGCGTCCCGGTCTCCTCATCATAGGCGGATGACAGAGCCGGCACCGCATCGACCAGCTGAGCAGTGGTCTCTTTCAGAATCGCCTGCTCGCCGGCGGTCAGGTCAGCTTTGCTGGACAATCTCGCATATTGATCTACCAGAGCACTGATAGAGGAACTTGAGCTGTCTAATTCGTCCTGCGCGTCCTGATAGGACTGCAGCAGGTCCTCGTTGGCGCTCTCTAAGTCCTTGGCCGCGTTGGTGTTCTCCATCTGGGCCTCTTTGTTCTGTTTCCACTTTGCGACCAGGGTAACAATCGCAGTGGTCAGAGCAATAACCCCGGAGACAATCGCTAAAATCGGGATTGCGTTTAGCTCTTTCCCGAACGCCGCCGCTGCGACCTTCGCGGCAATTAAGCCGACGGTCAGAGCACCGACACCCGTAGTCAGGCCGGCAAGGATCGGTACCAGAACAGGTACCTTCTGAATCAGATCTGTGATCCAGTTCAAAATCGTTGTCGCGCCCTCAGCCAGCAGGCCGAGCGCCGGAGTCAGCTGCTCGCCGACCTCGACTTTCAAAGCATCGAAAGCAGAGTTCAGCAGTGTAACCTGGCCGGCGTAGTTGTCCAACTTCGTGTCGGCCATCTCCTGCGCCGCTCCGTTGGATTCGTTAATGCTGTCGGTCAGTGACTGGAAGTCCTCATCGCTTGCATTGACGATGGCCTGCAGAGCCTTCATGCCCTTTTGGCCGGCCAATTTATACGTCGCTACGGTCAGGTCCGATGCGCTGGAGCAGTTCTCATTTAACGATGATCTCAGCTCTACCAGGAACTCGGACAGCTCTTTGGTACTGCCGTCTGCGTTAAACATGGAGATGCCCAGCTCATCCATCTCAGCCGTTGCCGTCTCATTTGCGCCGGACATCCGGGTCAGCGCGGTTGCCAATCCGGTGCCGGCAGTGCTTGCCTTGATTCCGCTGTTAGCCATTAAGCCCAAAGCAACAGAGACATCTTCGATGGAGTAGCCCAGCGTGCCGGCTGTGGTGCCGACCTGTTGGAACGCTTCGCCTAACTGAGCGACCGTGGTATTCGAATTGGACGCTTCCGCCGCTAAGACATAGG
>JAJPZC010000054.1:0-1090 GCA_021204585.1 Clostridia bacterium
TGTCGACATCTGTTTCCGGTCCAAACGCCCTTCCGGGGCGCAAAATGACCCTCTTTGCATTGCCATAAGGATTTGCTCCGGGCGGCAATACAGAGGCTTGCAGAGCGCATACGGGCCAACGGGCGGCAGGAAGTTGACATCTTACCCGGATTCGGGTACACTATATGCGCAGCAGGGTGCGCCCATGAAGGCGCTGCAGAGGGACGGTATGTACAGGATAACATTGAAGATAGACGGCATGCACTGCGGCATGTGCGAGGCCCATGTGAATGACATGGTCCGGGATGCCGCAGACGTAAAGAAGGTTACCTCTTCCCACACGAAGGGCGAGACGGTTATACTGTCCGAGACGGCACCGGACACTGAGGCCATAGCGGCGGCCATACAGGCGCAGGGGTACAGGGTGCTCTCTTCCGAGACAGAAGAGTACGAGAAAAAGGGCCTCTTCCACAGGAAGTGAGGCGCATGCGGGCGCCCCGGACACAGGGGCGCAGGCAAAGGATATACGGAGACGCATACAATGAAACGGGTTATAACGTACGGCACATTCGATCTTCTGCATTACGGGCACATAAACCTCTTAAGGAGGGCAAAGGCCTTGGGAGACTATCTCATCGTGGCCCTTTCCACGGATGAGTTCAACTCAGAGCAGAAGGGCAAGAAGTGCTACTTCAATTATGAGCAGCGCAAGGAGCTTTTAGAGTCTGTCCGCTATGTGGATCTCGTAATCCCTGAGACCTGCTGGGAGCAGAAGCGCACTGACATGAAGGAGTACCACGTGGACGTCTTCGTTATAGGCGAGGACTGGAAGGGCAAGTTCGACTACCTCAAAGACGAGGGGGTGGAGGTCGTATACCTGCCCAGAACCCCTGAGATAAGCACCACGCAGATAAAGGAAGATCTGTACACTCACTCCAAACACTGACCCAATCCTCACACACCAATCCATATGAAGCACACAAGGCCGGAACACTCTTCCGGCTTATTTCTTGCCCTCTGAAGGCAGCTGAATAATATTTCACTGAACAAAACTTCACTGAAAACCAATTCATCTTAAGCCAGCTCTAACTGAAGAAAACTTCACTGAAAA
>JAJPZC010000054.1:1190-6095 GCA_021204585.1 Clostridia bacterium
CATATGGCACCTCTTCCCGAACGGTTCCGGGGTTCGGAGAAGAGGCCCCTTTGGCCCCGGCTGCAGGCGGGCCGGCATATACCAGTAAGGTATATATGGATCGTACAGTTCAAGCCTCCTAAGGGAGTGTTTTGTGAAAGTTATGTGTAATTTTGGCCGGGAGGCTTTACAAGCCCGGCGGAGGTGCGTACAATGCTCTTTGTAATGTGTACTTTATGCTGGAAAGGGCACTTTTGCCTTGGCAGGGACGGCATGGGGCGCGCAGCAATACCAGAAAAGGAGATGAAAGAATATCAGCTACTTAATAGTGCTTACGCACTTGTTCCCGACCAGCAAGGTTAATGCCTTGGAGCGGGAGAATGAAAGGTTCCCGGATTACGGGTGCATAGACGGGCATATAGATGAGGCCGAGACAAAGAACAATTACCACATCATATATCCCAAGGGATCTTACATGGACATTATGACACCGTATCTTGGAACAGACCCCAAGAAACCCAAGAAGGCATACGTCATGTCCGTTGTGTTTACAACGGATGATGATTTCTTCAAATTCCGGGGTGAGGCATGCATACGCCAGTTCTTCATAGACGCCACCAATTTCATGGTGGAGAGGTTCGGAAAAAGAAACGTCTTCTCTGCCGTGGTGCACGTGGATGAAGACAGGCCTCATCTTCATGTGAACTTTTTGCCATATGAAAGGAACGGGCAGCTCATGGCCATAGCCACAAAGAATAAGCAGGCCATGGTGGACTTCCAGGATGACATATACGAAGCCGTAGGCGTCCCCTGGGGCCTGGAGCGGGGAGACAAGACCACAGGCGTGGAGTCCCGGACCCATGAAGAGTACCTGCAGGCCAGAGCCATGTACCGGTACATTCTGGAGGTGCAGGACATAATCCGGGAGATAGAGGGCAAGAGGGATGAGCTCTTCTCACTCCAGGATGACGTGGAGTCCATACAAAAGACAAGAGACGCCGTAAAGCGTGAGGTCCGGGACCTTAACCAGGCTAAAGAGGCTCTCATGCAGGAAAAGAAGCGCCTTATGGCGGAGATCCTCAAGGACACAGATCTGCACGCAGGCATAGAGTCCATGTGCACAGAGCCGGACCCCTCCAGATCCAAGGATGAGTCCATACGCATCCTCAAGGCCCGCAATTACTGCCTCCAGGACAAGCTCATATCCGGCCAGGAAGAGACTAAAGACCTCCTCATGCGTCTCAAGGCCAGCGAGGAAAGGAACAGATCCGCAGAGAAGTACAAGGCCAAGGCGGCTCTTGCAGACAAGATAGCAGCCATGTTCCCGGAAGAGTGGAAGGAGCTTTGCAGGAAGGCACAGGACGCAAGAGGGCCCGCCAGGGGACAGGACAGAGACGGGCAGATGTACAGTACGGCATAGCCTCTGAGGTTTCTGGTCTTCAACGGGCATGGTGTCTTAGAAGGGCAGATGTACAGTACGGCATAGCCCCTGAGGGCCTTTACAGTAGACAGTCTGGGGTTTGTCAGATGAATCATGAAGGCCAGCATGAAGGGCAGTACAGAGGCCCGGAGAGGGAAATATGCAGGCTGCTTGCAAGGCCATCACTGGTTTGCAGAGAGAGTTTGAAAACAAAACAAAAGCGGACATGCTGCTATTAAAGCCGTATACCCGCCATGTTGTCATGACACAATAATCATTTGTCTAACGCACAGACATTCCGTGGTCCGGGGGTGTTCCGCCGGGGATGGCTGGATATCCGGCTTGAAATCAGCCTTGGATGCTCCGCTCCTTTAGTCCGGACACGGTGCTTGCCCGGACCGGAGACAGATATCTGTGCTGATTTCATATCTGCCGCACTATGCTGCGGACAGGAAGTGCTGTTTTACTGCTGAAGGGAGGCATCTGAATTTGCTGCCTTCTGCCTGCAGACTGAGATTACGAGGGATGCTATGTCTGCCACGATGGCAAGGACGTAGAATACCCATGATACAAGTGCCATTGTGAGTGAAACTGCGGAAGTGGGGTTGCTGTCAAGGGCAGAGAACCAGATGTATCCCATCATGTCTCCGCGGGTGGAAATCATTATTGCGAGGGAGCCCATGAGAAGCCCTGCTGCAATCCTGGCTATATCCACAATGGCGGAGAAGAGCTTGCCGGTGAACAGGCCGTCTGCAACAAATGAGAAGACTGCAAGGAGGAATGCGATGACGTCCATGGAGATAGCGGCCGCCGAGTCCGGTTACAAGATAGTTGGTCTTGACCTGTCCGCCTATGTTGTTGCTTACAATGCTGAATGACATGGCTATGATTGCAAACACAGCGCATCCGATTGCCGCATATGAGGCCCATGATTTCTCAGCGAAAAATTCTTTCATATTCTTATGGTGTGATTTACGCATAATTTCCCCGTGCCTGCACAGAGGAAAGATGCCAAACGGATTAACCGGCAGGCGTTGGCGGGCGCCTGGCCCATGACTGCACTTTTCTGCATCATGTGCCCAAATGCCAGCACATCCGTGCGGGCCTTTGAAACAGACAGCCCCGTTTTGGACAATTGAAAATCTGACCCGGAACATATGCCTGGCATCTGCTCCGGCCGGCTTTCATACAGCCCTCACCCGGACAAGATCCGGGAAGGAGAAGCATGATGATGGCCACAGCAGGACACTCCTTTCCTGTGGACAGGAAGGACAGTGTCCTATATATAAAATCTGCAGAGTGGAAATGAAGTGATATGTGCGGAATACGGCCCATGGGCCGGAAGGGGCGAGGTTGACATATAATATACGGTATGGTATAAATATGGCGTGAAACGGCCCGGGAACATTGGCAAAACATGACCCGGACAGGAATAATCCGGCACGTGCGTTTAGCCAAAGGGGGTACCCCCTTTGGCATGGACTATTGCATAGTCCATGCATACAGTCTAGGGAGCCTTCTGCGGCAAAGCTGTGAAATAGAAGAGTGCGTAAAGGTACGGGGGAAGGATGTTTTCTTTCAGATATAATGACATGGAGATCTCGCATCAGCTTGCGCAGAGCCCGGCGGAGGCAAAAGACGGAGAAAGTGAACCTCACTGCCATGAGAGGTGTGTGGAAGTGTATGCCTGCATGGGCGGGACTGTGAAGGTTATTGTGGAAAGCAGGCAGAAGGTGCTGGAGAAAGGGGATCTTGCGGTCATTATGCCGTATGAGATGCACGAGATCGAAATGACAGGCGATGCCCCGCATGAGTTCATGGACTGCAAGCTTCCCGTCACATTCCTGGGCATGAATATTGCAAACAGGCTTAAAGCCTGCGGCACGTTTTATGTCTGGCCGTCCAAAATAGTGTTCCTGGACAGAATGGATGAATTTTATGAGCAGTACCGCGAAGAGGGGGACAGTGACGAGATGCTGTATCTCGGCATTGCCTTCTGGATGGCCGCAATACTCGTGTTCCTGGCAAGAAATGACGCTCCCGCAGAGGCCACAGGGTCTGAGAGCTGGCTGGTGACTGAGATAAGGCAGTATGCGGCGGACAACCTGGACAAAAAAATCACGGTGCAGGACCTGGCTGAAAGGTTCCACCGTTCACCTTCCTACATAGCAAAACAGTTCCTCGCAGCCACCGGGGAGCCCGTGATGACTTACATCCGGAGGCAGAAGATGGACATTGCGGAGCATCTTATCCTGAACAACGCCAAGCCTTCTGACGTTGCAAAGCACATAGGCTATGCGGACTATTCCTCATTCTACAGGGCCTACGTGTCCGTAAAGGGAGTGCCTCCCACCTGCGGTGGCAAATGACCCGCAGGCAGCAGATAGCTCCGCCGCAGAGGAAACACAACGTGCCCAGTACGGGGGCGGGCTGCTACACCAGCGCACCTGAGACATGATATGACACAAAAACGGACGGCAGGCCGCAGGGGAAGGCGCCGTCCTTTTGTTTTGCCCGGAAAGTAAATTATGGGGGAGCACATGGCTCTCCCATAATCTATGGTGTGTGATTTGCAAATCGTTGTGCGTGCACAAAACAATGTCTTGTAATGCACCCCATGCCGCCTGCAGGCGCCTTATGTGGTGCTGCATCATGGCAGCATGTACATTTTTCCAACGGATATAGACATTCAGGTTTGTGAAAGCTGCCTTAAACATTCCTCCTCATGCCGGGCTTTGTCTGCCCGGCACGGGAGATACAGAGTGCTTTGTTTATGCTGCTTTCATGGAAGGCGCTGGCGGGCAGTGCCATATGAGAGTCATGCAGCTTCTGCAGCGTCTGCCGGAGCCTGCTTCTTGAGGGCAAGGGACTTGGAAACAGATACAACATCTGCTATGGCAGCCACAAGATACAGTGCCCAGGAGGCAACGGCCTGGTTGAGGCCTGTGATGAGCGTTTGATTGCTTGCCTCAAGGTCAGAGAACCAGATGTAGCCCATGGGAAGCTCCATTGCGCTGATCATGAGAGCCATGGAAGCTATAAGGAAAGCTGCAACGGCAAACCTTGCGACGTCAAGGACTATGGAGAAGAGCTTGCCGGTGAACATGCCGTCTATGACGAACACAGCCAGGGCAAGGACGATGGCCACAACATCCATGGCGATGATGGCGCCTTTTTTGGCGATGGCATATGTCTGCAAAGCATCTGCAGCAGCTGAGTTCTTAGCGGAAAGAGCACTGAATATGAGGGCTATGATGGCAAGAACTGCCACGCCAAGCATTACGTATGAGGCCCAGGATTTCTTAGAGAAATAATTCTTCATTGCATCAAGCCCTCCTCTTCTTTCTTGACAGGGACCACAAGAGCCAGTACATAAGCTACGAGTGAAAGTCCTGCAATGACGCCGCCGATTACCTCAAGGGCGGTGTATACGCAACGCCACCAGTTCCAAACCTTTACGGTATGGGCTGTAGGCGTCATGTAGTTGACCATGTTGCTGTGGGCGA
>JAJPZC010000178.1 GCA_021204585.1 Clostridia bacterium
GGTACATCTCGCGCTGGATGTCATGGGGCATGGATGAGGACATGCCCTGCACGTATACCTCGTCTGTGTCCAGGCCCTCGGGCTCAAGGAAGATCTGGTGGCGCTCCTTGTCACGGAAGCGCACCACCTTGGTCTCTATGGAGGGGCAGTACCTGGGCCCCGTGGAAAGTATTTCGCCGTTGTAGAGGGGAGAGCGGTCCAGGTTGCTAAGGATTATCTCGTGGGTGTCATTGTTGGTGTACGTGAGGTAGCACTTGCGTACGTTCTGGATAGGGTCTTTTGTGGTGTATGAGAAGGGCGGAACGTCCTCGCCGGCCTGCGGTGTGCACTCATCAAAGTGAACCGTACGGCCGTCCAGGCGGGCAGGGGTGCCGGTCTTGAAGCGCCGTACATTGTATCCAAGGCGTATGAGGCAGTCTGTGAGGGCCGTTGCGGGAGCAAAGCCGGAGGGGCCGGAGGAGCGGGTGAACTCACCCGTTATGGTGCGGGCGTTGAGGTACACGCCTGTGGCAATTATGGCCGCACGGCAGTACAGTACGCCGCCATAGGTGGTAACCACAGCAGAGACGCGGCCGTCTTCAGTCCGGATGTCTGCAGCCTCGCCCTGCAGGATGCGGAGGTTTTCCGTGTGCTCCAGGGTGCGCTTCATCTCGCGGTGGTATGCGTTCTTGTCGCACTGCGCGCGGAGGCACTGCACGGCCTCGCCCTTGCCTTCGTTTAGAAGGCGCATCTGGATGGCGGTCTTGTCTGCGTTTCTGGCCATCTCGCCGCCGAGGGCGTCTATCTCACGCACTATGTGGCCTTTGCCGGTTCCGCCTATGGATGGATTGCATGCCATGAAGGCTATGCTGTCCAGGTTGAGGGTAAGCATAACCGTCTTGAGGCCCAGACGGGCGCATGCAAGGGCCGCCTCGCAGCCTGCATGCCCTGCGCCTATGACCACTATGTCATAATGTCCTTCCGTAAATGTTGTCATGGGATGAGCTGGTGTGTTCCGTACTTTAGTAATGCTCCCGGAAGGGAGCATTCTTTGGCGGTGTGTTAAGATGGGGCCCTCATGGGAGGGCTGCATGCCGTTACTTTTTGAGGACGATGTTCTTTATGTCATCCACGTCCTTTGCGATCTTGTCATTGGTCTTCATCATCTCTTCAACTTTGTCCCTGGAGTAGATGATGGTGGTGTGGTCTCTGTTGCCGAGGTATTTGCCGATGGAGATTAGAGGGAGTGAGAGTATCTCACACATGAGGTAGCAGCAGATCTGGCGGGGCAGGACTATCTCTTTCTTCTTGCATTTGCCCACGAGGTCTGTCTTGTTGACCTTGTAGTATGTGCAGACTGCAGAGATTACGGACTCCGGCGTGGCCTCTTCCGGAACCTCCGGAACGGACTCCTCCAGGGCGCTCTTTGCAAGGTCTACGGTAATGGGAGCTTCATGCAGGCGGGCTGCAAAGATAACCTTTGCAAGGCGCCCTTCAAGGGAGCGGACGTCATCCCCGGTGCCCGTGGCTATGAACTCCAGGACGTCATCCGGGACTATGGCCTTTCTCTCAAAGGCTTTGCGCTTCAAAATCGCAATCTTCGTTTCAAAGGAAGGGGGCTGTATGTCGAACACCAGTCCGCCGGAGAACCGGGTCCTTAGGCGGTCCTCAAGCTCCGTGAGCTCCTTGGGGGGCTGGTCTGATGTAATCACTATCTGCTTGCCCTTGGAGACAAGCTCATTGAAGGTGTGGAAGAACTCTTCCTGGACGGCCTTCTTGCCGGCTATGAACTGTATGTCGTCCACTATGAGCACGTCTGCGCCGCGGTAATAGTCACGAAGCTTCTTGCCCTTGTCCCTTGCATCGGTCCCGCGGCCCGTGAACATGTTGTCTATTATCTCGTTCACGAACTGCTCACAGGTCGTATAGATGACCCTCAGCTCCGGCTTCTCGTCCACAATCTTGTTTGCTATGGCCTGGATTAAGTGAGTCTTTCCAAGGCCCGTGCCGCCGTATATGAAGAGGGGGTTGTATATCCCGGCGGGATTTTCCGCCACGGAGAGGGCGGCTGCGTAGCCGAACTCGTTGCTCTTTCCCACGACGAAGCTTTCAAAGGTGTATCTCTTGTCCAGGTTGGAAGGGGGCTCCGGCATGCCCTCCGGAGGGTTGAGGGCGTAATCGTTCGTGCCTGCAATCTTTATGCGGAAGTCCGTAATGCCCACGTTGGCCTTTATCATGGCCTCGCGCATCTTGTCCGCTATGTTGTTCGTGATATGGTCTGCTATGGACTGCGTCTGGCACTCCAGCGTTATGACTCTGCCTTCAACGTCCACAGGAACCAGCTTGTCTATGAAGGTGTTGAAAGTGATGACGGAAATTTCTTCCTTCATCTTTTCCCTTATCGGATCGTAAATGAACGCAAAATCCTTTTTTTCTGCCATAACACAGTCATTTCCTTTGAAATTCCGGCTCTCATTTGGTATAATGCAAGCAGGAGATCATATGCCTTTCCGGCGGGCTCCAAACAGGGCTCCCAGACAGCATGGCACAGGCTGTCCATATCCAGTCCGGCGCATCCGGACGGGCCCTTAAAAAGTGAGTAATGCCATTATAATACAAACCTTCTTCAAAATAAAGTGGTTTTGAGCGGATGTACATAAAAAATTTGCATTTGAAAAATTTCAGAAACTACACGGATGAGACCATCTCCTTCACCCCGGGCATCAACGTCATCTTCGGGCGGAACGCCCAGGGCAAGACCAACTGCGCCGAGGCCGTGTATTACCTGTGCACCGGTACATCCCCCAGGACCCGCAGGGACCGCCAGATGATCCAGCAGGGCTCCCAGACGGCAGAAATCTCAGTCCAGGCAGAGGGCCGCTACGGCCCTATAGAGCTCTGGGCCCGCATCACCGAGACCGGCCGTGAGCTCCGTGTGAACGGCAACAAAATAACCCGCAACGCAGACATCCTCGGCAACCTCTACAGCGTCTTCTTCTCGCCGCATGAGCTCCGCCTCATACAGGACGGCCCGGATGAGCGCCGCAGGTTCTTAAACGTCTCCATATCTCAGCTTTCCCGCCCGTACTACATAGCCCTTGCAAGGTACAACAAGATCCTGGAGCAGCGCAACAACCTTCTAAAGAACAAGAACTTGGACGACGTATACGCCATGCTCCCCATCTGGGATGAGCAGCTCTGCCAGTACGCGGCAATCATAATCTCCAAGCGCAAGGAGTACCTGGAGCTTCTTGGCCCCCATGCAAAGGAGGCCCATGCATTTCTCACGGACGGGGCAGAAGACCTCAAAGTCTTCCCGGAGCACAAGTACACCGGCACCGAAGGGGAGATATCCAAAAAGCTGTACAACTCCCTGTCCCAGACCTATGACAAGGACATCCGCTTAGGCTTCACGGGCCTAGGGCCCCACAGGGATGACATTGGCATAGAGATAAACGGCAAAGACGCAAAGACGTACGCCTCCCAGGGGCAGACCCGTACGGCGGCCCTGGCCATTAAGCTTGCGGAGGTTGAGATCTTCACCGAAATGTCCGGCGAGTCCCCGGTCCTTGTCTTAGACGACGTCATGAGCGAACTGGACCTTCCCCGCCGCAAGATGCTTGTACGCAAGACGGACAACCTGCAGTGCCTCATTACCTGCACCCACGCAGAGCGCGCCCTGTACGGCAAGGAGACCAGCAAGATACGCATAGAGAACGGCACCGTAGTCCGCAAGACCCCGCAGCAATAGCGCCCTCAAGGTCCTGTACAGGCTCATACGAAGGCCTCACAAGCCCCCCTGCAGACAGACCGCACAGCAGGTTCCAGACCGGGTCGCACAACAGACACCAAAACAGGCGCCCATACAGGCACCGTATCCTGTTCCCCTGTGGATATTCTTAAAACAACGGCAAATCATATGACACATCTCAAGGCAGACTTACACGTGCATACATGGTATTCAGACGGCTCCCAGACGCCCGCAGAGGCCGTCCAGTGGGCCGCAGAGGCGCACCTTGGCGCACTTGCCATAACGGACCATGACTGCATGCTGGGCATCCCGGAGGCACAGGCGTGCTGTGACGCAGCAGGCATCCTTCTTGCCCACGGCTGCGAAGTGTCTGCATACGAAGGAGACGTGAAGCTCCACACCCTCGCATACAACTGCGACATGAATCTCTTCCAGCCATTCATGCAGACCTTAAAGGATAATTCCGTGAAGCGCACGGAGGCCATCCTTGCGAAGCTGGACAAAATAGGCGTGCACATTCCTGTAGAAGAGCCCATGGCAGAGAGGCACTCCCAGGAGCAGCCCATCCACGGGATGCACATAGCCAGAGCGGGAGTGAAGAGGGGCTACGCCCCGGACCCGTATGCATTCTTCGGCCGGTATCTCAACTACGGCTGCCCCGGGTACGTAACAGACTTCCGTCCGTCTCCGGAAGAGACGGTGCAGGCCGTGCATGACGCCCGCGGGTTCTCCGTTGTGGCCCACCCGGGACGCATAGACATGACAGACGCAGAGCTGTATGACTTGCTTGTACGCTTAAAGGCCCTTGGCCTTGAAGGTCTTGAGGTGCATTACTCCACGCACACCCCGGAGCAGACGGCAAAGTACGAGGCCATGGCAGCGAAGCTGGGGCTCATATGCACCGGAGGGTCTGACACCCACTTAAGAGGCCGCTCCAGATCCGTTGGCAAGCCGGACTTCTGGGTAGAAGATGAGCTGGCCGCAAAGCTTGGAATACTGTAATTCACATGCAGCCCTGTTTTCCCGGCAGGGCTTTTTGCTGCCCACGGACAGAGGGTGCATGAGCTCTTTTGCCGGTGGGGCTGCGCTGTAGAGAAACAATTGTTTCAACTGGCTTACATAAAATGGCGCGCAGCAACATGCTATATACAAAGTATGAACGTTCGTTTGTGCAATCACTCAAAGCAAAAAGTGCATGTGTGGAATTTGGTACATGCCAATTTATTCTGTCCCAGGGGGTGCGGGGGACAATTTGTTGCGTATATGTGCACGGAACGGGCTTCGGCGGAGGCGGATCTGCGGGCTTAATTCATTAAAAAAATGTTTGTGTTTTGCGTACGGGTATGATATAATGCCTTGTGTGCATTGTACGCACAGGCAAACGGGCGGAAAATGGTGCCGTGAGAGGGCACGGAGGGGCCTGCGGAGGTAGAGGATGCTTAAGATATTGGTGGATGCCATGGGCGGGGACAATGCTCCCCAGGCGGTTATAGAGGGAGCCGTGCAGGCGCTTAATGATGACAAAGAGCTGTATCTCGTGCTTACGGGCCGTCAGACAGAGGTGGAGGCAGAGCTTGCCAAGTATAAGTATGACGCAGACAGGGTGGAGATTGTGGACTGCCCGGACGTCATAGACATGAACGACATTCCCACGGTCGCTGTGAAGCAGAAGAAGCAGTCCTCGCTGGTGCAGGGATTCTGGAAGCTCAAGAGAGAGGATGACATCGTGGCGCTGGTCACGGGAGGCTCCACGGGAGCAACGATAGTTGGCGGCCAGACCATAGTGGGCCGCATCAGGGGCGTGAACAGGCCTGCGCTGTGCCCTGCAATACCCAACATACACGGCGGCTCTACGCTTCTTTGTGACTGCGGCGCCAATGCGGAGTGCAAGCCAATAATGCTCTGCCAGTTCGCGGTAATGGCCTCTGCATATGCAAAGGCAGGGTTCGGAATAGAGAATCCCAGAGTAGGGCTCCTCAACAACGGCACGGAAGAGCACAAGGGAGACCCCCTGCGCCAGGAGACATACAAGTACCTGTCCCAGATGAACGGCATCAACTTCGTGGGCAACATAGAGGGCAGGGACATCATGATAGGCGATGTGGACATAGCGGTGGCGGACGGCTTCACCGGCAACATTGCCTTGAAGAGCATAGAGGGCTGCGGAAAGCTGGTGCTCTCCATCATGAAGAAAGAGCTGTCGGCAACCTTGAGGTCCAAGATAGGGTATCTGTTTGCGAAGAAGGCTATAAACAACATGCGCGGGCAGCTGGACTTTGAGAAGTTCGGCGGATCGCTCCTTCTGGGACTCAAGCAGGTTGTGGTCAAGACGCACGGGTCCTCGAAGCCCAGGAC
>JAJPZC010000024.1 GCA_021204585.1 Clostridia bacterium
TAGCATACCAAAATGCCATTTGCAAGCAAAAACGCATTGTGCGGCGAAAAAAATTCTCCGTTCCGGATCACACCGGATTACATATCCAGCAGGAACCTCACACGCCTCTGTATGAACTGCTCCACGGCCTTGAGTCTTCCCTGCGGCCAGTTGTATCTGGGGTGCTTTTTGAATGTGAAGCAAATGAGGTTGCGGAGCATGGCCTTCTGCCTTCCGGACATGAACAGCCTGGCGTTGTCATCAAAGGACATGCCCAATGTGCAGGGCCTTGTTTTGGCGTACGCCTCAAGGTCCTTGAAGTCATCCCCGTATGCAAAGTTGAAGAGGGAGAGGCCGTTGTCAAAGACAGGAGCATATGCCACAGGCTTGTTGGTGTGGCTGTCTGCCAGGAGTCCGAAGTTGCTGTAATGTCTGTCAGAGTTATAGATAAGGGCGTCAAAGACCATCATGTCTGCGAACTCGTTATAGAATTCATCTCCGAGGTCCTTCAGATAATTAACCACATCTATAAGCTGGGTTCCTTTAACAACTTTCCACATAGGCACATAGGACACATCCTTGCTGGTGAAGAGCTCACATACTGATGCCAGCGTGCCTTTCCACTTCCGCAAATCATAGCTTATGTGCTTAATGCCCATAGCTTCTGCTGTCTGGGCAGCATAATACTCGCTGTACGGCTCCTGTCCAGCGTTTGCAGCACCCATGGTACCGCCTTTGTACAGAAAGATCTTGCCGTCTATGCGCCGCCAGCACTTGGGAAGCATGCCATCTGTGGTAAGCTCCGGAGTGCTGTAGTGGCTGTGTGGCTTTATATGGCCGTGTCCGGTGAGTGCCAGGATTGCCACGTCCTGTGCAAAAGGGCTGTCATACAGGCTCTGCCGGGCAAAAGAGCCTTTGAAGCCGTCTTCCACTACCCAGTATGAGTCATTGAGGGAGAGCCCGTATCCGGCCTCTATGAAGCCCATTATGTCTTCCCATGCAAGGCCGGTCTTTTCCAGAAGATCTTCTGCATACTCTCTGTTCCTGGGTATGGCACGCCTGTGCAGCCAGTTCATTACGCCGTCTGAAGTGGGCTTCAGCCCTGGAGGGAGAAGGCTTGTGTCTGCATGCACAAAGAGTATCTGGAGGGGCTCCTTAAGGAGTTTGTTTTGGCATGCAAAAGAGAGCACGGTCTCATCTTCCAGCTTTATGTGGTATATCTTGTCTGCAGCATCTCGATCTAACATACACCGCATATTATACACGTTTTAATGTGGGTTTTCCAGTGTTGCAGGCCCCTGCGGAGCAGAAAAACAGGGGGCTCATACCGTTTGGCGTATGGATGATGCACACGGATACGCCAAAGTGGCGTACAGTGGCAAAAGAGGACACGCCAAAGGGATGTGGCACAGACCAAAAACAGCACATGCGCAATAAGAGGGAGAGGGTGTGGGATTTTCACAAACTGTTAAATTTGCACAGCGGAAAATTTGTTGCAGGGGAGGGCGTTCAAACCGTTGACAAGAGAAAAGGGAGTTATTATAATTCAGTCCGTTATCAAATTATTTGATGTCAAAATATTTGACGGCGGATAGTTTGATGTCGTAAAAGCACTCAAATAGGCGGCCGTAACTTCAAGCGGCTGCGGATAAGGATACAGGGAATGAAACAGAATCTTTTCGCAAAGCTGTGCTATTTGCACAGGCAGATGAAGAGAAGCAATGAGAAGCTCTTCGAGGAGTACAGTCTGACGCCCATACAGTTCCATGCGCTGTCTATTATAAGGAATGCGCAGGAGAGGGGCGAGAGGGCCAGGCAGAAGGACGTGGAGAACGGAACGAACCTGAGGCCTTCGGCGGTGTCCTCGATGCTGACCACGCTGGAAAAAAGAGGCTACGTGGTGAGAAAGCAGGATGAGACGGATGCGAGGCTGAAATATCTGGAGCTCACGGAGATGGGCGTGCAGGCCAGCGAGGATGACAAGTCTCATCTTGATGAGTGCGATGAAGTGATACAGTCTGCCCTCTCGGAAGAGGAGCAGGAGGAATTTGATACTTTGCTCAACAAGATCATTGTTCAGATCAACGGGCAGGAGGATTTATGGTAAGGACATTACTTAAAAGCGTGAGAGAATACAAGACCCCGTCTTTGCTGTGTCCGCTTTTAATGGTAGGCGAGGCGGCCATGGAGATAGTCATTCCCTTCTTCATGACCTTCATAGTAGCCGAGATAGAGAAGCTTTCGGAGGATGCGACATATAGCGTCAACGTTCACACCATAGTGGTCTACTCTGTGGCCATGATAGTGTGCGCGCTGTTTGCCCTCTTCTGCGGCTGGTACGGCGCAATCCTTGCGGCCAGGGCATCGTCCGGGTTTGCAAAGAACCTGCGTGAGGACATGTACGACAACCTGCAGACCTTTGCGTTCTCCAACATAGACAAGTTCTCAACGGCCAGCATCATTACGAGAACCACGACGGACGTCACCAACGTCCAGAACGCATACCAGATGTGCATACGCATGCTGGTAAGGGCGCCCGTCATGCTCATTGCGGCAGTCATAATGACCGCCGTCTTAGAGCCCACGATGGCATGGATATTCGTCTGCGCGGCGGTTGTCCTTGCGGCCATCGTGACCGTGTGCATCATAAAGGTCGTGCCCCACTTCAGAACGATGTTCAAGAAATACGACAAGCTGAACGAAGTGGTGCAGGAGGACCTCGCCGGCATCCGCGTCGTGAAGTCCTACGTGAGCGAGGACAGGGAGCGCGAGAAGATGACCAAGGCCACGCAGGACGTGTACAAGTACTCCGTCAAGGCCGAAAAGATACTCACCTTCATGATGCCATGCGTGACCCTCTGCATGTTCATAGTCAACATCATAATCCTTCTTGTAGGCTCCAACATGACCGTGGGCAACATCTCCGGCTCCGTGAGTGCATCCAACATCCAGACGCTCATCTCATACTCCGTCCAGATCCTCTCCGGCATCATGATGGCGGCAATGTGCCTGAACTTCATAGCCCTGTCGCGCGGCTCCATGGAGCGCATTGTGGAGCTCCTTGAAGAGAAGGCATCCCTCACCAACCCCGAAGACCCCGTATACGAGGTAAAGGACGGCTCCATAGACTTCAACCACGTGGGCTTCAAATACAAAATGACTTCCGAGAACGAAGTCCTCACGGACATAGACCTCCACATCCGTTCCGGCGAGACCATTGGCGTCATAGGCGCCACCGGAAGCGGAAAGAGCTCCCTTGTCTCTCTCATCCCGAGACTTTATGACGTCTCCGAAGGCTCCGTCCAGGTAGGCGGGGTGGACGTTCGCGACTACGACATGGATACCTTGCGCAACAAGGTTGCCATGGTGCTCCAGAAGAACGTCCTCTTCTCCGGGTCCGTTGCCCAGAACCTCCGCTGGGGCGATGACAACGCATCCATGGACGAGATCCGCGAGGCGGCCCGCATGGCCTGCGCGGACGAGTTCATAGAGGCCCTCCCGGGCGGCTATGACTATGACTTAGGCCAGGGCGGCGTAAACGTCTCCGGCGGCCAGAAGCAGCGCCTCTGCATAGCCCGCGCCCTTTTAAAGCACCCGAAGGTCATAATCTTCGATGACTCAACATCTGCCGTGGACACCAAGACGGACGCCACCATCCGCGCCTCACTCCGCGAGTACGCGCCGGACACGACCAAGATTATAATTGCTCAGCGCATAGCCTCCGTGCAGGATGCAGACCGCATCATAGTAATGGAAGACGGCCGCATAGACGCCATAGGCACCCATGATGAGCTCATCCGCACCAACGCCATATACCAGGAGGTATACGAGTCCCAGGTGCAGGGCAGCGGCGAAGAAGCCTCCGGCGTTTCAGACACCGCTTCCGCATCCGCAGACCCCTCCGGCGTCTCAGACACCGCTTCCGCATCCGCAGACCCCTTCGGCGGCCTCGGCGCCGCAGCTCCCGCTGCACCTTCGGCTGCAGCAGATATAACCACAGACAATGCCTCTGCATCTTCTGCAGACAATACCGCCCCTGCCATTGGCAGGAAAGCTTTAGAGGGAGGAAAGGACAATGAGTAAGAAAACCAAAGTCATGGATGCTCCCGTACAGGCAAACAACGGCACCCCGGGCGGCCGCGGCAGAAAGGCCAAGAACCCCATGAAGACCCTGGGGAGGCTCATACGGTTCACCTTCTTCACCAACTACAAGGTGCCCGGCATCTTCATGGTGCTGTGCGTAATCTTCGCGGCGGTGTGCAACGCCCTGGGCTCCGCCATGCTGGCTCCGATTATCACGGAGCTTACCAAGGGCCTGGACGCAAACCTTTCATACGTCCTCTGGTGCATCCTCATAGTGGGCTGCATATATCTTATCGGCGCAGCTTCCACGTTTGCGTACAACCGCATAATGATGTACATAGCGCAGGGAACATTGCGGAACCTCCGCATAAGGATGTTCCACAAGATGCAGACCCTGCCTCTAAGGTACTTTGACAACACCACGCACGGCGACCTTATGTCCCTGTACACCAACGACGTAGACACCATGCGCCAGCTTCTCACCCAGACCGTCCCGCAGATGGTCTCGGCGGTGGTGACGGTCATAGCCCTGCTCATAATGATGATCATATACAGCTTCACCTTGACATGCGTAATCCTTCTCATGGTGGCCGTAATGATCTTCATCATCCGTTACGTGGGCAGCCGCTCCGCAAGAAACTTCCTTCTTCAGCAGCGCGTCCTCGGCGAACTCAACGGCTTCGTTGAGGAGATGACCGAAGGACAGAAGGTAATAAAGGTCTTCTGCCACGAGGAGAACGCCAAGGCGGACTTCAGAAAGATCAACAGCGAGATGTACGAAGCCTCCAGAAAGGCCAACACGTACTCCTTCATCTTAGGGCCCGTAAACAACAACTTAGGCTACATAGAATACGTCCTCGTAGCAGTGGTGGGCATAGCCTTGATTGCCACAGGCAACACCAATGCGCTCCTTTCCTCATACGCCGGCTGGAACGGCGGCACCGTTGCCGTCTGTGCCGGGCTCCTTGTTTCCTTCCTTGCCTATTCACGCCAGTTCATGAACCCCGTGCAGCAGGTATCCATGCAGTTCAACTCGATAGTCATGGGCCTTGCGGGCGCGGAGCGAATCTTTGAGATGATGGACACCGAGTCCGAGGACCGGGGCGGAGACATAACGCTTTCCTACAACGAGTACGAAGAGGGCCGATACGCCTGGAAGAAGCCCATGCCGGACGGCACCTTCGAGTACACGCCCCTTATGGGAGACATCCGGTTCAACGACGTAATGTTCGGCTACGTGCCTGAGAAAGTGATCCTCAAGCACATAACCCTCTATGCAAAGCCGGGCCAGGAGCTTGCCTTCGTAGGCGCCACCGGAGCCGGCAAGACCACCATAACCAACCTCATAAACCGCTTCTACGACATCCAGTCCGGCACCATAACCTATGACGGCATCCCCATCCGGGACATCAACAAGGCAGACCTTCGCCGCTCACTCGGCGTAGTCCTGCAGGACACGCACCTCTTCACGGGCACCATAATGGAGAACATCCGCTACGGACGCACTGACGCCACGGACGAGGAGTGCATCCAGGCCGCCGTCAACGCCAACGCCGACATGTTCATCCGGCATCTTCCCGAAGGCTACGACACCGAGATAACCGGCGACGGCGCCAACCTCTCGCAGGGCCAGCGCCAGCTTCTCTCCATTGCCCGCGCCATGGTGACCCGCTGCCCCGTCCTCATCCTTGACGAGGCCACCTCATCCATAGACACCCGCACTGAAAAGCTCATAGTCCAGGCTCTCGACAACCTCATGCGCGGCCGCACCGTCTTCGTGATCGCCCACCGTCTTTCCACCGTCCGCGGCGCCCACGCCATCATGGTCCTCGACCACGGCGTCATCATAGAGCGCGGCTCTCACGAACAGCTCATCGCCCAGAAGGGCACATACTACCAGCTCTACACCGGCGCCTTCGAACTCGACTAAAAGCCCGCACATCTTTCCCCTGTGGCCGTCCGCCCT
>JAJPZC010000176.1 GCA_021204585.1 Clostridia bacterium
TTTCGAAGGGCAGGACAACAGTTACTATGCCGTGGCATGTGACTTGTCAAATTATACTGACTTTGCAGAGACATTCACGGCAGGAAGCAGTTACACTTTCGGTGCAGGGAATGGATATTACGAGCCGACATTGCAGGAGCGGGTATTGTTCTATATCGTGGGTATTGACGATGAAGATACGACAGTGCCGGAGGACTTGCCGGAGCAGTTCCAGCACTATTGGTCGATGCTGAACAATTCTGCTTATCAAGGCGGCGGTAATGGAACAAGCACGAAATACCTTGAAGAGCACGAGATAACATTCCCAAGTCAGAGGCTTTCAGGGAATACCACCAACAACGAGCTTGTGATGCTGTCGAAGGATGCGAAGGCGTATGGCATTCCAGGTCAGAGTGGGGATGAGACGTTGAAAGTGGAGTTTGCGAGCGGTGAGGCTAACGGGCTGACAATAGCAACAGGTACAAGTACGTTATCAGGAACAGACAGGGTGATACAGTTCTATAAAGGAACATCAGGCTCTGGTACTCAGTGGAGCGTCGATGATGGCAGTACGGCAACGATACTTGTAACGAAGGAAGTTGGAGGCAAGACATACAACATAGCGAGGTACAAGCTGACGTTCAAGAAAGAGAGCATCGCATTGACGGAGGCACAGGTTGCGGCATTGGACGAGCAGCAGAGTGGAACAAGTACCTGGGATTCGATGTGGTGGAATGACTTAGGAGAGCGTGGAGCCACCTATTTAGGAAATTGTGATTTGGTAGCCTCGTTGGATTTCGATTATAGCAACAGTGGATATGGCGACAGCAACAAGAACAGCAGGGCATTATATGGAGAAGGACATGGCGAGAGGTTCAACTATCCGTTCCCGATGGACTGGAGCAGCAGCAGTGTCGCGTTCTACGATGGTTCATTGGATGTCAATCCGTTAAGCAACAGTACTGAAACCGCAACAGGTTCATACACATACCATACAGGCAGTATGCTGTGGAACACATACGGCATAGTGAACTATTATGTGGGTAATTTGGAGAACAAGGGTTCTATAACTCCATGGGAGCCGCAATATAAGAACGTGAAGACACATACAGGCAACTGGCTGTATGTAAATCCGACAGACAAGCCGTCAACGATAGCGGAGCTGCCATTTGATAAAACCGATCTGGCAGAGGGGACGGAGATATTCGTTACGGCATGGATGAGGAATGCAAATGCGAGCCGGAATAATCCAGATGCGTCAGTGGTGTTAGCCTTGATGGGAGTAAAAAGCGATGGTACGGAAGTTCCGGTATATAGTGTAAATTCGGGACAGATAGAGAGCACGAATGGAAGTGTGGCATTATCATCAGAAAGCGGACTGGATGCATCCATAACGGGTAAGGGTACAGGCACAAATGAATGGTATCAGGTATTCTTCTCATATACGATAAAGGGAGGAAGTACCGACTTAGACCAGTACGACCATTTTGCCATTAAGGTAACGAACAGCAGTTTGTCAAATCAAGGCGGATATTATTTTGACGAGTTGAAGGTATATAAGAAAGACCCGACATTTGACGTGAGGATAACGCCAATAGAGGAAGTGCTATCAAATACCTATACGCCAATGCGTGTAGATATAGACTATGGTACAATGATGACTTGTTTCGGGTTAAATCCAAATGATTATACAGAGAGCAGTACAGACAAGCAGAGTTTAGACTTTATCCTTATCAACAAGGACAAATACGATGCAAGCGTGAATGGTGGTGCAACGGCAGTGAATGCGTTAAAGAGCTCCATTGTAGATTTAAGTTACGTAAGGAAGACGGCGACCTTAGCGACGGCAAGTACGATGAACAGGGTGGCGTCGTCGGCAACAACTACCGATCCGACCACAACTGTTACGACGAAAAACCCTGGCGTGGAGTTCTACTGTTATTTAGGAAAGAATGATGAATACGATTCAAGCGAGGCGGGGTATAATTACGCTCTGGATGGGCTCTTGTTTAAGAATTCAACCGATTTGTCAGCCGACTTCAACGCAGATGTCTCAGCAGGCAGCACATATATGATAATAGTGCACCTGTCAACATCATCAGATGACAGCAGCGTGAATGCAGAGACGATAACGGATGACAAGTTGAGTATATTCGCATCCCTGATAGGAACGCAGTACACCAATACGACAACATTCGCCACCGGGACAACTGTTGAGACTACCACACGAAGCGGATATAATCTGACATATAACAATCAATCCATAAAGGATGTGTCGATAAAGCATAAGGCGGCGAGATGGTATCAGGAGAATATCAGAGGTCAGCAGGAGTTTGAGGATAGTTTCGATGATGACAACCCGATGGAAACGCTTGCCAACGGAGTGGAGTTGCAGTCGGCCCACATCTATGTAGATACGATATATCTGACAAAAGGAACGAGCATAGACATAGAAGTACCGAATAAGTTCACAGCCTACGGTTATCTTCAGTTATCAATGAACAATTATTATCGTTGGTTCAATTACGAAAATGACAAGAATTTCTATGTAGGCGAAGAATTTCAGAAACGTGATGGCAGTCAGATATATGACCTGTTGACAAAATATAGTGATAGTTATAAAGCCTGGGCTTTTGACAACGGTTATGTGAGCGGTTGGCTGAATAGCTATACCAACAACACTGCTGGTGCGGATTATACGTTAGGAAAGATAACCTTCTATTATCCGACGGATAACGAGTTCAATACATATATCAAGAGCAGGAACTTGGAGAATTTCGAGGGTATGGACAACAGCTACTATGCCTTGGCGTGTGACATGTCGAACTACACCGATTTCTATTATACAGATGAAAATACAACGACCTACGTGCCAAGTACGAATACGTCGGTGAGAACCCTCCCCACATTCGGTGATAACAGCACATATTATGAGCCGACATTGGAAATACGCGCATTGTTCTATATTGTAGGAGTTGACTCTGCAAGTACGACAATGTCGTCAGGGTTGCCGGAGCAGTTCCAGCACTACTGGTCGATGTTGAAAGAGCCGGCATATCAGGGAGGCACGAACAATGGAAATGAGAAATATCTTGAGGAATATGAGATAAACATGCCGAGTCAGCGAATATCCCAGAATTACAACAACGATGAGGTATTGGCATTATCGAAGGAGGCGCGGTCGTATGCGATACCGGGCGAAACGGGCGAGGAGACATTGGATGTAGCGTTTGCGAGTGGAGAGGACAATGGTTTGGCGATATTAAGCAGTACCCGTTCCCTTTCGGGTGATGTGCGTGTGATACAGTTTTATAAGTATGATAGTGCATATGCGAGTGATGACAGTAATTCAGGCACATATCAATGGAGTGTTGACGATGGCAGTACGGCGACAGTCCTTGTGACAAAGACCGTAAATGGCACGACATACAATATAGCGAGGTTCAAGCTGACTTTCAAGTATGAGAGCATACCATTGACGGAGGCACAGGTGGCAGCCTTGGATGAGAGGGACGAGCTTGGAGAAACGACATGGAACAAGATGTGGTGGAACGACATGACATACCGTTCACCGTCGTATTTGGAAAACAACTGCACGTTGATAACGTCGCTTGACTTTGACTATGGCGGATATGGAGACAGCGATTTGAATTCAATGACGGTATTCAACAATGCGGCAGGAAATTCGTCAAGTGCCCATGGAGAGAGGTTCGCATATCCATTCCCATTGAAGTGGAACAACTGCAGTTACGCGTTTTATGATGGCTCATTTGATTACAACCCGATTGGAACTGCAAAAGTGACACCACTTGGGAATTATACCTTCAATTCGGGACACACGTCGTGGGGCGCATACGCAATTGTGAACTATTATGTGGGTAATGGAGAGATGAATAACTATATTAATTATTGGGAGCCTACATGCCAAAAGGTGAAGAATCATAGTGGCAACTGGCTGTATTTGGATGCCTCCGACCTGCCCGGAACGATAGCCGAACTGAGCTTTGATAATGACCTATGCAAGGGAGCGGAGATAATGGTGACGGCATGGATGAGAAACTCGAATGCCCCGAGTATGCTTAATGACCCGGCAGTGATGTTCACTGTGATGGGAGTAGAGGTGGATGATGAAGGCAATGAGACGCACGTGCCGATATACCGTCATTATTCAGGAATGATAGTGAACACAGGCGGCTGGGTATATATAAACGACGATGAAGCGACACTTCCTGCATCAGTAACAGGCAAGGGCACAGGCACTAATGAGTGGTTCCAGGAATATTTCACCTTTAAGATAAATGATGACGACACGCACGACTTCGCATACTATACAGTAAAGATAGACAACTGTTGCGCAGCGACGCAGGGCGGTGACTTCTATATAGACGAGATAAAAGTGTATGTGAAGAACTCGGAGGCGAATGTGGAGCAGTTGGCGCCGACCTGTTCAGGCAGTGACACCCCAATAAGAGTGGATCTCGACTATGATGGCGTAATGGGATATTTACAGTTGAATACAGACAATTATACGTCGAGCAGTACGGACTTCATCAATGCAGATTTCATCATCATTGACAAGTACAAGTATGATGAATATATAAATGAGCACGGTACAGGCAACGATGCGAAGATATCGGCGATAAAGAACTCGATAGTGGATGTAACATACGAGGATAACGGCAAAACGATAACCACCCCCGATCCGGGAATGACATTCTACTGCTATTATGACAAGAACGAGAAATACGATGAGAGTACGGCGGGCAGCAATTATCCAAAGAATGACATGCTGTTGAGGCGCACAGACGATGTATCAGGATACCCTGACTTGTCGGCGGACTTCAGAGTAGGACTGTCCACATATACTCCATATCTGCTTATATTCCATGTTACCGATCCGAATACGGTAGATAATGATGAAAACGGGTCATCGATAAGTGATGACAAGTTGCTGATTTTCGCCAATTACGTGGAGACGCAATGTGCGATAGAATATGAGTTCTATGTAACGTCGAACACGGTGATAAGGATCAACGGCGAGCTTGTTGACCCGACTGTGACATTGTGTGCTGACCAGGCATTCAACATCGTGCCGACCATGACATATACCGATGATGACGGAGAGACAGTGGCGATAGAGAACGAGTATTACGACTGGTTCATAGGCACGGAAGACGAATATCTGACTGCTCCAAGTGGCTATCAAGTGTCGTTGTACCAGGCATTGAAGGATTTCCGTGCGGTATATGAGACGGCGAGCGAGTTCAGCGAGAGTGCCACGCCGGTGAAGGGGGCGTTCACACAGAACGACTATAATGTAATAAACTATTGGATAAGCGAAGGAGTGTTGCTGCTATACAGGCAGACATACAACATGACAGCTACTAAAGATGGTATAACGATGGTGCTGCAACCGATAGAGCAAAGCAGCTATTCAGATGTGGCATGTTTCGAGTACGTAACGTTGGCGATACTGACATCAGGCACGGCACCGTCGGTGAACTTAGGATTCAGCAACGTCAATTATCCAAGTGATGACTTCATACCGAGCGTGCGTGTAGGACTGTCACAGATAGAGGCGGCAGCGTCAGCGAACAAGCCGATAACGGTGAACCTGCGAGGCGCGGATTATGAAAGCACGATAGAAGAAGAAGGAGATGACGGAGAGGAAATAGATATTACAATTGACCATTTAGGATTAGTAAGTGAGAATACAAGTAATGATTACACGAAGCTATATCTTATATGGACGGACGATGCAGCATACAGCAAGTATTTCGAGCCGGACTATGACCTGAGTCAGTTTGACTTGCCGATAGGACAGATAACGAGGCTGTATGCCAACAAGGATGCTACGAAGAACGACAGTGAGAGCGGTGCGCCGACGAGCAACGGGAGCGGCATAGGCTCATATATGCAGATATATTTCTACAATTCTGACGATGACGGACAGACTAAGTTCGAGCCGAAGGAGGGCTGCACCTATACGT
>JAJPZC010000164.1 GCA_021204585.1 Clostridia bacterium
CGTTTTGCGGCCGTCCGTCCCATGCCTGCAAAGGCTCTCACAGGGCCGTTTTGCGGCCGTCCGTCCCATGCCTGCAAAGGCTCTCACAGGGCCGTTTTGCGGCCGTCCGTCCCATGCCTGCAAAGGCTCTCACAGGGCCGTTTTGCGTCCGTCCGGCCCATGCCAGCAAAGGCTCTCACGGGGCCGATTTGCGTCCGTCCGGCCCATGCCCGCACACTCCCGCAAGGCTCTTTTCCGGCTCTCCGGCCGCATATTCCGGCGGCTTCCATATGCTGCAAACTGCCGTCGCCTGTGCTAAATTTTCTTGACTAACCCCGCCCAAAAGTAATACCATACAGATGCAACCAAACGCAAAGGGGGCATATGTCATGCCGGAAGAAAACGCAGCAGGGGATCTTAGAACCGAAGTGAAAGGGATACGGGGAGTAGTATCCGCATACGAATGGGGGCCCTCACTGGACAAGCTCATAATAGAATTCACGGGACGCCTGTCCGGCGCTGTTAGCCCTGCCACCTTCTCCCTTGCGGGAGCCTCTTTAAAGGGACAGAAGCGCACCGTCCGTGCGGCCTACTTCTGCGACGAGAACGGCGTCCCCACGGACGCAAAGACATGCTTTTTGGCCATTGAGATGGCGGTTGGCTACAAGGGCTATACAGCCACCGGCGCAGCCTTCCAGTACAGCCTCATAACGGGCTGCAACACGTGGGTGAAGCACTTCCGCATACGCCTCACTCTTGCCCCGGACGCAGAGCTCTTTGTGGGCCGCATGAAGCTCTCCGGCGCCCTTAAAGGGCGCATTCTGGTACCCCGGGACGTGCTTTTGCCGGACGTCCGGCCTTTTGCAACGGACTCATATACCTACAACGGGCCGGTTGCCAGCATTGGCGGCACGGTGTGCGAGATAAAGCTGAACAGGGCCTTCTATGCCCCGTCCAAGGGTTCCTTCACGAAGGGCACGTATGACAAGAAGCCGCTCATAATATGGCTGCACGGCGCAGGCGAAGGCGCCGCCATCCAGGATGACATAAACATAGCGCTCCTCGGCAACGAGGTTACGGCCCTCGTAAAGGATAAAATCCAGTCCTACTTCCCCACGGGCGCATGCGTCCTTGTCCTTCAGTGCAAGACCATGTGGATGGACCGGGACGGGCAGCATACCTACAACCACAAGGGCTCCCGCATCCAGACCTCATACTACACCGAGGCCCTCATGGAGGCCATCCGGGACACCGTCTCTTCTCACAGGGAGATAGACCGCTCACGCATATACCTCGGCGGCTGCTCCAACGGCGGCTACATGACTCTCAACCTCATGTACACCTGCCCCGGCTTCTTTGCGGCCTTCTTCCCCATCTGCGAGTCCTACCTCGATCTCAACGTCTCCGATGACATGATTTCCTCCACAAAGGACAATCCCATATGGTTCGTGCAGTCTGAGGACGACCCCACCGTAAAGCCCAAATACTGCGCCCAGCCCACCTATTTCCGCTACATAAAGGCCGGCGCCTCCAACACGCACTTCACCCTTGTGCCCGAGGTACGGGGCCTGGATGCCCCCGGATTCAAGTACTACGGACACTGGTCCTGGGTCTACGTCTTAAAGGACGCCGACGCCCTCCGGCGTGACTTCTCCCCGGAGGAAGTCCAGGCAGCTCCGTCTGCAAAGTACATAACGGCCGCCAACTGCAAGGAGCCCGCTGACTTCTGGACGTGGCTTTCCATGCAGCGCAAGGGCTGAGGCTCCGGTTTCATTTGCGTCATCCGTTTCCTGTTGCATAACATCTTAAACTTTAAAAAGCATGCAAATGTAAGCAGATAGTGCTATACTGATTACAAATAAATGAAAAGGAGATATTTGTATGGCAGGAACACTTGTACAGTTTCGCCTTGATGAGGGAGTAAAGAACGAGGCATCGTTTATTTGTTCGGAAATAGGAATTGATTTGCAAACTTATCTCAAGCTGTGTGTTTCAAGGCTTATATCCAGTAACGGAATTCCATTTAGTATGAATAACGTTGACTCTGGTAATAATATGATGAGTATTGTTATGAGATCAGGGATGAGATCTGCACTGAATGGCAATGCAGATATGACATTGGATGAAATCAACGCAGAAATAACAGAGGCAAGAAAGGCAAGGCTGAAATAGATTATGGATAAATATTATGCTGTTATTGATACTAATGTTATAGTATCTGCTTTTATGAAGCCCACAATTTCAGTAACCGATGCAAATAATGAGCAGCCATTGCCGGGTGAATTCTTTGGCAAAATTGAACCCCGTAAACAGTTGCTTTCTTTTCGGCCATAGGTTATAATCTACTCAAACTTAAAGCCGCACGGCAGAAAATCTTTCTGCTGCAAGCCCACAGAGAGGGAAGGATGCTGAGATCTTCCCGGCACGCACGAAAGGTATGCGCTGCTCTGGCACCTTTTATCCGGTGCCACGGCCGGGACCAATACCCCGCGGACACTCCCCGTAAGCGAGAAACAAGGCCCTTGTTGGAGGGTGAAGTAAAGTGGAACAGCGTTGAATCACGCCTTTACAGCGATGCAGAGGCGTGTTTTTATTTACCCCGCAAAACATATCCCGCATCCAATTCAAAACCTTTGTGCTTCAACTGAAGCCCTCCAGGCGCAATACACAGCGCATACTCCGGCCTTATACGCCCTTCAAACATAATATACCGCACATACTCCGGCTCCAATGCCGGGTCTAAGAGAGAATATGCCGCACAAGGTCCGGCTCCAGCCGGATGCGTGCAAAGAGAATACCCGCAAGTTCCGGCCCCAGCCGTAAGTGTGCAAAAAGAATACCCGCATGTTCCGGCCCAGTGCCGGATGCGTGCAAAGAGAATATCCGCATGTTCCGGCCCTTGGGCAGGGACACAAGAGAGAGACATCATGTTCAAGAAACTGAGAGCGGACATAGCGGCTGCCAAGGAAAACGACCCCGCCGCAAGATCCAAATTTGAGATATGGCTCACATATTCCGGCGTGCATGCGCTGGGCTGGCACCGCTGGGCCAATTTCCTGTACAGGCACCATCTAAAGCTCCTGGCCCGCATTACCTCGCAGCTTGCAAGGCGGCTTACTGGCATTGAGATACACCCTGCTGCAAAGATTGCCCCCGGGGTATTCATAGACCACGGCATGGGAGTAGTCATCGGTGAGACGGCAGAAGTTGGCAAAGGCACCGTAATATACCAGGGCGTAACCCTTGGCGGCACCGGCAAGGAGACGGGCAAGCGCCATCCCACCGTGGGCGAATACTGCGTAATCTCCTCCGGCGTAAAGGTCCTCGGCAACATATACATAGGGGACTATGCGAAGATTGGCGCCGGCGCCGTTGTCCTCAAGGACGTGCCCCCGCACGCAACCGTAGTAGGCGTCCCCGGCAAGGTTGTACGCATCCGCGGCTCCAAGGAAGGCCTGGACCTCCTGCAGGAGACCTCAGACCCCGTAGCGGCCGAAGTATGCAAGCTCCGTGAAAGGTCCTTCACCCTGGAGGCACGCATAGACGCCCTTACCAAACAGCTGGAATCCTCCCGCGGCGCGAAGGCGCAGAATGCGGACCTTGAGGACGCCCTGGAGCGCCTGTACTACATGTACCAGGAAGCCAAAAACACCAGCGAAGCCCTCTCCGCGCAGCATGCGGAAGACTCCGCCCGCCTTGCTAAAATAGAGCAGTCCTTAACCGCCCTCATGCAGGAGAAAGAGACCCAGGACGCCGACGCTTCTTCGCAGCAGGCCGCCATATCCTCCCTTGCCGCAGAGAACGCTTCCTTGAAGGCGCAGCTGGAGGCCGTCCAGACCTCCCTGCAGGCCACCATAGAGGCGCAGCAAGCGCAGGCGCAGGCCCCTGTTCCGGCACCTGCATCCGTACCGGAAACAGTCCCTGCATCTGCACACGTCCAGGCATCTGCCGCAGACGGCAGCGCAGAGACGGATGCGCCGGATGATCTGGAAGATTATCTGAGATACAAGGAACGGGAAGAGAGGCGCGAAAAGCGTCGCGAGGAGCGCAGGGCACGCCGTGCGCAGGAGGCGGCGGAAGCCGCCGCCGCGGAGCAGCCGGGCCCCAATGCACCCGTAATACATGTACGGCAGGACAACAACGCATACCTTGCAAGCAGCGCTGCCGCCGCAGAGCCTGCAAAAGGCAATACAGACACAAAGGCAGAAGAGTAATGCCATTCATGCCCTCATATGTGCAAGACAAGGGCATGAAGGGAGGCTAAAGAAACCATATGAGAATATACAATACGCTTACACGCAGAAAGGAAGAGTTCGTGCCCCTGGAAGAGGGGAAGGTTAAGATGTACGCATGCGGCATAACGGTGTCCGGAGAGGCGCACATTGGTCACGGGTACCAGGCGCTCATATACGACATAATGCGCAAGTACCTGCAGAAGCTTGGCTATGACGTAACCTATGCCCGCAACTACACAGACGTGGATGACAAGATAATTGCAAAGAGCCGCGAGACAGGCATTCCCGCAGACAAGTATGCGGCCATGATGATTGTAAAGATAGACGCCGTAATGCGCGAGTTCGACGTGGACGACCCCACCATATGGCTCAAGGCTACGGAGAACATAGGCAACATAATATCCTTCGTGCAGGAGCTCATAGACAAGGGCCACGCATATCCCACGCCGTGCGGGGACGTCTACTTCGACGTCTCCTCATTCCCGGACTACGGCATGCTCTCCAGAAGGACCGTGGAGGAGATGTACGCCGGCGTGCGCATAGAAAACGACGAGGAGAAGCGCTCCCCGGCAGACTTCGCCCTCTGGAAGGCCGCCAAGCCCGGCGAGATCTTCTGGGAGTCTCCCTGGGGCAAGGGCCGCCCCGGATGGCACATAGAGTGCTCCACCATGAACCGTGTGGCCTTCGGAGACCAGATAGACATCCACGGCGGCGGGAGAGATCTCATCTTCCCGCACCACGAGAACGAGATAGCCCAGACCCAGGCTCTCACCGGCAAGCAGTTCGCAAAGTACTGGACCCACAACGGCTTAATTAAGGTCAACGGCCAGAAGATGTCCAAGTCCCTCGGCAACAGCCTCCTCCTCGAAGACCTCCTCAAGTCCTACACCAACGAGGCCATAAAGTTCGCCCTCCTGCAGTACAGCTACCGCCAGGACATCAACATCACGGACAACCTCTTCCCGGACGCCGAGAAGCACCTGACCTCTTTCTACACCATCCTGGACGCCGTGGAGAAGAAGTACGGCTTCGGCTCCGCCGGCAACAAGGCCATAGACGACGCCTTCAACGACGCCATGTCCGATGACTTCAACACCGCCCTCGCCATATCTCACCTTTTCGGCCTCTTCAAAACAATCCAGCAAAAGCTGGATGCGGGCGACCCCTCATGCGCCGAAGACGCCTTCCAGATCCGCAAGACGTACTCACTCATTGGCCTCTTCAAGAAGACCTCTGCCGCATACCTTGCAGAAGTTGCCGCCAAGTCCCCCAAGTCTGCAGATGCAGACACCGCCATCCCTGCGGACATCCATGCAATGGCAGACCGGCGCTGGGACGCAAAGAAGGAGCGCAACTGGGCGCTTGCGGACAAGCTCCGTGCAGACCTGGACGCTTTAGGGTATGCCATAAAGGACTCCAAAGAGGGCTACACCATCTCCCGCAAGCCCTAGCCCCTCACGGGGCTCCAAAGAGGGCTCCAGACCCTCTGTAAGACGCTGTATCCCGCTTCTTACGCTCTCCGGAGCGTCTCATATACATCTCACGCGCCGGCGCAAAACGCCCTCCAAACGCCTGTACAAGGCCATACATGCGGCCCTAACGGGTGGCATCCAAGAGCCATGATGATGGCGGATGACAGCCCTTCCAAATGGCGTCTGAAGACACATGCATTTGGCGCCGGACACTTGCCCCACAGCCCTTCA
>JAJPZC010000162.1 GCA_021204585.1 Clostridia bacterium
AAACTTTTACTACTTTTCCTGCCATAAATTCACCGTTTACCTTATGCCTCAGCGTCCGCACTGCGCTGCATGCCCTCAAGCATGCGATGCAATGCGCCGCCTGTTATATTCATATGGTCAATAGCTTGAGCATGCGCCCCGCATATCCATCAGGGGCCTTTCTGCGGCCAAACGTGCCGCACTATGTAAAATCCACAGGGTCTAAGCCACAGGCCTTAAGGAGGCCCCGGAGGCTTATTTGTTGAACAGTATATCCACGCCGAGGGCACGCTCCATCTCGTTCTTCAAGAGCTCATCCCCGTAGCCGGTGGACTCGCCTGCGGACGGGATCATGAGCACTACGGGATAGGGCTCCTCGTCGAATCTTTTCATATATTCCTCGTTGGGCCTGTAGAACTCTTCAGTCACGAAGATGATCTCATAGTCCTTTGCGGCCTTTCGGATAAGCTCACGGGCGTTGCGCGCGTCCTTTGCCGCAAATGTTGCCACTCCTGCGGCCTTGAAGACCATTATGCTGTCTCCGTCTCCTACTATCGCCATCTTCCCTGTCATACCTGCACCCCTCTGAGCCTCTCTTTTATCCACTTCTCCGGCATGCCGGCAATGAGGCTGGCCATGACTATCCTCACGTTCTCATTCTCCGCACGGCGCCGGAAAATGTAGTACAGGAAGGGTTCGCTGGCCTTCAGGTCAAAGCGGTTCTTTGCAAGGGAGTCCGTCTCATAGGACTCCAGCACCTTCTCTGCCTCGGAAAGGGGCTTTTTCTCCGCCTTGGCGTCATAGCACATCCTGGCAAAGGCCTCTAAGCCTGTCCCGCTCATCGCCTTCATGCCCTCATCCTCGCTCTCAAAGAGCTTGGCAAGCTTGCGCTCCTTTATGCTCCCGCCCTCCACGAGGTACTTCTTCGCATAGTCCATAGAGGATGAACGCATGCACGTGAGGATGTTCTGCATGTCTGCCTTCCCGGCCACAAACTTCCTAAGAACCGCCGGCCTCTTGCAGTTTGCCGCAAGGTGGCGGTACAAGGCCTTGTCAAAAATTATGCCAATCTCGGCGCCCTCTTTGTCTCCGCCGGCAAGATACTCCTTCACCTCGTCAAAGGCCCTGGCCATCTCTTCAGGGAGCTTGTCCGTGTCTCCGGACGTGTAGGCAAGCTTTATCTTGTCCACGGGAACGCTGCCCTCGGGGGCAAGCATGCGGTCCACGGGGACACCCATGATGTCTGCCTTCACGATAGCCTTTGCGTTGTGGAAGTCACGGGGAGCGAGAAGATATTCCGCATCCGCTGCGGAAGGCGCGAAATCCCTTATGAACTTGTCTGTATCCTTCTCGTCCGCCTCGAGGAGCGCCTCATACTCTCTGTATGAGTCTGCCACGGCCCCTTGTCCGAAGCCGCTCTCTATAAGCAGACGGAAGGCATCCTCCGCACCCATCTCGCACATGCGGGTGAGCTTGTCCCGGAGGAAGTACTTCTCTTTTACGGCTATTACGCCGTTTGTGAACATGGGATCCATTGCCATAAATGTTCCGCTCTCTTAAATGATGTAACGCTTGCGCACCAAAGAATGCGCCCCTTTTGCAGCCTGGCTGAGGGAAAGAATGTGCCCGATGTGAAAGAATGTGTCCGGTGTGGAAGAATGTGCCTTGGACGGAATCCTGTGCCCCTGCAGGCTATGCAGCCTGCCGGATCTGAAAACTGCCGGCTCTGCAGCCTGCCGGATCTGATGCCTTCCGGATCTGAAGCCCGGGTGAAGATCAGTGATGGAAAAGCCTGGAGGCTATCTCTGCCTCGTGCTGCTCCCTGTCCGCTTCGAGAAGGGCCTCGTAGGAGAGGTCTTTGTCAGAGCTCTTTCCGGAGAGGATGAAGCCGCCCTTGAAGGAAGCCTTGTTGAAGGACACCTTGAGGTTCTTGTCCTTTACGACCTGCAGAAGAGACACCTCCTTGACGTACTTGAAGCCGTCTGCGAAGACAATCTCGTCCCCCTCTTCGGCGTACTTTTCCAAAAGCACCTGAGACAGGCGCACGGTGTCCTCTTTGGACGAGGAGATGAGCTTTTTCAAGGCACGGTCATAGATGCCGTCTATGACGGCTCTCTTTTCCGCAAGAAGGATCTTCTGGGCGTCAAGACGCGCGGACGCCTCATAGCCGTCCCTAAGGCTCTTTATCTTGGCCCCGGTTGCAGCCTTTTCGTCCGCCATGTCCTTTTCGGCCTTTGCTTCCGCCTTGGAGAGGATGTCATCATACTGGGCTTTTGCGGCAGACATGGTCTCTTCCGCCTCGGCTGAGGCGTCCGAAATTATTCTGTCCACAATATCCTGCATACTCATAAATCAATACCTTTTAAGCTATCAGAGAAGCATGATGGAAATGATGAGTCCGAGGATTGCATAGAACTCTATCATTGCAGGGTAGATTATAAGCCTGCCGCCGAGAGACTCCTGCCTGCCAACGGCATAAATGCAGTTTGCAGACGTCTTGCCCTGGAAATAGCCTGTCAAAAGACCCGTAAGAGCCATAGGAAGAACTGCGCAGAGCACTGCAAGGCCTTCTGCCACCGTCATGGTGTCAACACAGGAGCTTGAGGCGATGATGCCGATAATGAATCCGTAGATGCCCTGTGTCGCGGGCAGAAGGACAAGCACCATGACCTTGCCGAACTTCTTGGGATCCTCACCAAGGACTCCGGAAGCAGCGCTGCCGGTCTTGTAGAGACCCAGGGCTGAACCGATGCCGCATAAGATGACGCAGATGGCAACTCCCAGCAGAGCTATGGAATATCCTCCTATAGTAGTTGTTTCCATATTAAAACC
This sequence comes from Clostridia bacterium, assembly GCA_021204585.1. Taxonomy (GTDB): domain Bacteria; phylum Bacillota; class Clostridia; order Christensenellales; family Borkfalkiaceae; genus Coproplasma. Next base: position 2,812 of record JAJPZC010000162.1, read on the forward strand.
TCCGTTATATTCACGCAGTCTCCTGCGGTGAATTCCAGTTGTAACTGTATATATTCCTGCACCAAACAAGGTGCGCATTGAAACTGTTTTATATACTCCCGCACCGAACAAGGCGCGCATTGAAACTGTTTTGGATGACGCCCGCAAAGCAAAGGCAGGCGCATATGTTGGCTTGTACTGCCTGCAGGCTATGCTGCCCGGCCCTCTGCGGCGCCGGCCTTGCCGGCAGCGGGGGCTGCAGCCTCCTGTTTCTGGGGTGCAACGTACACGTACTTGTGCTTTGAGCCAATGGGAGTGAAGAGCTCTCCGTCCCCTTCGTAGAACTTGCCGTAGAACTCAACGTACTGCAGACGGGCGTCATGTATGTACGCGCCGAGAAGGCTTATGGCAAGGTTGAACCCGTGGCCCACGAGTATTAGGACAAGTCCTAAGATGATCCACGCCCCGCCGAAGCCGTCTCCGGATATGAACTGGATGGCATATGTGGATACAAGGTTTGCAATGACCGTGCCGGAAAGCATGAGGCCGTATAGACGGGCATAGCTCAAAATGTCTGAAACGTAGTTTATGACGCCGTACAGAGCTCCGAAGCCCTTCGTGAACTTGCCAACAATCTTCTCATGCCTGCCTGCCGTGAAGATGGCCACGACGAGGGCAACGCCCGCTATTATGCCGCCTGCGTATGCAAGCGTGTATGACTTGTCTCCGGCGTCCGCTGCATCCGGAGCCGTGTCCGTAACGCCGATGATGGCGATGATGACGCCTATGGTGAAGATGGCCCAGACAACGCCTTCAAAGAAGCCGTCCCCGACTTCTTTGCGCCTGCAGCACTGGATGGCCTTGCAGATGTAGCCGGCCATGAGGTGAACGCATCCGATTATGAGGGCAATGACAAGAACAGCGGGGACCTGGATTCCCACGATGCCCCACCTGGCGGTCTGCGCATCCGGAAGGACCGTAGTGCCAAGAATGGGCATGCCGAAGAATGCATTGAACAGGAAGCCCCAGATGATGCCGAACACGCCGCCGACGGCAAAGATGGCCGCCATGTTCTTGAGGCCTGAGGGGCGCTTGCCGCAGTATATTACTATGGCCAGGCCGCCGATCAGCATGAGGGCGCCGTAGCCTATGTCGCCCATTATGAAGCCTAAGAAGATGCTGTAGAAGACGGCCATTATGGTGCTGGGGTCGAACTCCTTGGCGTTCGGGGGCGAGTACATGTTGGTTATGGTCTCGAAGTTGGATACGACGGGGTTGTTCTCCATAAGGGTCGGAGGCATCTCATCCTCCGCCACATCGTTGAACTCTATATAAATGGCTCCCGTAACTTCCTGCAGTGCCTTGGTGAGCATCTCCTCGCACATTGCAGGCACGTATGCCTCCAGTATGAAGGTGCGCTCCGTGGCCGCAAACTTGCCGGAAGTCTCTGCCTTTTCCAGCTGGAAACCTAAGTAATCGCAGTATACCTTGAGGGGTTTTACCTCAGGCTTTAATGCATAGAACGCATCCGCATTCTCCTGCAGGGCGGCCTGCAGGGCCTCTATCTGCGCCTTTGTGGCGGCATAGAACTCAGCCCCGGTCTGTGTGCCGGAATAGGGGCAGGGCGTGAATCCTGCAGCGGAAAGAGCTGCGTCCAGCTCATCCCTTGCGCTCTTGTGGGCAACGGCAGCAAGCAGAACGCTGTCTTCATCTTCTGCAAGAACCTTGCAGTCTGCAAGCTCTATGCCTTTCATGGCTTCCATGAAAGCCTCTCTTGAGGTCTTTGCCATGGTGCCCAGCTTTACTGCCGCGCGTGAGGTGTCCTTATACGTGTTGAAGGGCTCCTCCAGGGTCTTGTATATTTCGGCGCTCTTTAAGATGCGCTGGCATCTCGTAATCTCGTTTGCAGTATGGTTTCTGTCATCCACAAGGGAGCTGATCTTTGAGATGACCTCTTTCTCGTGGTCTGCGGTCTTGTAGGCGTCCATGAAGTCCGAATAGGACACCTCAAAGCCGTCCTTGAGCTCACCGTCCTTTACCTTCTTGTCCTTGTCCTGCGAGGAAACTTCGCCGGACAGGGCCGCAAGGGCGGTTTCGGAGACAGCAAGAGATGAGCGAAGGTCCCCTGCGTCTATCTCAAGGCGCGGGAGTTCGTCGCCCAGCGTGCACTCCTTTATTTCGGCTGCCCCTGTTTTCTGCAGGCGGTCCAGGATGGCATCCCTGTCGTAGGACATGGCAGCAATTTTCAGCTTGCGCATTTTAGCAATTGCCACTGCGAATCCTCCCCGCTATCTCTCCCGCAATGAGGTCTAAATCTTTGTCCGTCTTCGTGACAGCCTCTTTTGCCTCCGCCCTGGACTTGGCAAGGGAGATCTTGTACTCCCTCTCAGCCTCAGCCCTGGCCTCCGCCATCTTGTCTTCACGGTATTTTGCTCTCTCCAGGGCAGCAGATGTCTCTGTCTCCAAAGCCTTGGCCCTGGCCTCGTCTCCGAGTGCCGCAGCCTTTGCGGCTGCTTCGCTCTTGAGCTCCGCGGCCTTCTCTTCTGCATCCGTTATAGATTTGATCATGTCGTCCATAATGTTCCTCGATAAAGCAATCCAGCAAACTTTTACTCGTGCAAGTATAGCACAAAACCACACCCTCATACAACTTGTTAAGTGTTAGTTTTGTTCATTTTAACAAATGTAACACAAAAACTGTTCAGTACTATCATACCAAGCAGTCTTCATCCGTCAGAGGCCCGCCAGCGGCCGTATCCGCCCCTGCTGCACAGCATTCTGTTGTATCCTGCGCCCATTCCCCTGCCGGGCCCGCCGCATCCTCAAAGGAGCCCCGGGCGGCAAATAATCCGCCTGTGCCGTGGCATAAAAAACGTGAACCCGCTTCTCGCAGGTGGGTGCCCCGGGGGAAACATCAGACTTTCCGCATAAAATGCAGACCTTGCCTAGTGACCTCCACGCAAGCTCCCTTTTATCACATTGTGGATTCCGCATATCTATGTCACGGACACCGCAGACTACGTGTATTATTATAGCAAGCCCGGCCCTGTAATGCAACCAAATTTTGCCTATCCCGGATATAACCAACACTTAAGTCACGAATGTTGGTTCACCG
>JAJPZC010000179.1 GCA_021204585.1 Clostridia bacterium
CCTTGAGGTATATCTTGCTGGCCGCAATGCGGTCGCAGATCATCTCGGCGAAGTAGTTGTAGGGCATGTCGACCTTGACTTCCTCCCCGTTGAAGAAGTCCGTCCAGTACTCGAAATGGTGCCTGTTGTGTCCCTTGTGGTGCATCCAGGCCTCCGAATAGCCTATCACCTCCCGCTCCTTTGCCTGCGGGCTCCTGTTCCCCTGAAAGTATTTCACGCCCGGAAAGAACTCCGATGGCGAAAGTTTTGAGAGGTCATGAGCAAGGCCCTGCCTGATAAGTCCGCACTTGAAGCAGTTGCGCATAACCACAAAACGGTGTTTTGTTACTGTTGAAAGATGTCCGAAGAACTTGTTCATATGCCGCTCTGAACGCACATATTGCGCCATTTTTACATTTTCTGAAGAGTCTCACACCCCTTTGCCGCAGGCCTGCGGGCGGCCTGTGTGAGGCCCTGTGTGAGGCCTGTTATGCGGGCCCGTTTGCTTGACTTTTGAATCTTCCGTGGGTATGATATGCTGTGATACGAAAAAGCGAGGAGACAGACTTTTGAAATACGCTGAAGAGCTGGAATTCCTTACAACTGAACTGATAGCCGCCTATGAAAAGGTCAAGGGGCTCCCCAAGCACATCAAGCAGAAGTCCACGTACGACTTGGTGACGGACCTGGACTACGGCATGGAAAAGATCCTCACCTCCAAGATCCATGAGCGCTTCCCGGAGGACAGGCTCATTGCCGAGGAGTTCAGCGCCGTGCCCCTGACGGATGAGAGGACCTGGTCCGTTGACCCTATAGACGGAACGGTCAACATGGCAAACGGCATCCCAATCTTCGGCGTCCAGGCCTCCCTTCTCATAAAAAAGAAACCTGTGGCGGCCTGTGTATATCATCCCTTGACCGGAGACCTGATATACGCCGTGACAGGTGAAGGAGCTTATGTGAACGGAAAGCGGGCTCATGTGAACACGGGCAAGTCCCTCTGCAACGCCGTCTTGAGCTTTGCGGACTACCCCCACACGGACCTGCGCTTAGCTGAGGGCGAGAAGTATGCCGTGGAGCACGTATACCAGCAGATTGCCAAGATACGCCTCTTCGGCTGCGCCTGTTATGACTTCTCCTTCGTTGCCATGGGCAAGACGGACGGCACCGTCATAATCTCCAAGAACGTCTGGGACCTTTCTCCCGGCTGGCTCATCTGCTCCGAGGCGGGCGCTTACTGCTGCGAACTGGACGGCTCTCCCTTCAGCTTTGACTCCTACAAAGGCCTCATAGCCTGCTCCACTGAGGAGCTCAAGGACCTCATGGTCCAGGGCTTTACAGAGGGCTTCGCTAAAATGGACGAAGCCTCCAAATAAGCCGTTTGGCGCACATATGCGAATGAAATCCACACGAAGGACACCTTGTACGGGCGTCCTTTTTCTGCGCCTTGAAGGCCTATGAGAACCTGTATGAAGGTCTCGCAGGTTTCATGTGGGACCTGTTGCCGGGACACCGATGTGTTCTCCTGCGGGCTATTGCAGGGACTCTGGTGTGGTCTCCTGCGGCTATTGCTGGGACTCCATGATGATGGTCACGGGGCCGTCATTGTACTGCTCTATCTTCATGTCTGCGCCGAAGATTCCGGTTTTGACCGGGATGCCGTATGAGCGGATGGCCGCAGCGGTATGCTCATACAGGACGTCTGCCCGCTCCGGGCGCTCTGCGGTTATGAAGGACGGGCGGTTGCCGTGCGTGCAGTCTCCGTATAAAGTGAACTGGGAGATGAGCAATACCTCTCCTCCCACGTCCTTTACAGATAGATTCATCTTCCCCTGCTCATCCGAGAAGATACGGAGCAGGGAAATCTTTTTGGCTATGTAGTCTGAGTCCGCCTCTGTGTCCCCCACCTTTACGCCAAGGTAGACTGCAAGGCCGAAGGGGATCTCTGAGACGAGGGCGCCGTCAACGGAAAGACGGGTGCTGCGGACCCTCTGGACGACAGCTCTCATTACTTGTTCACACGGGCCATGTACTCACCGGATCTGGTGTCTATGCGGATTACGTCTCCCTCGTTGATGAACATGGGCACAAGGAGCGTTGCGCCTGTCTCAAGGGTTGCATACTTCGTTGCGTTTGTGGCTGTGTTGCCGCGCACGCCGGGCTCACACTCTGTAACTGTAAGCTCTACGAAGTTGTCCGGATCCACTGAGAAAGGAACGCCGTTCAAGGACCTTACGGAGACGGTGTCATTCTCCCTTATGTACTTGAGGGCATCCTGAACCTGGTCCAGACTCAAGGTGATCATCTCGAACGTATCCGGGTCCATGAAGTAATAGAAATCGCCGTCCGTGTAGGAATAGGTCATCTTCTTGGTCGCAACCTCAGCCGTCTCGAGTTTGGTGCTGGGGTTGAACGTAACGTCGGTCAAAACCTGGCCCGTTACCACGTTCTTTATCGTGGCTCTTACAAAGGCTGCGCCCTTGCCAGGCTTAACGTGCATGAAGTCCGTTACGGTGTAAACGCCCTTGCCGTTGTACTCGAACGTGGTGCCTTTCCTGATATCACCTGCTAAAATGGCTGCCATATTATCAGTTCTCCTTTAAAGCGTAAATATATATGAACAATTTCTGTTTATGACTCTTTGAGTTCCGGCCCATAGGCCGGCTTGTTCGCCCCCCTTCCGGAGGGGCCTTTTTTTACAGGATCTGGAGGCCCTTGTCCGTTGAGGAGAGGCTCCTCAAGTGCCCGTTCTCCATTACGACGCTGTCCTCAATCCTGATGCCGTACTCCCCTTCAAGGTACAGGCCGGGCTCATCCGAAAAGATCATTCCGTCGGATAGCACCATCTTGCCTCTTGGCGAGAGCGTGGGCATCTCATGAATGTTGACGCCGACCCCATGTCCTAAGGAATGGGTAAAGAGCTTGTCCAGGTCAAGCTTTTTGAAGTAATCCCTGGCTACGGCATCCGCCTGTCTGCCCGTCATGCCGGCCACAACGTTTCTCTTTACGAGGTTGTGTGCCTCAAGAACCGTCTCATACATGCTCTTGAAGATGGCATGCCGGCCGTCATCCCCGAAAAGGAACGTCCTGGTGCAATCTGAGCAGTACCCGCCCCACTTGCATCCGAAGTCTATGAGCACTATGTCCCCGAACTTCAGCTTGCGCTGAGAAGTCTCATGATGCGGCACGGAAGAGCCTTCCCCGAAGGCCACTATGGTGTCGAAGCTGGGCCCCGAGGCACCTCCTAAGCGCATGAGGTACTCCAGCGTTGCCGCCACTTCGTTCTCCGTCATGCCCTCTTTTATGAGGGGCAGAAGCTTGAGGTATGCCTCATCCGTAATGGCTGAGGCCTTTTCTATCTTGGCAAGCTCATCCGCATCCTTCACGGCCATGCACTGCTCCAAGGCTTGGGAACAGTCTGCAAGCTCCATCCCGGCCTCGTTGAAGTCTATGTACTCCCTTAAGGTTATGCGCTCCAGGGGCACTGCGATCTTCTTATAAGGCTTGAGGATCTTCTTGAGGGTGTCCGTGCGTGCCACTTCATATCCGGCCTTGCCGCCAAGATCATTTGTGGCCGCCTCTATGTACCTGTCATCCACGAACAGAATGCATCTGTCCTTCTCAATGACAACGTGTCCGTCCGTTGAATAGAAACCTGTGGCGTAGAACCGGACGTCATCACCGGTCAGAACAACCGCATCCGGAGCGCCTCTTTCCGCCGCTTTTGAGAATATCTTTTCTGCCCTGTTCATAACTCTATTCTAGCAAACCAAGCCAGTTATGTCAACCAGTGACATTATTATAATATGTAAAGGAAATCCACGCTGTACGGGGATGTGGCATAGACCTTGCAGGGTCTGTTTCATTTCCCGCGGAAGCCGCCCGCAAGGGGCGCGGCTTCATTAGTCCAAGGCCAGGTACACCTTCTTCATGTACGCAGCGTCCTCCGGCTGGGTGCCGTCTGACTCCGTAACTATGTACGGCTCCAAGCCCAGCTTGCGGATGGCCGCCATGCAAGGCTCCGGCTCCGGGCCGTACTCCGTGTCTGCGAATGTGAGGTGCTTCTTCTCGCCCTTCTCCGTGTACATAATCTTGGAAAAATGCATGTGGAAGGCCTTCATGCGCTCCAGGCCCAAGCCCTCTATCATGTACTCCAGCCTGTCTATATAGTCCTGCTCCGTCTTCAGAGACCCAAGCTCCCTGGCGTTCACGTGGCCGAAGTCTATGCAGGGGGTAAAGACCTTGTCCGTCCGGCAGAACTGTGTTATCTCTTCCACAGTGCCTATCTGCGCCATCTTTCCCATTGTCTCAGGGCAGAACATGAGGTCCTCATACCCGTTCGCATATATGAGCTCTGCAAGCCGTGAGATGCGCTCCTGGGTCTTCGCCACGGCCTCTTCCCTTGCAACCTTGCCCTGTGCCGCCGGGTGGAACACTATGCGCCTTGCGCCCATAAAGCGTGCCAGGCGTGCGGAACCGAGTATATACCCGTATGATTTTTCCGCCATCTCGTCATCCGGGTTGGCGAGGTTTATATAGTACGGCGCATGCACGGAGAGCTCCACGCCCTCCCTTTCAAACGCCGCTCCTATGCTTACCGCTGTCTTCTCCGTGAGGTTCAGGCCACGTCCGAACGAGTACTCATAACAGTCCAGACTGCGCTCTGCACACATCCTCGCTGCGTCCTCGCTCTTCTTCAAGCCCTCTTCAAAGAAGCTTATTCCGTTCCCGCTGGGGCCAAACTTAATCATTGGAGCCCTCCTCACCGTCTGCGGCATCCTCTGCAGGCTTGTCTTCTGTGTCTGCGGGCTCTGCAGGTGCTTTTGCCGGGGTCTCTTCTGCAGGTGCATCTTCTGCTGCGGGCTCTTCTGCCGGAGCCTGCTCTTCTGCGGCCTCGTCCTCTTCCTCAGCTTCGTCCAGGTCCTTGTCCTCGGCGTTCTCTCCGTCTGCTATCTCTTCAGCAGCTTCTAAAAGCTCTGCTGCATCCAGGCCAAGCTCCTCGGCAACTTCTTTTGCAAACTCTGCCATGACTTCCTGCTCCAGCTCTGCCTCTATGACCTCGGCGGCCTCAGACTCCAGCTCCTCCGCAGGAATTCCGGTCTCTTCAGAGACTTCCTCTGCTGCCTTCTCTATCTCTTCCGCAACGGACTCAACCTCTTCTGCAAGCTCTGCGGCAACTTCTTCCTCAGCTTTTTCAATGGCCGCCTCATCCTCCGGCTTTACGTCTTCGCCCTCGGAAAGATTCTCTGCCACTTCATCCACGGCGTCTTCCACGTCATCCCGGATCTCTTCCATGGCGGCGTCCAAAATCTCCTCTGCCCTGACGTCCATCTTGTCTTCCGCCTCGTCCAAGGCATCCTCTGCCTTTTCCTCTTCAGCTTCCGCCTCGGCCACAGCATCTGCTTCTGCCTCTGCGGCCTCCACAGCCACTTCCGCAAGGCTCTTGCCCTCTGCCGCAGCTTCTGCAGCCTCTTCCTTTACTATCTCTTCCGCTATCTCTGAAAGCTCTTTTGCAGCATCCTCTTCAGCTGTCTCCACGGCAACGTCCTCTGCAAGTTCTTCCGCTTCATCCTTCAGCTCTTCCGCAAGGATCTCCGCCGCCTGGTCTATAACCTCATCCACAGTGATGCCTTCATCTGCGGCTATCTCATCTGCCACTTCCGCAACGGCTTCTGCCTCTGTAAACAGCTCTTCAGCTATCTCTGCTGCAGCCAGCTCTTCCAGGGCTTCCTGCGTCTCTTCCGCCGTGGGCTCTTTTCCCTTTGCGGGCTCTTCTGCAGGTGTCTCTGCCGCAGGCTCCTCTGCGGTTGTCTCTTCTGCAGGTGTCTCTGCCGCAGGCTCCTCTGCGGTTGTCTCTTCTGCAGGTGTCTCTGCCGCAGGCTCCTCTGCGGTTGTCTCTTCTGCAGGT
>JAJPZC010000148.1 GCA_021204585.1 Clostridia bacterium
ATATGAGATAGCATACTTCTAACAATTATTCTCATATATATTAGCTTTTTCTTCAATTATAAAAAATTATGACATAAAAAAAAGAATTATGACATAAAAAAAGAATTATGACATAAAAAAATTTATATGAGATCCAGCATGGACAGGGGTGCAGGTGCAAATGAAAAGCGGGGAGCCTCAAGGGAGGCCCTCCGCTTTATCAATTATCCGGAGACGTTATGCGCATTTTTTGCCGTCTGCCTTGGCGGCTTTTGCAGCCTCTTTGGCGGCCTGTTTTTCGGCCAGGGCCTTGTCCTTTTCGGCTTTGGCCTTCTGGTAGCGGGCCTCTTCCTCGTCGAAGTTTAGGCCCTTCTTGTCGCACTCAGCCTTGAGCTTCGCCTTGCGCTCCTCTTCGGCCTTGCGGGCTTCGATGATGTCCATGTAGCAGTCGCCCATCTTGATGATTATCTTGCGGGGGCACTTCGCAACGCATGTATAACAGCCGGTGCACTTCTTGTAGTCTATGACGGGAAGGTTGTCAACCATCGTGATGGCCTTTTGAGGGCAGTTGCGGGCACACATGCCGCATCCTATGCAGCCCACCTTGCAGGAGTTCATGACTTCCTTCGCCCTGCAGTGGGAGGAGCAGGCTACGAAGACCTTTGCAGACTGGGGGACACGCTCTATGATGTGCTTGGGACATGTTGCGATGCATGTTCCGCAGGAAACGCAGCGGTCTATGTTGACCTCAGCGAGGCGGTCCACGACGCGTATAGCCTTGGAGGTGCAGACGGCCTGGCAGTCGCCGCAGCCGAGGCATCCGAAGCGGCAGTCCTTGTCGCCGCCTAAAAGGGTAATGGTGGAGGCGCAGGACTGGTTGCCCCTGTATGCGAACTTGTACTTGCAGTTCTCCAGTCCTCCGTGGCACTTCACGACGGCCACAGTGGGCTCTTCGTTTGCAAGCTCCACGCCAAGAAGCTTTGCTATCTCGGCCTTCTTCTCAGGAGAGGTTACGTGGCAGTCCGCAAGGTTTCCGGTGCCGTTGGCAAGCTTTTCTGCAAAGCCGGAGCATCCGGAGCATCCGCAGCCGCCGCAGTTGGCGCCGGCGAGGTTGTTGAGGATCTTTTCAACCTTCTCGTCAACGTCCACGTGGAAGAACTTGCCTATGACAAGGATCAGGATTACAAGCACGATGGCAATTGCGGCCAGGATGCCGGCCACGATGCCTATGATCTTCAGTGTATTGAGTGAAAGTTCAAGTAAATTCAAAATCATTCTCCGGCCTCCTATATAACGATGGATCCGAAGATCGTGAACGCCATGCAGATGAAGGATGCTGTAACCATTGAGATGGGGAACCCTTTGAGGGCCTTCGCATTCTTTGTGTAGTTGAGCTTCTCGCGCATTCCGCTCATAAGTATCATGACCAAAGTGAAGCCTATGCCTGCGCATACCGCGTACAGGAGGGCCCATCCGTAGTTCATGACGAAGCCGTTTCCTATCAGAGACTCCATGGAGTCAGTGTTTATGAGGAGCTCTGTTACTCCCAGGACGGCGCAGTTGGTGGTTATGAGGGGAAGGTAGATGCCCATGGCGTTGTAAAGGGACGGGGAGAGCTTCTGGAGTATCTTCTCAAGCATCTGCACGAGAACCGCTATGATGAAGATGAAGAATATTATCTCGAGGAAGTCTATCTCCAGGGGCACCATGACGTACTCATACAGAGGCCACGTGACGGCGGTTGCGAGGAACATGACTATGGTTACGGCCACGCCCATGCCGGCGGCGGAAGACGTGTGCTTGGATACGCCTAAGAAGGGGCAGATGCCGTACGTCTTTACGGTGATGAAGTTGTTCGTGAGAACGGCGGCCAGTATAACGGCTATAGCTGCTAATCCTGCTGACATGCTACTTCACCTCCAATGAAGAGGCTACAGTCTCTTCCCTGTTTACAAGCTCATCCGTGAGCATGTGCATTCTTCTTTCCCTGCTCTTCTTTTCCTTGCTGTGGCGTGTCACGGCGTCCATTATTGCAGTGAATGCCGCGATGCAGAGGCCGTATACGATGAAGGAGCCGGCGGGGGTGGCGAACATGCTCATCTTGAAGTTCCAGATGGTTGCCCCGAAGATGGAGCCCTTGCCGAGGAACTCGCATATGATGCCCATTATGGTGAGGGCGAATGCGAAGCCGAAGCCCGTTGCAAGGCCGTCCACGGCACTCTCCGCAACGGTGTGCTTTGAGGCGAACGCCTCGGCTCTGCCGAGGATTATGCAGTTTACGACTATGAGGGCCAGGAAGCCGCCCAGAGCCTCATACAGAGACGGCACGTACTTGTCCAGGAAGAACCTGGCAAAGGTTACGAGGGTCGCAATTATTACGATGTACGCAGGTATTCGCACGTCATTGGGTATGAGCTTTCTAAGGGCCGATATGATTATGTTGGAGAGGGTGAGGATGACCACGACGGTAAGCCCCATGCCCATTGCGTTGAACGCGGATGAGATGAGCCCCAGCGTAGGACACGTGCCCAGAACCAGCATGAAGGTCGGGTTGTTGAAGATGAGGCCGTCAAGCGTTATCTTCCTGTACTTTGCGGCTGTTGTATTCATGCTGCCACCTCCTCGCTTGCCACGGGACTGGCGGCAAGATATTCAAGATAGCTGTTGACGAAGTCTATGGCCCCGTTCACTGCGTTGCACACGCCCCTGTAGCTCTTGGATGCGCCTGTGGACACATATCCCTCGCCGTGGGTTGTGGACGTGTCGTTTGCGAAGCCGTAATCGTATACGATGCCGTCCTCGTAATCCACGCTGAACCTTTCAAAGTCCTCGTCCCCGAGGTTGGAGAGGAAGGACTCGCCCGTGTTCTCTGAGGACTGGGCAATCACCGTGCCTATGCCGGTGACCTTTGTGCCGTCATCCTGTACAACGACCCAGCAGGTAACGCTTCCGCCGTATCCCTGCTTGCCTGCTATCTGAACGACGTAGTCTCCGTTTTCCACTGAGTAGAAGGCCTTGACGGTTGAGTACGTCATTTCAGTCTCAACTTCATCCGGAATGTCATCCGTGATGTTATGTGCGGTGACTTCTTCATCATACAGCTTTGACATTGCCCTGCTGGTGCGCTCCTCGTCCGAGACGGCGAAGAGGGAGTCGCAGAACGCAAGGAATATGCCGCAGACCAGGACTATGATGAGGATTACGATGATGCACTTGAAGGCTTTTCCGTGGAAGAACTGTTTGGCTGTCATTTCGTGCCCTCCTTTGCCCCGGCATCCTTTGCGGCTGCCTTGTCCGCCTTAGGGGCCTTCTGCTTCTTGACCTTGACGTATCCGAAGGGATGAGGGATGCAGTAGCGGTCCAGAAGGTGCGTTATGATGTTGCCTATCATTATTACGAAGGACACAACCTCGACTCCCGTGAAGTAGCGCAGGAGCGCAGTCAAAAGTCCTAAGATGACGTAGTAGATTATCTGGCCTGAACGGCTCTTGGGAGACGTTACGTAGTCCGTTGCCATGAACACGGCTCCGAAGAAGAGTCCGCCGGAGAACGTCTGGTCCAGGGCCATCATAGCAAAGTTCTTCGTGCCGTCGCAGCCGTACAGCAGGAGAGTCATGAGGAATGACACGCCTATGTAGAGAACCGGCTGCCACCACTTGATGACCTTGCGGATGATAAGGTACAGGCCGCCTACGATTATCGCAAGCTTGCACGTCTCGCCTATGGATCCTGTGATTCCTGTGCCAAGGAAAATGTCCAGGAAGGATGCGTTTGTCGTTCCGTCTCCGAGGAGCTCCGTGAGAACGGTGGCGCTTGTGTTGATGACTCCGTCACCGCCTACGGCTCCGACGGCTCCTATGGCGTTGGTTACAATCCCGCCCATTGTGGCAGAGAAGCAAAGGAGCATGAAGACACGGCCCGTTGCTGCAGGGTTCACGAGGTTCTTTCCGGTGCCTCCGAACAGCATCTTTACGATGATGATTGAGAAGGCGGAGCCAAGCATTACCTCATAGAAGTGGACGGAGGAAGGCACTATGAGGGCCAGGATGAGGCCCGTCACTATGGACGTGAAGTCAAACTGGTGCAAAAAGTCCTTGCACACCTGCTTTGCGTCCTTGCACTTCCTAGCAAAGCCGCCCTTGGCTATGAAGTAGTATATGAACTCGCATATCACGGCCGCAAGGACGGACGTGATTATGGTGATGAATGCGTCCAGACGGTAGTACGCAAGGCCCATGGCGGTGCACGGGAGCAGTGCGATTATCACGTCCAGCATTATCATCTTTGTGGTTCTGCGGCTCTTCACGTGAGGGGGCGTTGAGATGATTACAGTATTGTCCATATCCTTATCCTCCTCACTTCTTTCCGCGCATGGCGGCCTTTGTGGCCCTGATGCTCTGTATGAGCGGCCGGCGCGCCGGGCAGATGTAGTCGCAGGCGCCGCACTCTATGCATGAGAGCGTGTTGCCGAACTTCGCAGCCGCCTCATAGTCCCCGGCGGTTGCATAGAACGCTGTGTTCATGGGAAGCAGGTGCATGGGGCAGACCTCAGCGCACTTGCCGCAGTTGAGGCAGGGAGTGGGGTCATCCCTCTTGGCCTCCTCAGGAGTCATAAGAAGTATCCCGGACGTCGTTTTGTGCGTGTATACGTCATACGTTGACAGCGCGATTCCGGTCATGGGGCCGCCCTGGACAACCTTCAGAGGCTTCACCTTCTCGCCGCCGCAGTAGTCCACGACTTCCTTTATGGAAGTGCCTATGCGGACCCACAGGTTCTTAGGGGTATTCACGGCCTTGCCTGTGACGGTTATGATCCTTTCCACGTGGGGCTTGCCCTGCTCTATGGCCTCGCAGGAAGCAAAGCACGTTGCCACGTTCTGCACAACGACTCCGCTGTCCGCAGGAAGCTTTCCGAGGCCAACTTTTCTGCCGGTGCAGACGTATATGAGCTGCTTTTCGCCGCCCATGGGGTATCTTCTCTTGAGTATCACGGGCTGGATGTCATCATACTTTTCAAAGGCCGCAATTGCATCAGGCTTGTTGGCCTCTATGCCTATGATGATGTTCGTGACGTCCAAAGACTTCGCTATGTACCTTGCGCCCCTCACGATCTCGTCCGTATGCTCCAGCATGAGACGGTGGTCGCAGGTGAGATAGGGCTCACACTCCGCACCGTTCACGATGAGGGTGTCCACAGGGGACTTGGGCGAGATTTTGATGGCCACAGGGAATCCGGCGCCGCCGAGTCCTACGATTCCGCAGTCCCTGATCCGCTGCTTGATGTTCTGCGGGGTGAGGTCCTCATCCTTCAAGGGCTCAAAGTACTTTTTGTCCTCGCGGCCGTCATTTTCAATGAAGATGAACTTCTCCGTGGCTCCGCTTGCCCCCACAAGGTCCTTGATGTCCGTGACCTTCCCGCACACACTCGCGAAGACGTCCGATGATATGGCGCCGTCCTGGCGTGCGATAACCTCTCCTATGGACACATCCTGCCCTATTTCCACGACAGGAACAGCCGGCCTGCCCAGAGACTGTGAACACGAGACAGCCACCACCTTGGGCGCCGGCATAACCTCCGTCTCACACTTGTTGGACAGGTACTTCATGTCGTGCGGATGCACTCCCCGGAAGAAGGCCTTGCATTTTACCGCTTTCACATTTTACCTCCGGATATAACTGACTATACAAAAGACAAACACGCCTTCCGGCATGCCGTCTGCAATCCTGTTTCACTCATCCGGCCCCTGCGGGCCAGCTTCTGCGTCCCCCTGCGGGTCTGCATCATCTGCCGCCGCGGATGCATCATCTGCCAATGCCTCCCC
>JAJPZC010000177.1 GCA_021204585.1 Clostridia bacterium
AAATACGGCGACCTACAACCATCTTTTCAACCCGGCACTTTAAGCCTCTTCCTGATATTCCTAGATCTACATCAACTGCGTCCGTGTTGACAACAAGGGACTCGAGCTCAGCGTTGACTTCAACCAGGATCTCGGGCCGGTCAACTGGAACACCACCTTCACCTACACGATCAACCGCAACAAGATCAAACAGTTGCTGAACGAAACGGTCCTCGCCAACGGCACCACCGTTTCACAGGACGTGCTTGATCTCTACACCATCGGCAACATGAAGACCCGCCTCGTCGAGGGCGGCTCCATCGGCGACATCTACGTTACCACCCTCGCAAGGGACGATCACGGTTACGTCATCGTGGACTATGTCAACAACACGGTTTCAATCGATTCTACCGCAGGAGACCAGGGCGATGGCTGGATCTATGCCGGCAACTCCGAGGCCAAGTACACCATGGGATGGCGCAACTCCTTCAGTTGGAACGGCCTGTCCCTCAGCTTCGTGATCAACGCCCGCGTCGGAGGTATCTGCACCTCTATGACCCAGGCCCTGATGGATTCTTACGGCGTTTCAAAAGTCACTGCGGACGCCCGTGATGCCGGAGGCGTCATGATCAACGGCTTCAAAGTCCCGAATGTTCAGGGCTACTATCAGACAGTCGGCACCGGTGCCGGCTCCGAGTACGTCTACAGCGCGACCAACGTCCGCCTCGGCGAGCTTTCCGTCGGCTATGACATCCCCATGTACAAATGGACGAACTGGATGCAGAGCATCAACGTGGCCTTCACCGGAAGGAACCTCTTCTTCTTCTACTGCAGGGCTCCTTACGATCCGGAGCTGACTCCTAGCACGGACACCCACTTCAGCGGCATGGACTACTTCATGCAGCCGAGTCTCCGCAGCCTTGGCTTCTCCGTTAAACTCACCTTCTAAAGCATTTGTGGTATGAAACGGATAATGAATACTAAACTTATTGGATGCCTGCTTCTTGCAGGAGCGATGTTCTTTACCGCATGTACGGCAGAATTTGAAAAATTCAACACCAATCCGAACGAGGTGACCGACGAGGAGATGTATTACGACAACCTGAACATCGGTGCCTATTTCGTCCAGATGCAAAAAGGAGTTTTCATCGTGGGCGAAACCATGGGTGGAGAATATCAAATCACCGAGATCCTTGAGGGCGATATCTTCGCCAGCTATTTCGCCAACATCACAACCTTCAGTTACACGACCTATCACAACGACCAATACGTTCTCTATTATCCATGGTACGATGCTCCTTTCAACGATGCCTATAACGACATTATGCAGCCTTGGCAGTCCATCGCCGACCAAGAGGACGAGACTTCCGTCGGACTTGCAATGGCCACAGTTGTGAAAGTGCTTGGAATGAGCCGCATCACCGATATGTACGGCCCTATCCCCTACAGCCAGTTCGGCTCGGACGTGCAGGTACCCTACGACTCCCAGAAAGACGTGTACTATCAGTTCTTCGACGAATTGGACAACGCCATTGAGGTCATGACCCAGTACGCACAGAGCAACTCCGCAACCTACATGGAGACTTACGACTACGTATATCAGGGCAATGTGGAAAAATGGATCAAATTAGCCAATACCCTTCGTCTGCGCCTCGCCATGAGGATCTCATACGTGGATGAGACCAAGGCTGTTTCCGAGGCCGAGGCCGCCATCAACCAGACCTATGGTCTGATGGCCTCCACTTCTGATTCAGCTTACCTGAAACAAAACACCACTTTCTCCTTCAGGAATCCACTGTGGGAGGTCAGCGAGAGCTTCCAGGACATCCGCATGAGCGCCAACATGGACTGCTACCTCAACGGCTACAGCGACCCGCGCATCTCGGCCTATTTCCGTACAGCGGAAAACGACGGAGCATACCACGGTGTCCGCAACGGCTTGACCGGTTTGACAAAATCAAGCTATGTAAGTGCATGTTCCGGTGTTAATTACGAGACAGGAGATGACATGCTGTGGATGGATGCATCAGAAGCTTACTTCCTCCTTGCAGAAGCTCAACTTCGCTTCGGACTCGGCAGCGACACCGCCCAAAACTACTATGAGCAGGGCATCAGCACCTCTTTCTCTACATGGGGCGCAAGCGGTGCCGATAGCTACATAACCCGCAGTGACTCATATCTACCGTCCTCGTCCTACACTGATCCCGTCTCGACCAGATACTCCATTTCAAACACGTCTTCCTACTTGTCGATGCTGCCTATAGCATGGGACGAAAACGCAACCGACGAGGAGAAACTTGAAAGGATCATGGTTCAGAAATGGATCGCCCTCTTCCCCGACGGGCAGGAGGCATGGAGCGAGATGAGACGCACCGGCTATCCGAGCATCATCCCAATCTACTCCTACAGCTACCAGACTGAGGTCGCTGACGGCGAGCTGATCAGCCGTCTGAAATTCCCTTCCACGGAGTATTCCAACAACAGCGCGAATGTCCAGAATGCCATCTCTCTGCTCGGCGGCAACGACAGCGCGGGCACAAGACTCTGGTGGGATGTCAGAAGATAGCATAATGTCTAAAACGAAATGATTATGAAATCTACGAAATATTTATTATTAATGGCTGTCGTTGCATTGGGCTGGATCATTTCCGCCTGCACGAAGATTGAGAACAAAGAGATCTTACAGCCTTACACCTATGACGATCTCTATTACCAGAATCTGCGAGACTTCAAGGCAACCGATCACGAGATCTCCTTCGGCTGGTTTGCCCAATACGGACAGCAGAACTCCCTCGCCGTCCGCTTCCTGGGTCTGCCTGACAGCCTTGATATCTGTTCCCTCTGGGGAGGTATTCCTACCGCAGAAAGTACTGACGTATGGGAGGAGCTTCGCTTCGTCCAGAAGGTCAAAGGCACGAAGATGCTGTGTGTGGCAATCGTGCGTCTACAGGCCGAGACAGATGACCACGATTTCAAGCAAGCTTTCAACGAGGCATACGCGATGGAAGCAGGGGAAGAGAGAACCCAGGCTCTCTACGCAGCCATCGAAATGTACGCCGACTATTTCCTCGACCAGATCTTCGAGAACGATCTCGACGGATTCGATGCCGATTACGAGCCTGAAGGCGATTTCCTCAGCGGTGACTGGTTTATTCACTTCATGGAGCACCTCTCTCTATACCTTGGTCCTAACCCGGACATCACCAAGGAAGAACGCCTCAAACTCATACAAGAACGCTACGGTCCTGAATACACCGACACGGACAAGCTGCTATGCATCGACTCCAATTACGCGGCCGGTAACGTCACGTCCATCGCTGATCTTTGCGACTACTTCTTTGTTCAGGTCTACGACGGCCAGACAACTTGTTACAACTGGCCTTGGGAAAAGAGCGTACTTTGCAGCAATATGGCCGACAATTGGGCAGGAACAATGGACATAATGTACATGGATGCACGTTATGAGCCGGACACGGGCCACAAGGGAGGCTTCGGCACCTATTACATACACCGCGACTACAATGTCCACGAAAACAACCCGTACCCTTACAAGCGTTTCCGCGAGTGCATCCAGATCATAAATCCTGCAGTCCACTAATATATAATAATGAAGGATATGAAAAATATGAAACACATTATTTATATAGCGATGCTGGCACTGTTCGTCGGGATCTGTCTCTCGTCCTGCAGCAAGGAGGAGTACGACTTCACGGGAGACCCCTACAACAGAGTTTACATGAATGGCTATAACAACTCTTATACGATTACCAAAACGCCTGTTACTATATTCTCAAATTTGGACTACGAGAATAATGTTAAGTGCACGAGATTCGCCTCCAGTGCAATTAAGGCTACGATCGAGATAGACAACTCCTTGATCGACGCCTACAACGCCGCCAATGGTACATCTTATGATGAGATGCCTTCCTCCGCCCTTGTGATTGAGAATGCGACTTTGACAATTCCGGCCGATGAAACCGTATCAACCGAGACATATCACATCACACTGACTGACAACGAGAGTGTCCTTTCTTCACTCAACAGCGAAAATGGCTATCTCATACCATTGAGACTCGCTTCAGTAAGCGGAGGAGACGCATTGGTCAGCACCAACATTTACTATGATTATCTTATTGTCTCCTATGTTGAGGACAACATCAACCACGATGCCTCCAAGTCTGACATCACAGGAACGCTCGTTTCCAATCAGAGCGGCTGGTCCGCGACCACAAACGGATCTGTAAGTTCATACTATGATCCTATTTCCTCTATGTTTGACGGCATCGCGACTAATTTCTGCGGCATCAGCGCCAGCGAGGACATCAACCTTGATGTCGACATGGGCCAGGAGTACACGTTTGACGGACTCTATATGTACTACACATATTACTGGTGGACTTATGGTAGTTTCGAGAGCGGCATGATCATATACACCAGCAATGACAGCAGCAAATGGACCGAGCAAGGAGAAATCACTGCCGATGAAAGTGACTTCTGCGCACTCTACTCCCCAGTCACAGCCCGTTACGTAAGGGTCACGCTCCCGTTAGGCGGCGCAAGTACTCAATACCTGTATGTCGGCATATTTAATGTTTTTGCTACTAATTAGTTGACGGATATGAAAAAATATACAATATTGCTTTTTGCTCTCGCGCTCTGCCTCGCAGGGTGCAAGATGGGTCCGGACTACGGCGACGCTGTCTACATCACAGGTACGCTGAGTTCCAGCACTGTGCGCTTCACGGTCGATGGACAGTCCAGCATGGGAATCACAGTCAGCTCTTCGGCAAAGACAGAGAGCGACGTAACCATCAATCTCGCCGTCCAGACCGACATGATTGACTCCTACAACGCTTCCACCGGCCGCAACTGCCTGGTTCCTCCGGCAGGAAGCTACAGCCTTGAAGGGACAACTGTTACCATCCAATCCGGACAGGTGCAGTCAACAGCTCTGAAGCTTGACGTAGATTCCGAACAATTGTCGGAGGGCGTTTCATACTGCATTCCGATCTCCATTACATCTGTCACAGGTGGTGGAGACCTGAAAGTCCTCGAGTCTGCCCGCACAGCCTACATACTTCTGACTAAAGTCATCACAATCAAGGTCGCCTACTTACAACGCAGCGGCTCTTTCACAATCGATTCATTCGCATATGATGACAGTCCCGTAAAGGCATTGGAGCAGATGACCCTTGAGATGAAGGTCTATGCAGTTTCTTTCCCAACAACAGCTAACAGTGCCAGCGGCATCAGTTCGCTCTGTGGCTGTGAGGAGAACTTCCTCTTCCGCTTCGGTGACGGAGCCGGCAACCCGACCAACAAGCTACAGATAGCCAAGGCCTCCATCGGAACGGCCTCTGACCCGGACAGCAAGGATCACTACGACGCTTGGATCACCGAGTTCGACACAGGACACTGGATCCACTTCGCGGCGACTTACGACGGCACCTATCTTAAAGTCTACATCGACGGTGAAGAAGCCTATTCCATCGAGACCAAGGGCGGTACCATCAATCTGAGCACAGCCTACAACGGCACTAACTGGAACGACACCTTCTCCATCGGCCGCTCTGCCGGTTATGCCCGCTACTTCGACGGTTACGTGAGCGAGTGCCGCGTCTGGAATGTGGCCCGTACGGCTACCGAGCTCGAGGACGGCATCTGCTACGTCGACCCCACCTCAGACGGCCTGGTCGCCTACTGGAGGTTCAACGGCGAGATCCAGGACGACGGCACCGTGCGTGACGAGACCGGCCACGGCTACGACGCCGTTCCTTACGG
>JAJPZC010000057.1 GCA_021204585.1 Clostridia bacterium
GCGAACTCGCTCTCCAGCTCACTTGCGCGGATTCCGTCCTCCTCGGAGAAATCTTCCTTTGCGTACAGGGCATCCTTTTCATCCATTATGTCCACGAGGCGCTTGTGGCCAAGCATGACGCAGCGGAGCACGGTGACGTTGTCGTATGCGTTCTGGTTCTGCTGCAGAACGGACATTCTCTCGCCCTTGTCCATGTACACGTCTCCCTTGTTAGGCTCCACCTCGCCGCTAAGGATCTTAAGGAACGTGGACTTCCCGGCGCCGTTCGCGCCTATGATGCCGTAGCAGTTGCCCTTCGTGAACTTCAGATTGACGTCCTCAAAGAGCTTCTTGGACCCGTACTGCAATGATACATTGTTTACCTGTAACATGATTATCTCTTCCGGAAATGATTTACGTCTTCAGTATAGCACGCTCCAAAGCGTTTAACAATGATTTGAAGCATCTTAGCCATAAAATCTGCACCACCGAAATCCGGATGCAAACAGCTTGGCTGCCCTCTGCAGGGCTGTATGCTGGCCCTTGTCCATGCCCTCTGCGGCCTCTCAGAGGCTTCTGCGGGCTCTTGCATGGGCCTCTCTGCGGCCTTTGCACAGGCCTTGCTGTGGCCTTCCCGGAGACTTCTGCATGGCGTTTTGCGGGCCTCTCTGCAGCCTTCCCGGAGGCTTCTGCGTGGCGTTTTGCGGGTCTCTCTGCAGCCTTCCCGGAGGCTTCTGCGGGCCGGTGGTATTTAGGCCCTTAGAAGGTCTCATGGATGCTTTAAATTGAGGATATGCACTTTTGTATGAGGCTTAAGGGGCCGGTCAGTATATGGCGAACTGGGAGTTGTACAGTTCGTAATAGAAGCCGTGCTGCGCAAGAAGGGTTTCGTGCGTGCCCTGCTCTATGACCTTGCCGTCCCGCATTACGAGGATTAAGTCAGAGTGCTGGATTGTGGAAAGACGGTGGGCCACTACGAACGAGGTGCGGCCTTCCATAAGATGGTTGAAGGCCTTCTGGATGCGTATCTCCGTGCGGGCGTCTATGCTGGAAGTGGCTTCGTCCAGAATGAGCATGGGCGGAAGGGCAAGCATTACGCGGGTTATGCAAAGAAGCTGTTTCTGGCCCTGGGACAGGGAGCCGCCGTCTTCGCCTATTATGGTGTCATAGCCGTTCTCCAGCTGCATAATGAAGTTGTGCGAGTGGGCGGCCTTGGCGGCACGGATCATCTCTTCCTCCGTAGCGTCCGGGCGGGCCATGCAGATGTTCTCACGCACCGTTCCGGAGCGGAGCCAGGTCTCCTGGAGCACCATGCCGAAATTGGAGCGGAGCGAATGGCGGGTTATGTCCCTTGTGTCCACGCCGTCTACGGTGATGCGGCCCGCATCCGTGTCATAGAAGCGCATGAGAAGGTTTATCATGGTGGTCTTGCCGCAGCCCGTGGGGCCGACTATCGCTATGCGCTTGCCGGCAAGGGCGGTTATGTTGAGGTTCTTTATGAGCTCACGGTCCTTGTCATATGAGAAGTCCACGCCCTCAAAGGAGACGTTGCCCTGGACCTTTTCCAGCTTTCCGGGGCCGTCCGGGGACTGCTCCGGCTCATCCACCAGGTCATACACGCGCCTTGCGCAGGCTAAGGCATTCTGGAGCTCCGTTACGACTTCCGAGATTTCGTTGAAGGGCTTCGCATACTGGTTTGCGTAGCTGAGGAGCGTGGTTAAGCGCCCTACGTTGAATGCCACGGGCAGCATGCCGGGGTAGATTATGGACATCGCGCCAACGAAGGCCACAATGGCATAGATGATGGCGTTTATGAATCTTGTGGAAGGGTTTGTGAGGGATGAATAGAAGGTGGACTTGAGGGCGGCGTCCGTAAGGCGGCCGTTGATCTCGTCGAAGGTCTTGTCGTTCTCCGCCTCGCGCCCGAAGGCCTGCACAGTCTTCTGGTTGCCTATCATCTCTTCTATGAAGCCGGTCTCCTCGCCTCGTATCTCGGACGTCTTCTTGAACATGGAGTACGTATGAGTGGCGATATACCGGGCCACGAGAAGCGATATGGGCGTGAGCACTACAACCACCACCGCTATTATCCAGTTGTATATAATCATGAGCACCAGGGTGCCCAGAATGGTCATAATACCAGTGAAGAGCTGCGTGAAGCCGAGGATTAAGCCGTCTGCAAATGTCTCAACGTCCGTTATGTTGCGGCTTACGATGTCTCCTATCGCATTGGAGTCTATGTAGCTTAAAGGCAGGCCCTGGAGATGTGCGAAGGCGCGCTTGCGTACGTCCCGCACGGTGTTGTATACGATGAAGTTGTTTATTGCGCCCATGAGCCACTGGCACACGGCCGTTATGATGACTACGGCTATGATGGCGCCTATGTATATCCAGAGGAGCGTCATGCCGCTCATCTCGGAGCCGAAGGCCATGGCGGACAGCTGGAAGCCATTGGTGTCTATGACATCGTTTACGATGTCTCCGAACAGAATGGGCACCGTAAGGTTGCCGGCCACGGATATGAGGGCAAGTATGAGGGACAGCACTACGAACCACTTATAGGGTCCAAGCTCATGTATGACGCGCTTAAGCGTGCCGGGCTTCTTCTGCGCTGCTATATCTGCAGCGTTTGCTGCAGTCTGTACGTCCGTTGCGGCGGGGGTCATGCGCTTCTTTTTCATGCCGCACCTCCCTCTGTGCCGTACTGGGCCATGCAGATTTCCTTGTAGACGTCACAGGACTTGACGAGTTCATCGTGGGTGCCTACCCCTACGGCCTTGCCGCCGTCCAGGACTATTATCTTGTCCGCATTGCGGACGGATGAAGCTCTCTGGGAGACTATGAACACGAGGGGCTTGAAGGAAAGATCCTTGAGGGACTTGCGAAGGTTTGCATCCGTGGCATAGTCCAGCGCCGAGGCGCTGTCATCCAGGATTAAGATCTCCGGCTTCTTTACAAGGGCACGGGCGATTGTGAGCCTCTGCCTCTGGCCTCCGGAGAAGTTCTTGCCCATCTGCTCCACGGGCTCATCCAGCCCCCTTTCCTTGGCCTTCACTATGTCCAAAGCCTGCGCTGTCTGCAGGGCCTCGTATATGTCATCATCCGTGGCGTTGTCATCGCCCCACTGCATGTTCTCACGGAGTGTTCCGCGGAACAGCACTGCCTTCTGGGGCACCACGCCGCACATGTCACGGAGCCTTTCGTCCCCGTATGCGTTCACATTGACGCCCTCTATCTCCACCTCGCCGTCCGTGGCGTCATAGAAATGAGGGATGAGGTTTATAAGCGTGGTCTTTCCGGAGCCGGTGCCGCCTATGACTCCTATGGTCTGGCCCCTTTCCGCATCAAACGAGATGTCCTTTATGGCGCACTCCGCCCCGTCCGAATACCTCATGCAAACGTTTTTGAAGCTCACAAACGGAGCTCCGGGCACAGCCGCAGGCTCTGCAGCCACAACTGATCCTTCCGTGGCAGCGGCCAGCGTGCCGTCTGCGGCAACGGCCATGGCGCCTTCTGCCGCAGCACCTTCCGGCAGGGCTGCGGGGGTGTGCTTTAGTGTGGAGGTCATGTCCAGGACGGCCTTGACACGGGCAGATGATGCCAGGCTCTTGGTTATTATCATGACCAGGTTGGCGACCTTTATGAGCTCTATGAGGATCTGGGACATGTAGTTGTATAGCTCTACGATGTCTCCCTGAAGGAGTTCACCGGAGTTGAACTGAAGGACGCCGGTGTATATGAGGGCTATGATGCCGAGGTTTATGATGACGTATGTGAGCGGGTTCAGGAGGGATGAAATGCGGCCAACGTGCTTCTGGGACTTTGCAAGCTTCTCAACCTTCTCGTTATAGTTCGAGATCTCCTCTTCTTCCTTGCAGAAGGCGCGGATGACTCTGGAGCCAGCGAGAGTCTCGCGGGTTGCCAGCGTTACTCCGTCCATGTTACCCTGCACCTTCTTGTACATGGGCATGGTGACGAACATGATGGCGAACACCACGGCGAAGAGCACGCATATGGCGATGGCGAACACGATGCCTGCCTTCCAGGAGACCGTGAAGGCCATTATCATGGCTCCGAAGACCACTATGGGGGAGCGAAGGAACAGGCGGAGTATCATGTTGACGCCCTGCTGGATCTGGTTCACGTCATTCGTGATGCGGTTTATGAGCGTGGAAGTGCCGGCCTTGTCAAGGTCTGCGTACGAGAGGGCCTCTATGCGTCTGAACATGTCTGCTCTGAGGTCCTTGGAAACACCCACAGCTGCCTTGGCCGCAAACCACTGCGCCACAACGCCCGCTGCGTAGCCCACTATTCCGAATGCCACAAGGATGATGCAGCGCACGAGAATATACTGCCAGCCTGCGTCTCCGTTGATGCCGACATTTATAATCTGCGCCACAAACTTAGGCACCAGGAGTTCAAAGATGACTTCCATCAGCTTGAACAGCGGCGCCATGATGGCCATTACCTTGTAGTTTTTGAGATACTGGAATATGAGCTTCATAGCTTAAAAAGTATAACATATGCGCGCGCGGAAAAGCAAACACTTTGCTGCAAATGCAAATCGTTTGCCAACCGTGTGTTAATTTGGTACACTTAAGCCATGGGATACAACATCTATCTTAAGAAATCTGAAGAAAAACGACTCATATCCGGCCACAGCTGGGTCTACGCCAACGAGGTGGAGCGCATAGAGGGCAAAGACAAGAACGGCTCCCTGTCTTGCGTTTACTCCCATGACGGCAGATTCATTGGCAAGGGCTACATAAACCACCTCTCCAAAATCTTAGTGCGCATCTTCATCCGTGATGACTCTTCTGACACCGAGGACTTCTACCTCCGGCGCATCTCCGAGTGCAACGAAGCAAGGCTCCGCCTGGGCTACGGCAACTGCTACCGCGTGGTATTCGCAGAGTCCGATGACCTGCCGGCGCTCATTGTAGACCGCTACGGGGACTACCTCTCCGTCCAGCTTCTGTCCCTCGGCATGGACCAGCGCCGGGACCTTATAACCTCGTGCCTTGTAAAGCTCTTCCACCCCAAGGGCATCTATGAGCGCAGCGACGTCTCCGTCCGCAAAAAGGAAGGCCTGGAGCCCGTCAAGGGGCTCCTCTACGGCGAAGTGCCGGACTTCTGTCCCATTGCAGAAAACGGCCTCAAGATGCTTGTGGACGTGAAGAACGGCCAGAAGACCGGGTACTTTCTGGACCAGAAAGAGAACCGCTTTGCAGTGCGCCGCTACTCCAAAGGCGAAGTCCTGGACTGCTTCTGCAACAGCGGCGGGTTCTCCATGAACGCTGCCACCGTAGCCACGCACGTGACCGCATGCGACATCTCACCCCTGGCCTTGGAGAACGTGAAGGCCAACGCAGCCCTTAACGGCTTTACCAACATAGAGACGCTCCAGGGAGACGTCTTTGACGTCCTGCGTTCATTCCGCAGGGACGGCAAGATCTTTGACACCGTCATCCTGGACCCTCCCGCCTTCTGCAAGAGCGCGAACGAGGTTAAGGATGCGTGCCGCGGGTACAAGGACATTAACCTTACGGCCATGAAGATAGTGCGCCCCGGCGGGTACCTTGTAACCTGCTCCTGCTCCCACTACATGACCCGCACCCTCTTTGAGAAGATGCTCACGGAGGCCGCTGCAGAGGCCGGCAAGACCGTACGCATCCTAGAGACCCGCACGCAGGCTCCGGACCACCCCGCAAGGCTCTCCATGGACGAGACCTGCTACCTCAAGTTCTACGTCCTGCAGGTGGACTGAA
>JAJPZC010000180.1 GCA_021204585.1 Clostridia bacterium
GAGAGAAAGAGACAAGAGCCTGGACCATAACGGCCGGCACAAAGGCTCCCCAGGCTGCAGGAAAGATACATTCGGACTTTGAGAAAGGCTTCATCCGTGCAGAGGTCGTGGAATGGCAAACCCTTTTGGAGTGCGGCGGGTACAACGGCGCCAAGGACAAGGGCAAGGTGAGATCCGAAGGCAAGGATTACGTCATAAAGGACGGAGACGTTGTCCTCTTCCGCTTCAACGTATAACAGACGTATGCATACGGATTCATTAGGATGCATTAGGATGCATTAAGATGTATTGGGAGGCCTTAGGCAGCATCCGGACAGGCATATACAGTATCTGCTGCAGCAGTATTGAACAGTGCCTGGAATGCCGGCAGACAGTATGACATGCATGCCGGAGAATGCATGAAGTGGTGCCCACACCAGGAAAGCAAGAGGGCTCCCATATGAGGCCCCGGAACCTTGGGCAGGCGTGCGAGGCCTCTCCCCTCACATTACAACTTGGATATAAAGAAACAAACCGCAGTCTCATATAAAGGCTGCGGTCTGTTCTTGTATAGAAGTAAGTCAGATGAATTGTCTTAAGGAATTAACGGAGCTCAGCGAAGTACTTGATAGTCCTTACCATCTGGGATGTGTAGGAGTTCTCGTTGTCGTACCAGGATACAACCTTTACGAGGGTTGTGCCGTCGCCCATGGGCATGCACTTCGTCTGGGTTGCGTCGAAGAGTGAGCCGTATGTCATGCCGATGACGTCAGAGGACACGATGGGGTCTTCGGTGTAGCCGAATGATGAGGATGAAGCTGCCTTCATTGCGTCGTTTACGCTCTGTGCGTCAACTTCGCCGTCGCAGATGGCAATAAGCTGTGTCAAAGAGCCTGTAGCTACGGGAACACGCTGTGCGCATCCGTCCAGAACGCCGTTCAGCTCAGGGATGACAAGGCCGATGGCCTTTGCTGCGCCTGTGGAGTTGGGAACGATGTTTATGGAAGCTGCACGTGCACGTCTCAAGTCGCCCTTGCGGTGAGGTCCGTCCAGAACCATCTGGTCGCCTGTGAAGGCATGGATTGTAGTCATGTATCCTTTCTTGATCTTGCAGAACTTGTTGAGGGTGTCTGCCATGGGAGCAAGGCAGTTGGTCGTGCAGCTTGCTGCGGATATGACTGTGTCTGTGGGCTTCAACGTCTTCTCGTTTACGCTGTAAACGACTGTGGGAAGATCATTGCCTGCGGGTGCGGAGATGATGACCTTCTTTGCGCCTGCTGCGATATGAGCGGAAGCCTTGTCCTTGGAGCAGTAGAAGCCTGTGCACTCCAAAACCACGTCTACGTCCAGCTCCTTCCAGGGAAGGTCCTTTGCGTCCTTAATGGAATAGATGGTGATGGTCTTTCCGTTGACGGTGATGCTGTCTTCGCCTGCAACTACGGATTCAGCGTACTTATATCTGCCCTGGGATGAGTCATACTTGAGAAGATGAGCAAGCATAGCGGGACTTGTCAGATCGTTGATCGCTACGATTTCATACCCTTCTGCGTCAAACATCTGTCTGAACGCAAGGCGTCCGATGCGGCCAAAACCGTTG
Organism: Clostridia bacterium; assembly: GCA_021204585.1. Classification (GTDB taxonomy): domain Bacteria; phylum Bacillota; class Clostridia; order Christensenellales; family Borkfalkiaceae; genus Coproplasma. The sequence continues at coordinate 1,577 of JAJPZC010000180.1, forward strand.
ATCGCAACCCTAACATTAGCCATAATAATATTTCCTCCGAGTTTAGATTCAAGAATAATTGAGTTCTCTTTAGATTCGATATAATTATAACCAAATACCAAAATCAAGTCAACAATTTAACGCCCCTTCACTCTAAGCCCTTCAAATTTTCTTGCACCCATGCATTCCTCTCCCTTTGCCTTCTTGCAATATGTCCACAGAGGCAAAGATGCTGGCTCCAGTTCAATGCCTTATATAGGACATATGGATACGGACTCTAGTGCATCCTGTGTACGCCAGTAATGTGTACAGATTACGTTAAAGTGTACATTAGTACACAAAGCGGAATAATCTACACTCTGTTGATTAACTCATATGGCTGTGCATGGCTGAGGCAAGGCAAAACATGCGATATGCGCATATATACGGTCATAATGACGGATGAAGGGCATGTGCAGGCATATGCTCATTGCGGCGGTATACTGCTATCTCATTACGTGTACTAAAGAACACGGCATGTAAGATATGCTGTCTGAGGCCTCTGTTGCATCCCTTTACCAGATATTGGCACCCACAGTAGGACAATCTGGAGCAAAAACAGGTCTGTTTGTGACGTTTTGCCCTATGTCTATTCTGTGTACGGTTTTCTGTTTAGTGTGTACTTAATTGTACGGCATACGGAAAAGGACACTTTGGGAGCCCGAGGTCCTGTACAGCTTTGGCAGACCTGGCCGCCAGGTGCCGGGACGATATATCTGAAGCGGCTTGGGCTGACATATATAGAAATCTCTGCCGGGACCTTGTGCAGGAGACGGCAGAGAAGTCTTTGTTCTATGGAAATACGTGTCCTCTACGGGGGTATTCTTGTTAGGTGCCTATGCGGCATCCGGGTCCACTCCCCTTCCCGGCATGAGGCCGGGAGGAGGTTATGAGGGTGTGCTACGAGTTAATGTTGAGTAACTATGAGAAGTTTACTGTAGGAGTTGAGCCGGAAAGGTCAACAGTTATAGTAACAGATCCTGTATTCTGGAACTGGAAGTATGCGTTGTTCCATTCAGTCTGGCCTTCAGAATAGTAAACGTTGCCGGAATAGGTCCCAAGATAGTCGCCTGTCAAAATGCCTGTCCAGCTGCTTTCCATTCCGAGGAATGACACCTCAAACTGCATCCATTCATCGCTTGATGAAACCGTAAACGTGCCTGTAAAGGTCTTGTAGGTTGAATCTGTAGCTGTGAGAGCCCAGCTTGAGTATGTACCGGTTACGGACGTGACAGTCTGGTCAAGCGCTGAACCCCAGCTGTCATTGTTACCGCTGGTAAGGCCACCGATCAGATAGAACGCACTGGAATATACGGTAACTTCGCAGGTTGCTGTAACAGGGCTGCCGTTCTCATCGTCGCCATTGGATGTGGCTGTAATGGAGAAGGTTCCGAGAGAATATACATGGCTTGCTGTAACAACTCCGGACTCCGAGTTAACCGTTACGTATGAACTGTCTGAAGCGGTTGTAAGGGCATATGTGACACCCTGTACTGTTGCATCTGCGTTTACAGATGCGGATACAGTTGCTGTAAGATCCGGGCTGTATGTTCCCTGGTCTACTCTGATAAAATACTGGCTCTGCGTGAATGTAACATCAGTTACATATACTGTGGATTCCTTTGAAGTCATTACTGTTATGACAGCAGTTTCTTCAACACCGCCAACCGTTACAGTTAATGTTACAGTTATCTGCTCATCGGGATCTGCAAGGCATGTAACGTTAACTGTCATATCTGAATAGTTTGTTGAGACTTCTACATAGTCACTATAGTTAGCTGCATCAGAGGAAAGTGTTGCAGTAAACGGAGTAGCGGCATCCAAAGTTGCATCATCAGGAGTTACTGTAACGCTGTATACAACACTTGTGCCTGCGCCGTCCTTGTACTCAAGAGCTGCAGAGCCGCTCTTTATAGTAAGGGCTACATTCTCAACATCTATGGAGTCCTCTGTAATAGTCACAGTTGCCACACCACCATTGAGGTTCAGAGTAATTGTATAGACTCCGGACTCAGTTACCTTGAAGTTGCTGCCGTCGTTGTTGATATAATTAGTAGATGAACCACTTGCGTCATAGTATTCCGTACCGATGGTTATGCTATAGTCAGTCTGAGTATAGCCTCCGAAGTAAATCTGGAATCCCCAAGGAGTCTCGGATGTGTCAATATCACCTGTCCAGACATATACGCCTGTTTCTGTTTCATCAAGGATAAGTCCTGCTTCTGCAGCATAATCGGGATCTTCAGTTGTCCACCAGCCGCCAGTACCCTGGTTGATTCCTGCCTGGTAGAAGAATGAAGCGGTTACATATACAGTAGCGGTAGCTTCAATCTTTGTGCCGGATGCCATTGTTACTTCTGCGGTAATTACAGTGGAACCAAACTTGAATGAGCTTGCTGCAGTTACGGTTGCGGATGTTCCGTTTCCGGACACAGTTGCAACCTCTGTAGTTGCGGATGTCCAGGTTACGGATGAAACTGTTCCGCTGTCCACAGAGAGTGAAAGCGTTGTGCTAGTTGATGTGGGATATATGATATCTGAGGAAACTGTAATGGTTGCTGTAGGAGCATTTACCGTAACACTAATCTCACTTGTCACTCCACTGCCATCGCTTGCCGTGAGGGTAATCTTTGCAGTGCCTGCTGCAACGGCGGTGATTGTTACGGAACCAGATGTGCCAGATACTGAAGCAACGCTATCATTGCTGGACGTTGCCGCGAAGGTAGCATCTGTAGCATTATCGGGCTCAACGGTTACTGATACAGTTGTGCTCTCGCCTTCGGTCAGGGTAACTTCAGTCTGTGCGGGCTCAATGGATGTTACATAAACGGTTGCGGACTCTACGACTACATTTATCGTAGCTGTAATGCCGCTGCCGTCATTGGCTGTAAGGGTAATCGTTGCGGAACCAGCAGCTACTGCCGTGATTGTTACAGATGTTGCTGTGCAGGTTACTGTAGCAACGTCTTCGTTATCGGACTCTGCAGTGAATGTGGCATCTGTGGCGCCCTCGGGCTCTACGGATACGGATAATGTTACATCCTCGCCTTCGGTCAGGGTTACAGATGTTTCTTCAGGCGTAATGGATGTTACAGGGATTGCGGAGACTGTAATCGTTATGGAATCCTTTACATCCTCATCTGCTGTAGAGGTTACTTCAAGAGTTGCAGTGCCTGCTGCAAGGGCCTTAATGGTTATGGAGTTATCAGTTGTGCTAACAACTTCAATGATCTCGCCGGTCTGAGTTACAGCCTGTGTCCAGGTTGCTACATCTGCATCAGAAGGGGTTACTGTTACGGTTATGGTTGTTTCCTCGCCTACATTAAGCTCAATGTTGTCTCCAAGAGAGATGCTCTGTATAGGATTGGTTACGTTAACGGTTATCTCAGCAGTCTTGGAAGTGTCTCCGCTTGCTGTTACTGTTATAGTAGCTGTGCCTGTTGCTACAGCGGTAATGGAAAGACCAGTCTCTGTCTGCTCTACTGTTACAACAGAACCATCTGAAGGATCTACGCTGAATGTCCAGGAATCGTTCTCTGAGTTGATTGCTGTAACTGTTACGGATACAGCTGCGGCATCACCTCCAACCTTGAGGTTGAGCTCAGAATCACCAACTTCAATGCTGTACTCAACGACCTTTATGGTTATGGTTGCTGTTGCATCATTGTCTCCGTCGCAGTATACGGTTATGGTTGCTGTGCCGCCAGCTACGCCTGTAATGGTGAGGCCATTACCGTCTGCTGTCTTCTCAACTGTTACGATAGACTCATCACTAGGATCTACGCTGAAATCCCAGTCTTCATTTGAAGAGTATTCTGTGGAAACTGCTACGGCTACCTCCTGCTCTCCGCCAACAGCTATTGTAGCCTCTGTGGGCTCTGCAGAGATAGAGAATGAAGCAGCTGTTACAGTTACGGATATAGTCTTTGTAACATCGCCTGCAGATACCGTTATAGTTGCAGTACCAGCGGATACAGCCGTTATGGTAAGTGTGTCACCGCTTGTGCCATTGGAAGGATCTATGGAGATAACTGCACCTGTTCCGGAAGTAGGATCAGATGCTGTAATGCTTGCACTCCAGGACTGGTCATCTGCATTGGTAGGCTCAATTGTTACTGTTATACCAGTGGTTGCATACTCTGAATCTCCGCCAACTACAAGCTCAGCAGAAGATGCGGAAAGGGTTATATCTGTAATGGAGATGCCGCCTACGGTAATGGTAACTGTTGTGGAGTATCCACCATCATCATTTGCCGTAATGGTTATTGTGCCGCCGCCTATGCCAATGGCCTCAACAACGAGTGAGCCTGTTGCGGAATCCTGAGATGTAATCTGAATGGAATCTGATCCGGATGTTACGTCTGCAGTCCAGGTCTTGTCTGTTGCATTAGAAGGTTCTACCGCTACAGTTAATGTAGTTGACTCATACTCTGTAACGTTGGTGTTGCCTGTTACAGTAATGCCTGTAATGTACTGAGGAAGTACGGTTACGTACATAACAGCAACTGTATTGCTGCCGTCATTTGCTGTAACGGTAATGGTTACAGGTGAAGAGCTTACAGCATTGGCTGTGATAGTGAATGTACCGTCATTGTTCTTCTCTACAGAAGCAATCTCAGGATCACTGCTCTCTACTGTCCAGCTTGTATCTGTTGCAGTCTCAGGTGTGGCAGATACGGCCACAGTGAGAGTCTTGTCAACTGTAATCTCTACAGTCTGGTCATTGTATGTTGTCTGATCTCCGTCTGTCAATGTAATGCTCTCTACAAGCTTGGGAGATACGGTTACGGTTATGTCTGTGTATACGTTCTCATTTGCTGCAGAGGAAACACGGATTACAACGGTGCCTGCTGCAACGGCTGTAATTGTAAGGGTGCCGTTGTTTGAGCCTTCTTCTGTGAAGGTTACAATACCATCATTGCTCTCATACAGTGCAGCAGTCCAGGATGTGTCATCTGCATAAGAAGGAGTTACGGTAACGGTTAAGGAAGCCTCCGCATTGTCCACAAGGGTAAGAGCAACAGCATCATTTGTAGCAGATGTTGTAATGCCTGTTATGGCTGCAGACAGAACTGTTACGGTTATGGTAGCAGAGATAGTATCGTTGTCTGTGGAGGTTACTGTTATGGTAACTTCTCCGGACTCTACACCAGTAGCTGCCTTAATGGTCAATGAGTTGGTGCCTTCGGTTATGGAGACAAGACTTTCGTTTCCGCTTGTAATTGCATATGTCCATCCGGTCTGCTCTGTGTATGAAGGGTTGAAGGTGATGTTTACAGTCTCTTCAACGGATGTGTCTACCTGTACCTCAACGGATGTCTCAGTCTCGCCGTTTACAAGTATCTCTTTCAGAGCTGCGGCTGCTACGTTGACGGTTATGGTGGCCGTAACCGCAGAAGCATTCGTTGCTGTTATGGTTATGTATGCAGTGCCGGAAGCAGCTTCCTCTGCCGCTGAGATTGTAAGGGTGTCTCCGGACCTTGTTACAGAGATGAGATCTGTATAATCTGTGTATGAGAAGGTCCACTCATCATCATCTGCATATGCGGGAAGAAGGGCGACTCCCACTTCTGCGTCTGCGCCGTCTGTCTGAACGTCTACGGATACGCTGCCTTCACTCGTCTCGCCGTCATATGAGAGCTGGATGCCTGTTACGGCTGCAGCCGTTACGTTGACGGTTATTGTTGCTGTTACGGAAGGATATGTTACGGAGGATACAGTTATGTATGCGGTGCCGGCAGATGCACCGGTTACAGCGGAGATTGTAAGAGTGTCTCCATCCTGGGATACAGAGATGAGATCCTCATAATCTGAGTAATCTATAGTCCACGTAGCGTTGTCTGCTGTTGAAGGAACTACGGCAACAGTTACGGTGGCATCATCTCCGTCTACCTGGACGTCTACGGTTGTAGCAGCTTCTGTGCCGTTTAATGTAATGGCTGTTACAGGCTGGATAACGGTGATCTCTACGGTATCTGTATGTCCATCATAGGATACAGATATGGTAGCAGAGCCCTGAGATACGGCTGTGGCATAGCCTGTCTCGGAGTTTATAGAGATGCTGGCATCATTGGAAGACCACTCAACCTCTTTGTCTGTATAGGTTGCGCCGTTGGAATATGTAACAGTAGCAACGAAGGTGAAGCTATCACCTACGTTCATTTGGTCGTCTGTAGGAACAGCAGTAATCTCTATGCCGGTTACATAAGGCTCTCCTTCATGGAAGGATACCTTTGCAACGCCGCCGTTAAGATTGAGGGTGATTGTATATGTTCCAGTTTCAGAAACTACGAAGTCGCTTGTGTCCTGATATCCGGTTACATCGCAGTTGGAGTTGGTTGCATCATAGTACTGGTAATACTTGATCTGATAATCCCAGTCTCCAACATCTCCGTAGATAATCACAAAGCCCCACGGCGTTTCATCTGTATCTATATCAATCGTTATGGAGTAAACATTGGTTGCTGTCTGCGTCATGAGAACGCCTGCAGCCTCTGCAGCAGCCTCTGTGTCATATGAAGGCCAAGAATCATTACCTTTATTTATGCCAGCCGTATAGAAGTATGTAGCTGTTACAAGAACATTGGCTGTTGCTGTAGTCTCCTGGCCATCTGTGGTTGTAACGGTTGCGGTAACTGTTGTAGAACCGAACAGGTTGGCTGTGATTTCACCGGTTGCAGAATCTATAGTAGCAAGAACTGTCTGGCCGGAGAGGTCATAAGCTGCAACAATAGACCATGCTACTGTGTAATCATCTGTGTACTCATTGGATACGGTGAGTTCAGGAGTAGCTGTGTTGTCTGATGCGAGGTAAATGGTAACGTCTTCAAGAGAAGCTGTTACAGCGTTCTTGACTGTTACAGAAATCTCTGCAGTTGCATTGCCGTCTGTGGACTTAACTGTGACTGTTGTGCTGCCTGCTGCAACGGCTGTAATGGTTATGGAGCCGGAGCCGTCTCCGTCTGCAGGGCTTATGGAGACAACACCGGTAGGATCAGCTGTTGCTGTCCATGTAGCGTCCGTAATTTTATCGCCGTTAACAGTAACGGTTACAGTCTTGCTTGTGTTGTAATCCAGAACAAGGGTTACAGTGGAATCGCTTACTGTGATGCTGTCTACAAGAACAGCGCTCACTGTTACGGTTATAGCTTCGGAAGTAACGCCGCCTGCTGTGGCTGTTATATTAGCCGTGCCTGCTGCAAGAGCTGTCACTATGCCGTCCTCGTCAACGGATGCAACCGTGGACTCAGATGATGTCCAGGAGATCTCGCCTGTATATGTGGAACCGTCAGACATTGTGACTGTTGCTGTAAGAGTTGTATACTCTCCCACATTCAGCTCAATGTTGCTGCTGTCTATGACAACAGACTCAACTGTAGGCTCAGGCTCAGATACTGTTACTGCTACCTGGACGGAATTTACGCCGTCTGCCGTAGCATAGATGTATGTCGTGCCGGCAGTGAAGCCTGTTACAAGTCCGTCCTCGGATACGGAAGCAACAGTCTCATCTGTAGATGTCCATGAGATAGTTCCGTCATAGTCGCCTCTGCTCATTGTAACTTCAGCAGAGAACTGAACGGTGCCGCCTACCAATATATCCTGTGCATCAGAAGGACTGATGGATACAGACAGAACTGTAGGCTCTGCAGGTATTTCGGATACCGTTACAAGCACCTGGTCGGAATCAACGCCGTCTGCCGTGGCATAGATGTATGTCGTGCCGGCAGTGAGGCCTGTTACAAGTCCGTCCTCGGATACGGAAGCAACAGTCTCATCTGTAGATGTCCATGAGACAGTTCCGTCATATGTGGAGCCGTCGCTCATCGTAACAGTTGCAGTGAACTGTACTGTTCCGTCTACGTATATGGCCTGCTCAGTTGCCGGTGTAATGGATACAGATACAACTGTAGGCTCTGCAGGTATCTCGGATACCGTTACGGCCACACCTGTGGAAGTAACATCACCGGCTGTAGCCGTTATTGTTGTTGTTCCGGCTGTAAGGCCAGATACAAGTCCAGTCTCGGAAACGGATGCAACTGTGGACTCAGAAGATGTCCAGGTAACCGTTCCTGTATAGGATGAGCTGTCACTCATTGTGACTGTAGCCGTGAACTGTACTGTTCCGTCTACGTATATAGACTGTGCAGCGGACGGCGTGAGTGTTACGGACTGTACCGTAGGCTCTGTGGGCTCAGGCTCACTTCCGGATACTGTAATAGTTATGGTAACGGATACGCCGGAGCCGTCATTGGCTGTTATGGTTATGGTGGCAGAGCCGGCTGCAACTGCGGTTACGGTTATGGATGTGCCGTCCGTGTTGACGGTTACTGTTACAGATGCTTCATTACTGCTTGTTGCAGTAAAAGACTTGTCCGTAGCATTGCTGGGTGCCGCAGTAACATTAATGGACTTGGTGTCACCCTGGGACATGGTTGCAGAATCAGTATCAACCGTGAATCCTGTTACCTTTACACTCTCATCCGATGAAGGTGCAGCATTGACCGTAACAGCCAGCGTGGCTGTTATGCTGGAGTCATCTTCAGAGATTACGGTAATGGTCGCAGAGCCTGCGGCTACGGCTGTCACTTTAAACGCGTCGGCGCTTTCAGTGTAGACCGAGGCGACTGCGGAATCATCGCTGGATACGGTCCAGTTTTGGTCCGTGGCATCATCAGGCAGAATGGATACGGTTATGTCTTTCGTTTCGCCTATCTCCATCGTCAGCGATGTCTCAGACAGCGATATACCGGTTACCCCTATATGCGTAGTGGCACATGAGGCAAGACCCCAGGCCAAGGCCAGAGCGCATATGAGGCTGAGCAAAACTAGAAGTATTTTCTTCGTTTTGGACATGATGCATGTATCTCCTATCAAACTTGTAAAAGTGTCTTCCCCTTATCTGGGAGATATGTATGTGCTGCTTTCATGCAGCCAAAAAGGCTGCAGGAAAGATTTGTTCCGTGGATATGTTGTGCCCCTCCCCTTCCCTGCACCTGTACGGGTGCATGAGCCGGGATGAAAAGGGCTAGAAAGTGCGTATGCACGTGCTGCGTGAGCAGCACGTGCCAAAGGGGAACCCCTTTGGGACCTGGACTATATGTGCTTCCCGGCTTGGTTTTCGCCAGTCTGCAGCCCCTGCCGGGGACTTTTTGCTGTCTGGACGGGGCTATGGCTTGAATTTGCCGGTGTGGAAGCCGTTTTTTGAGCTGCCGGAGCCCTTTGGGACTGCGGGAGCCCTTTGGGACTGCGGGAGCCCTTTGGGACTGCGGGAGCCGCCGGGGCGGCTTGTCTGGATGCGGAAGCATCCGGGTGGTATGGGTTATATATAGACTGGGATTGGATTGTACGGATTTTATGTTGTGCCGCCGGCATAGACCAGGGAAAAGACCTTTAGGGAGCTTAACGGAGTGCCGTCCGGGAGGAAGAAGGCCTGGTTGTCTACCTGGCTCCCTCCGTCATCTGCGTCTTTGTCATATGAATGGGCATATGAGGTGGCCCACCCGCAGCCGTATTTCTTGCAGAGAGCCCGGTTTTTGGAGCCGTCCATGGAGTTGGATGCAGAGATCCAGGTGCCTCCCCAGTAACAGATGCCAAGACCCCAGTCTCCCAGGTCTGCCATGCCCTGGATGATGTCCTGCATGGCTCTGCACTGCTCCGGGACGGAGAGTTCGTTGGGAACTTCAAGGATGGTGCTGCCGCAGCCGTCCAGGTCTTCATGGGTGAAGGCATATGCCGTCTCTAAGATCATGGCTTCCTTGCCGTATGCTTCATGGATGCTCCGGAACTCTTCCTTAAGGTTTGCAAAGGTCCCGTGCGAGGCGTAATACGGATACCACGAGACGCCGAAGACGTCATAATCCAGATGGTACTTTGCGAACTTGTCTGCCGCCCACTTAATGCCGTATACGGCATTGGTGAGGTGAACAGCTATCTTTGCGCCGCCCCGGGAAACTTGGCCCGTAACTTCGCGGACGGCTCTTGCGGCTGCAGAGAGGTACCTGCAGCTGGTCTTCCACTTCATGTACACTCCCACGAGGCCGCCTGTAGTCTCATTGCCAATCTGGACTGCCGTTATATGCACGCCCGTGGCCTGTATTGCAAGCAGGGTCTCTCTGGTGTACTCATATATGAGCTGCTCTGTCTCGGAGACGGACTTCCCTCTCCAGGCCTTTGGAACCTTCTGCTTCGCAGGGTCTGCCCAAAAGTCTGAGAAATGAAACCCCGGTATTATGCCAAGCCCTGCTGCCTTGCACCTTGCGGCTATATATACTGCGTTAGCGCAATCACAGTTGCCTCCTCCGTACGTGCGCCCCTTTATATCTCTTGGATCATTCCAGATGCGCACACGGATGTCAGTAATGCCTGCCTGCTTCAAGACTTGGAAGACGTCTGCCTCCTGGCCGTTAAAGTCTCTGTATGCAACCTCGTGCACGGAGGCGCGGGAGGCCTCTATTGAGGGGACTTCGGAGCAGTCCATGCCCATAATGAAAGGCACTTTGCGCCCGGTGAGGCTCTCTGCTTTGCGCACATACAGCCCTTTGCTTTCCGCGAGGTAATCTTCCTGCATAACACCCTTTTCCGTTTCCACGCTGCGCCACAAAAAGGGCAGTATGCCACAATACACTTATACTGCAGTCAGTTTAGCAACAGTTGCTGTATATATATAGATAAAACTGTGCGCTAAACTACAAAATCGTGCCAAAAATTTCACATAACAAAAAGGCCCGGATCTTCTCCGGACCTCTCAAGGACTGTATTATAATAATATTGTATGCGGAAACCCATACAGGCAGAGAAAAGCCTTAGATCCCGGGATATAATTGCCCCGGATAGGGTTTCTGGCGTGGGTATCATATGGTTCTTCTCTGCAGAGAATATGTGAATCTATTCTATAGCCACACGGACGTCTTCCTTGTTGAAAGCGATGCCTGCAAAGATTATGTCTTCCACGCCATGGGAGCGCATGTCTCTGTCATACTCCCTGGATTTGATCTGCTCCAGGCCAGCCTGCGCCAATATATCCAGTGAGCCTGTATAATTGGGCCTGCTCTTTGTTACGCTCTCAATTTCTATAATAACTCCGGGCAGACCTTTCTCCCTGGGCTCCAGGCCTATGTCATACCTGCCTTTGCCTGAGGGTATCTGGGTGCGGACATGATACTTTCCCCATTTGTAGGCGCAGACAGACAGCATAAAGCCCTGATAGAAGGACTCATACGCAGTATCAAAATAACTAGCCGTGCTGCTTAAGAAGCCGGACAAGCTGCATTCCAAAGTCTCTGCGTTGCGGGCCGTAATGGCATCCCATATTTCAATAAAAAGCTTCCCGTCAGGCTCCTTTGCATAGAATGATGCAAGGAGTTTCTTAATGAATAAGAAGAATTCATCCCTGACTTCCTCATTAGGAATGGCAAGGCAGTAATTGTGCCTCTTGGCCATTTCACTTGCCAGATTCTCAGGCAAGGAATAAAACTGAGCCTCCTGGGTCTTGAGATATCCGGACATCAAAAGAAGCGAGTAAACATTGGCAACATCGCCTTTGAGATCCGGGTAAGCTAAATTCTCATCTATCAGCGCCACGACTGTCTCGCCCTGCAGAAGGGCAATCAGGTTGTTCAATACCTCAGGCGTGGTGCTCTTCAGCATGTCAGAAATGATATCATTCCCGGACGTGTTGATCCAGTAATCCTTGGGTTCTGAAGATGCCCCGTCATCTATATAGTTGATGATGGACCAGGGATTGAAAATATCGGTTTTTCCGAACCGATATCCGTCATACCACTTGCAGGCAGTGTCGAAACTGTCGCTGTAGCCGTAGTAATCAAACATCTCCTTGACTTCGTCCCTTGTGAGGCCAAAGTACTCGCTGAAATTATCATCCAAAATGGAGTATGTTTTCAGATTGTTGAGCCCGCTGAAGATGCTTTCCTTTGAGACCCTGTTAATGCCCGTAAGAACAGCAAATTCTATATTTGCATTGTCTTTCAACGCCTTTGAAAACAATGGCCTGATGAATTTTATGACTTTATCATAGTATCCGTTCAGATATCCCTTTTGTATAGGCTCATCGTACTCGTCAATCAGTATGACCGGCTTATTGCCATTGCATTTAAAAATCAGATCAGAAAGCAACTGCAGTGAATCCTTGAAATCGCTTATCTTGGCGCGCTTGCTGACAATGGCATTAAAGGTTTCAGCTTCATTCGGAGTCAACTTCGGATTATTGGCAATATCAGCCCACTTTTCGTACTGCTTGACTATTACCTTCTTGATTTCAGAATAGCATTCTCTCCAACTGTCTGCACCAGCTTCTCTGAAACTTATACTGATGACAGGGGATGTCCCCATCTTGTCTGTATATCTTGTCCCGCACTGCCAGATCTTCTTGTCCTTGAAGTATATGGACTTATCCTCGCCCGTGTCCTCAAAGAATGTCTGCAACATGCTCATATTGAGTGTCTTGCCGAATCTTCTGGGCCTTGTAAAGAGGTACACTTTGGTTTTCTTGCTAAGGATGTCACGGATGAGAAGAGTCTTGTCAACATAGTAACAGTCCGTAACAGTCTCTATATAGTCTGATATGCCTATCGGCAAAGGTCTTAAGTTTTTGGAAGCCATATCCTTGCTCATGAAAAAGCACCCCATGGGCATAACGCCCACATGAACCTGCCTAAGTGTATCATATGCAGACGGAAACTACAAGCCGGATTCAAGATTCACAGAAATATTAGAAGACTCCACAAAAGTCTCTTATGCTTTATGTAACATCACTCCCCTGTGTGGAACTCATATGAGATGTAATGTGTAGCCGGTGTGTTTGCAGGAAGCAGGGGCGTCTGGAATGCCGGGACGTTTGCTGCATCCGGGAAGAACTGGGGCTCCAGGGCAAAGCCGGAACGGAAGCCAATGTGGCCGTACTTCCCCTCTGCGTTTATATAGTTCCCGGTGTAGAACTGGAGGCCGGGCATGTCTGTATATATGTCCAGGGAGATGCCTCCCTTTCCTGTAGCTGTAGCTGCATGAGAGCCGTTTAAGACAAAGTTGTGGTCATAGCCCTTCCCGTACTCCAGCTGCTCACAGGGCTTGGAGATGTCCAGGCCAATGCGTTTAGGGGCTGTGAAGTCCAGAGGCGTGCCCTGCACGGCACGTATCTCGCCTGTTGGGATGGAGTCTGCATCACAGGGCGTGAAGCTGTCTGCATATATGGTCAGAGTGGTGTCCAGCACTCCACCCTTCTCTCCGTCCAGGCAGAAGTATATGTGGCTTGTAGGCGCCCAAAGGGTGTCCTTTGTACTTATGGCAATATATAATATGTTAAGCCTTCCGTCCTCCAAAGAGAACTGCACGGACATATGAAGCTCCCCGGGGTACCCCTCATCCCCGTCCGGGGATATGAGGGACATGGTCAAGATGCCGTCCTCTGTTGCGGAAACAGAGTAGAACTTCCTGTCAAAGCCCTCAAAGCCCCCGTGGTGGTGGTTTTGCCCCTGGTTCTTTGAGAGATGGTACGTGGTGCTGTTCATGGTAAACTGGGCGCCCCGGATTCTGTTTGCCACACGGCCAACGGTGGCTCCGCAGTACATGCCGCAGGAGACATACTCCTTCACGGACTTGAAGCCCAGGCATATGTCTTTCTCACCCTCCGAGGTCCGGATCTTAAGGTACTGGACAGCAGCACCGAAGTCTATGATTCCCACAGACAGAAAATCATTGGAGAGAGTGTACAGATGCACCTCTCTCCCATTGTATGTGTCATATAATGTTTTCTGGATTGTTGTCATATAACGGATGTATATGCCCTGTACGGGTACAGGCCTGTTTGTATATATGGGGCCTTTGAATGGGCTTGCCTTGCGTCCAGGCGCCCTGTATGGAGTAGACTGGAAGCTAGCCCTGCGGTGCATGCATGGCCTTTAGAGCCTCTGGAATGCACCGGATATGGTGTCTTGCAGTACAGAGCCAAGGGTGCATAGGATCTGAACGGAGCCTTGCATGGCATATGTCCGCACAGAAGCCCATATGGCCTCATTTATTGGCCGTGTATGGCTACCTCTGTGCCCCTGTGTGGGTGTTCATGTGCCTTGGTACAGGGCTTGTATGTGTCCCTGTGTGTGTTACTGATCCTTGGTACAGAGCCCTGTGTGTCCTTGCATGGGTGCCATTGTACTTTGATACGTGCATGTGGTGCACCTGTACGGGTGTCTCTGTGCTATTGGTACTGGTGCCTTGGGTGCACTGTGTGGGCGTACTTGTGCACTTTGCACAGGTACATGTATAGCCGTGCATGGATGTCTCTGTGCTATTGGTACTGGTGCCTCGGGGTGTCCCGGTGTGGGCGTCCTTGTGCACTTTGCACAGGCATGCATATGTCCCTTGTGCGGGCGTGTATATGGTAATATGGTATCAGAGCTTCTGGACGGTTATGCCGTCTGAGACCCCGGCCTCGTAGAACTTGGCCTCGTAGCCGGTCTCGGCAGTGTAGCTGGAAAGGGTGTATGAAACGAAGTCCTGGACGGCGTCCTTCTGAACCAGGGAGATGGTGCAGCCCCCGAAGCCCGCCCCCGTCATGCGGGAGCCAATGCATGCGGGATGGGACTGCGCAATTGCGGCCAGGGCATCCAGCTCATGGCCCGTTACTTCATACAGTCTGGAGAGGGATTCATGGGACTCGTTTAAGAGGGTTCCAAGGTCTAAGATGCGCCCCTCTTTCATGGCCAGGACGGCCTTGCGGACACGGTCGCACTCGTATATTACGTGCTCCGCGCGGTCCCGGATCTTGCCCGGCAGGGCCGGGGACATCTTGCGGAATGTTTCCGGGGAGACATCCGCGAGGCAAGATATGGAGGAGTCCAGGGCCTGCAGAATGTAGAGGGCCTGCTCCGTCTCGGAGCGGCGTTCGTTGTACTTGGACTCCACAAGGTTGTGGGGCTTGCGGCAGTCTATAATAACCAGCGCATAATTGCCCAGCTCCAGGGGGATGTATTCGCACTGTATGGTCTTGCAGTCCAGGAGCATGGCGTGGTCCTTGCGGCCGCAGGCGGAGGCATACTGGTCCATTATGCCGCAGTTCATGCCTACGTACTCCCTCTCTGCCTTCTGCGCAAGGAGGGCTATCTGGACGTCTGAGACGGGCGTGTTTGTGAGGGTCCTTAAGGCAGCCAGGGTTGAAACCTCTATGGCCGCAGATGAAGAGAGGCCGGAGCCGAAGGGCACCTTGCAGTCCATAAGCATGTCACAGCCCTGAAGAGGGTACCCGGCCTCCCGCCAGACATAGGCGGAGCCGGCCTGGTAGTTGCCGAACTTGAGGCTCTTATATTGCCCCAGGAAGTTTATGTCCAGGGTTACGCGCTCCGGAAGGGTGGTCCACTCTATGTTTATCTCATTGGTGCCGTTTGGACGGCAGTATACGGTGTTCTTGAGGGTTAGCGCTGCGGGCAGCACCTTGCCGCCGCAGTAGTCCACGTGCTCCCCTATTATGTTCACGCGCCCGGAGGCGCATACCTTGTATTCCCAGTCTGTCTCTTTTATCTGCATAATACGCACCCCAGCTTTGTTAAAAACTGCACTGTCTGCTGCTTGTCCTTGAAAACGGCCGTGTTGTCCAGAATGCGGCCGCATACGGAGCCCAGCTCCTCCTGCATGCAGGAATGAATGGTCTCCTTTGTCATGGGCCTGCCCGCCATGGCTGCCCTGCTGCAGAAGACAAGGGTCTCATCATATATCCTCTGGAAGTCCTGCAGGGACTCATCCAGGCGCTGTCCCGCCACTATGGCGTCCTCCACAAGGGAAAGCTGCTCCTCGAGACGGCCCGGAAGGATGAAGAGGCCCTGGGCCTCTATGAGCCCTATGCTCTCCTTCTTTATTACGTGGAACTCCGGATGGGCATGGAATACGCCGTCCGGAAACTCCGGGGAGGTTATGTTGGAGCGCAGGATTATGCTCATCTCATACCCTCTGGAGGTCTTTACTACCGTGGGCGAGATGGCGCTGTGCACCCCCTCTTCATCTACCGGTATTATGCCAATCTTGGGATTGGTGTATGACACCCACGCCTTGCGGATGATGTCTGAAAGCTCTGCCACCGTCTCACGGCTGGGGGAGATGACACGGCACACCGTGCCGGCCCAGGCAACCACCTCTACTATGGCATCCGGGAAAGCAGGATGCGAGAGGGTGTATGCGGCGCCTGCCTTGTGCATGGGAAGGATCTCGCCGCCGCCCTGGTAATGGTCATGGGCGAGGACGGAGCCCCCTATGCGCTGCAAGGGTGCGTTGCAGCCTATGAAGTAATGTGGGAACAGGTCTACAAAGTCCATAAGACGGTAGAAGGTGCCCTTGTCCACGTACATGGGCCTGTGCTCACAGTTCACGGCTATGCCGTGCTCATGGAAATAGCCGTACGGGGAATACTGCCAGAACCACTTCTGGCCGCCGAGGGTGAGGTCTACGGAACGCAAGTTCCTCTTGTCCCTCTGGCCGAAGCCTTCATTCTCACGGCATATGACGCACTTGCAGAAGCCTCCGTCCACGGAGTTTGCCTGCTTTGCCTTCTTCGGGTCCTTGAACTCCGGCTTTGCCTTGTTAATGGTAATTATAAGCCCGTTGGCCTCAAACCTGGGGTTCCTGTCCAGCACGGCCTTCTTCACGTACCTGTTCGCAACGCAGTATCCGTACAGCCAGTCCGTTGCCTTCTTAGAGTCCTCTGCGAGGAGGGCCTGGAACTTTGCGTTAACCTGTGAAGGGCGCAAAGAGAGCTCTGCGTACACTTCATCCTCTAATGATGCGTTAAGCGTCTCCTCCGTGTACCCTTCCTCTGTGGCGCGCACAAGTATCTCCAATACCCTGTTGCGTATATAGTTCACATCTGCAGGATCCAGTTCCAAATTGGCAATAGCGTAATCTGTAAGCTCCTGCGCCGTCTTAAGGTTGTCTCTCATGATGTGTCAATCTCTTTTGTTTATGTACAGCTTAGCGAAAGACGCAAAGCTTATATGCGGTATATATGTTCTTGTGCCTGTCTCTGCGTGCAGGGTCTGCACCCTGTGCCAATTAGCCCGCATGCGATATTTCCTGCAGACCTCCCGGAAGGAGAAGCCCACACCGGGAAAGAACATGTCCGGCCAAGTATGCATGTGCGTGCGCATGTATGTGCAGGCATGCAGACATTAGCTGTCTTGCATACGGCGTGGATGCAGAATTATGCATTCTGCACAAGAGCCGTGCCACGGAGAAGGTGCAAATCCGGACCCGGACACGGTGCAGTCGGATGGGGGGCGCGCTGTTTAGAAACAAATGTTCATGCCAGCTCCCGGCCACAGCAAAATGATCCGGACCGGGCCGGGGCCCTGGAGGGCGTGCCCGTGCGGGCAGCAGGGATTACTCCCTGTACCCCTTGGGGTTCATGCTCTGCCACTTCCAAAGCGAGGCGCACATCTCATCTATGCCCAGCTTTGCCTCCCAGCCAAGCTCTGCCTTTGCCTTGGAGGCATCTGCATAGCACATGGCTATGTCTCCCGCTCTGCGGGGCTTTATGCTGTACGGAAGAGGATGCCCGCAGGCCTTTTCAAAGGCATGTATGACGTCCAGGACGCTGTATCCTATGCCGGTTCCTAAGTTGTATATGTACACGCCTGTGCCCTGTATCTTGTCTATGGCGGCGACGTGCCCTGCGGCAAGGTCTACGACGTGTATGTAGTCCCTGACGCCCGTGCCGTCCGGGGTGGGGTAATCATTGCCGAAGACTCCTATCTCCGGCAACTCCCCTATGGCCACCTTGGCAATATACGGCGTAAGGTTGTTGGGGATGCCCTTGGGGTCTTCACCTATGAGCCCGCTCTCATGAGCCCCCACGGGGTTAAAATAGCGAAGAAGGACTATAGTCCACTCCTTGTCTGCCTTGTACACGTCCTGGAGCATAATCTCCTGGAAGTACTTAGATGTGCCGTACGGGTTCGTAGTCCCGCCCGTCTTGCACTCCTCCGTCAAGGGGAGCACTTCCGGATCTCCGTACACTGTTGCAGAGGACGAGAATACTATCTTCTTGCATCCGTGCTCCCTCATAACCTCCAGCAGGCACAGGGTGCCGTACAGGTTGTTGTCATAATACTCCACAGGCTTCTCACATGACTCGCCAACGGCCTTAAGCCCTGCGAAATGTATTACCCAGTCTATATGATTCTCTTCAAAGACCTTTGACATGGCCTTCCTGTCCCTTACGTCTGCTTCATAGAACTTGACGCTCTTGCCCGTGATCTTCTCCACCCTCTTCACGCTCTCCTCGCATGAGTTGGAAAGATTGTCCACTACCACAGCGCCGTACCCGTTCTCCAGAAGCTCCACAACGGTGTGCGATCCAATGTATCCGGCTCCGCCGGTAACCAAGACATTGGCCTTCATATAATATGCATCCTCCGAAAAATCCTGTGCCAAGGGCCCCTATTCCGGATCTGCCCAAAGCTCCGAGTTTATATACTATCCTTTATGCCGGGCGCAATGCCCTGGCATGCGCAAACGGGCAATATCCCGCCACAGATTGCCCTGGAGCAGCCTTTGACCTGCGCTTAAGGCCTATCCTTGATGGCAACAAGATTATACCATGCACTCTGAATAACTTGCAACGACTAACACAAAGATTGTGACGAAAATCATTGTCCCCGTGACAAAAAATTCCCCTGCTCTTCCCGGACTGTATTGCAAGGCCGGGTATGCTGCAGAGGAGTTTCTTGTGTATGAGGCTATGTGCCTATGTTTCCATGGCCTGTCCAGAGTCAACAATTAGAAAACAATTGTGTTGTGGCAGATGCCGGACAGACATCAGTTGCCGGCTGCTTCTGTGATGGTAACGACAGGAGTTGAACCCGACAGGTCTACAGTTATGGTATATGTACCAGTTGCGCTTATCTGGAAGTGGTCATTGCCCGGATTTGTATAAGCATTGTCTGATGAGTTGGTTGAATCCAGGTATGTGTTATCTATAGTGACACCATTGGTCCAGCCGGTCCAGCCAAGATACAGGATATAGAACTGAGAATCATTGTATGTGTCTGTGAATGAGAATGTTCCGGAGAACACTTTGTTCGTGCTGTCTGTAGCTGTAAGAGCATAGGCTTCAACATCTGTTCCGATTACTGAGGTTTTGGATGAATCCAACGCAGCCCAGTCTGTCCACGAAGTGTACAGATAGAACGTATCTGAATAGAATGTTACTTCTGCTTCCCCTGTGATACTGTTATTGCCGTTGGATGTTGCTATGACTTTGAATGTACCAAGCACAGTGGATGTTATGACAAGCCCCTTCTTTGTGGTCACACATGAGACGCCGCTGTAGCTGTCTGCAAGGGAATAAGTAACTGTCTCATTGGAAGCCGCATTATTGTCGGAATCATATGCTAATGCATGCACAGTTATCGTCCAGGCTTCTCCGCCGTTGTTAACATCGTATGAATAAGACTCTTCTTCAAAGCCAACATGGTCCACCGCTGTTGTACTGCTTCCGTTGACAGTAATGTATACAAGATTGGACTCAGCATTCTGTATGGTTACAACAAGTGTCAACGTAAATGTCGTTGCAGGATTTTCAATGCAGGTTACCGTTACCGTATTGGCAGAATAGTTCGTAGTGAGCTCCACACAGGACTCCCATCCGTCCACGTTACATATAAGCTCTGCAGTTACATCATCATTGGTATATTGCGCATCTGCAGGCTTTACTGCGTAGCTGTATGTCACGCTTGTGTTGGTTGTTGCATCCAGAGATGCAGCACCGCTGGCCAGTGTAAGGGTTACTTCCTCTACGTCTATGCCTGCCACCCTGATAGTGAATACCGCCAGGCCATCATTGGAGAAGTCGAGGCTTATGGTGTAGTCGCCGGAATCGGTTACCTGCAGATTGCCATCGTGACTCGTTACATAATCTGCACTGGAATCAGCTTCATCGTAGTATGCTGACCCTGAGGCAATGTCATAATCCCAGGCATTGGAATCAGTCATGCCATCGAAGCATACAACGAACCCCCAAGGTGTTGAATCCACATCAATGTGAACCGTTACACTGTATACGTACTCGTTGTCATTAGAAGGCTCCAGAAGTACTCCGGCTGAAGCTGCTGCATCTGATGTTGACGGATGTAACCAAGTATCCTGATTTACTCCGGACAGGTAGAAGTAATTTGCAGTTACGCATACCCTTGTGGTAGCAGTAACGGTTCCATAATCTGTATCAAAGGATGCCGTTATGGTTGTAGAGCTGAACTGGTTGGCTACTTTTGTTACGGTAGCAGATGTTCCTGTTCCGGAGACAGTAGCAATGGATGTTTCAGAAGATGTCCATGTTACGGAAGAAGGCGTTGCATTGGTCACATTGAGAGTAAGTGAATTTGTTGTTTTGGATTCGTATATTATAAAATCAGTCGTGCCGGAGATAGTTGCTTCAATGACTGTCACCATGATTGTTACAGTAACATCTGAATCCGGATCATAAGGAGTTACAGTAATGGTTGCCGTGCCTCCGGCGATGGCAGTTACCCTTATGCCGGTTGTGCCGGTTCTGATGATGATGTTGTCATTGTTGACAGAAGCAGTCCAGCCGTCCGTTGTAAGTGGAGCATCCTCATCTTCTCCTATTAAAGTTACGGTAAGGTTTACAGCATCACCGTTAACTATTGCGTGGATGCCATTGGCTACTGCATCATTGCTGCTGCTGTCCACAACAGCTATGCCGTCAACATGGTTCTCCACAGTTATCTCGCAGGCAGCAGTATAGCTGCCATCTTCTGTGGTTACTGTAACAGTTACCGTGCCGCTGGCTACAGCATTGATTGTCACGCTGAGTCCGGTGCCCTCTATCTCAAGTATGCCATCTGCGGATGTGCTCCAGGTTACATTCTGGTTTGTGGCATCCGTAGGATTAAGCGTTGCTGTAAGAGTCTCCTCATCGTTGATTCTCATTGTAAGACTTGTATCGCTAAGGGAAACACTCTCTACATCTACTGTATAGACTTCAATGTTTATGGAATCAGTTACAGTATCCACTGCACCGGACGTCACCTTGATTGCAACCGTGCCTGCTGCTGCACCTGTAATTGTGACGGTATCGCCGCCCGTACCGGATGTCTTGGAAAGCTCTACGGCATCCGTGTCTCCGGACAGAGATATTGTCCATGAACCGTCATCTGCGTCAGAAGGAGTGACGGTTATGGTTGCCGTTGCGCTGCCGCCAACCTTGATGGATGTGGAGTCGGCGCTGATAGAGA
>JAJPZC010000185.1:0-2363 GCA_021204585.1 Clostridia bacterium
CGTACCAGCCAGTGACGTGCCTCCCCTGCTCTATGGCTCTTCTCGCCTCGGGGTCTGTCACCTCCTCTATCGAGTTGGCAATCTCCACATCCGCCCAGAGCGACGCCGCCATGTTCCGGGCTGCCGCCCCCGCGTCCTTGTCCACCGCCTCGGCCACGGCGTCAGCGTCCGTCTCGCGGAAACGCGCGCCCGTGCTGTCGCCTTCCGCCTCCCCCTCGTCCGTGTCAGCGTCCGCAAGGCTGTCCACATTCACGCTCACGTCCTGCCCCCTCCTCTGCTCGCGGTCGGCCTTTTCCTCCGCCTCTATCCGCTCCATGTCCTGCTTCGCCCTTTCCTCCAGCTCCGAGACCTCCTTGCGCGCCTTTTCCAGCTCCTCCTCCTTGTCGAAGGGCTTGCCGAGAGTGTCCAGTAGGGTGTCACGCTCCCGGTCGTTCGCCTCCACCGCGTTCTCAAGGCTTCTTATGAGGTCCTTGTGGAACTTGCCCGTCAGCGCCTCCTGCTCTATGAAGTCCAGGGCGCCCCGCATCAGCGCGCCCCTCACCTGCCGCGAGTGTATCCCCAGCTCCGGGCAGGACACCGTCACGCTCCTGCGCAGCGTCTCGCTGAACGACGATCCCTGCCCCTCGAACGCCTTCCTGAGGCTGGTGGTCACATCGAAGGTGTGTCCGCCCGCCTTTATCCTGACGGTCTCGTCAAAGGCGCTTCCCTTCTTCTGCGCCTCCTGCACAGCCTTGTTCCGCTCCTTGAGGAAGTCCGCCCGCTTCTTCTCGTCACCGAGGTCAACGCCGTCGGCCGTCATCCCCTCGCCTGTGGAGCTTTCCGCCGCCTCCAGCCCCTTGCGCAGCTCCCCGAGGCGCTCCTGCGTGAGCTTGTTCTGTCTTGCCAGCTCCTTCTCCCTGGAGGCGGCGTACCTCTGGGTAGCCTCGTACGTCTTGCGCCTCGACTCCAGCCGCTGCACGTCGCGCTTCCTCTGGTTCAGGGCGAGCACCGCCTTCGAGCCGGAAAGTGTGCCTATGATGTCCCCGAGGTCGTCCGCCTCCTCGTCCACCGTGCGGTTCTCCAGATTGTTCTCAAGCAGCTTCTTCCCCCTCATTATGCTGTCCACTATCCTGCCCTTCGTCTGCAGGCGCTGGTAGGCGGTCACGTCGAGCGTGCGCTCCACCCCGAGGCGCAGCACCCTCACGGGCTTGCCCCACTCCTTGTGCAGGTTGCCCTGCCGCAGTATGCGCCCGTTCCTCTGGGTGTAGTCCATCGGGCGGTCGGGAGCGTCGAGGTGGATGAGGGTGTGCAGCCGCTCCTGTATGTTCACGCCCGTGCCGAGCGTCGCCGTGCTGCCCAGCGCCACGCGCACCTCGCCCCTGTTCATCCTCTCGAATATGTCCTCCTTGCCCTCCTGCTTGCCGGGGTGCATCACCACTATCTGCTTCTCCGGCACGCCCGCCTCGACAAGGCGCTGCTTTATGTCCTCGAACAGGTTGAAGCCCGTCCTCTTGTTGCGGTAGCTCTCGGCGAAGATGGCGACAGTGCCGTTATAGTCCTTCGTCTCCTCAAGACTGCGCAGCGTCTGCCTGACAGCCTCGCCCGTCTTGCTTTGGGGGTCGTAGGGCAGGGGAGTGTCCGAGACGAGGCGGGGGTCTACGGCGGCCGCCTTGGCCACCCCGTACATCACCAGGGGTATATGGCTGTTCTCCGCCTTCTCGCTCTGCGTCATGTGCTCGAACCGCTCGATCTCACTGCGCACGAAGTCCATGATGCCCCCAAGCGCGGCCGTCTTCTTCACGTAGATGTCCTGCGCCTTGCCGCCCTCCAAGTCGGGCACCTTGTTCTGCAGCTCCACCGCCTCCTCCGTCAGCACCGTGTCGCTCACCATCGACCAGAGGCGGCACAGCTCGGGCAGGTTGGTGTAGCCGGAGAAGCGGGTCTGCTCCTTGAAGTCGCCTTTCGTGCCGAACTCCAGCATCTGGCTGACGTTGCCGAAGTTCCTCACGAAGTCGTCGAAGTGCAGGATGCCGTTCTCCTCCATAACATCGGGCGGCATGAGGTAGCGCATGAACGTCCACACCTCCGCCGCGGTGTTGCTTATCGGGGTGCCGGTGGCGAACACCACGTTGCGGCCGTGAGTTCGCTCCATCACCGACCTCGTCTTAAGGTACAGCCCCTGCGCCCGCAGGCTTCCCTTCGGGTCGACGCCCTTCACTCCGCGCTGCATCGTCGTGGCGAAGCCCAGGTGCTTGTAGGCGTGAGCCTCGTCCACGAGCAGGGCGTCCACGCCCATGTCGTCGAAGTCCTCCACGTTGTCCGTCCTGCGGGCAAGGAGAGCCTCCGCCCCTGCCTTGGCGTTCTGGAGGGCTTTGCCGTGCTTC
>JAJPZC010000185.1:2463-5641 GCA_021204585.1 Clostridia bacterium
TTCGTGCCGCTCACCCTGTCCTGGGCGGCCTTGACAATGTCATCCTGGAGCTTCTTTATCTCGCCCTCCAGCTTGCCGTGCTTCTTCGTGCCGCTCACCCTGTCCTGGGCGGCCTTGACAATGTCATCCTGGAGCTTCTCTATCTCGCCCTCCAGCCTCCTTCTGATGCTCCTGTCGTCCTTCACGCCCTCAAGCACGTCGAGCTTCTCGTCTATCCGCTCCTGTATGAACGCCACCCGCCTCTCCTTGCTGTCGGGGATGTAGTCGAACGCCGACTGCGAGACGATCACCATGTCCCAGTCGTTGTACTTTATCTTCCTCCAGAACGCCTGGCGGCCCTTCGGCCCCTTGGCGTCCTCGTCAACCACAAGGATCTTCGCCCCCGGGTACAGCGTCTTCGCGCTCGTGGCGAACTGCCCCACGGTGGCGTTCTGCACCACTATCATGGGCTTCTTGGCAAGCCCCGTGCGCCTCATCTCCATGGCGGACGATATGAGGGTGAAGGTCTTTCCCGTACCCACCTCGTGCGCCAGCAGCAGCGGACGCATCAGCGAGCCCACTATGGCGCGGCTCTGGTGTCCCCTCATCGGCAGGTTGGGCACAGCGCCGGGGAACACCTTCGGGGCATACTCGTCGGGTATGCGCGGCGGCGCGTAGTTGTTGTACTGGTCGTTGTACGTCTTCTCGAGGCGCGCCCCGAGATCCGTGTCCTTCTCTATGCGCCCCCGCATCCAGTCCTTGAAGTCCTGCTTTATCTCCGCTATCTTCTGCGTGCAGGCGTCCGAGGCGGCCTTGTCCACCCGTGTCCCCGTGTACTTCGACGTGTGCTTCACCGTGAAGGTTCTGTTGTTCATGGCGCACCGCACCAGCGCGCTCCACGGCACGTACTCTTGGAACTGCTCGCTGTACACGCCCAGGCTACTGTTGGCCCCGTCCTCCTGAGCACTGCCCATGAACAGCACGCCGTCCACGGCGGACACGCGCACTTCCTGCCCGATGCGGTCCTTTATGTACTCCTCCACCAGCCCCGTGCCGAGCCACGACGAGCCGATGTTGAAGTCTATCAGGTGCACGGGGATGTCCATTGGCATCACCTTGCGCAGCTCCTCTATGTTCTTGTCGTAGCGGCCGCCCTCGTTGTTCCCCTCCGCGAGACTCAGCTTCTCCCTCACGTTGCCCGAGAGGTACACGTGTTTCGCCTCCACCTGTCCGCTCACGGGGTTCTCGAAGCCGAGTCCCTCGGCAAGTATCCGTTTGCGCACCTCGTTCTCCGTCAGCGACAGCTTGTCCGCCATGTAGGGGATGTCAAGCCGCCCTTTCTGGCTCATGCTCACTATCACGGCGTCACGCACGGTCTTGGGGCTGGGCTCCTCCGCCTTGTTTATGACGCGCTTCTTCAGAATGTCCGCCTTCTCGTACCCCTCAACGCGCGTGTGCTTCCCCGTCTTGGGGTCAACCCGGTCGCGCACCACGGGCTTCTCCAGAGCCGAGACGGCGGGGAAGTCCACGTCCTTCCTGAGGAATGCCGTCCGCTGGTTCCCCGTGAACGGGCCGAAGACCCCCACGTGGTCGTCGTAGGCCTTGTTGAACTCCTCGAGCAGCGGGGCGAGCCCCTTGTCGTCAGAGTTCTGCTGCTGGTACTCTATCACCTTCTGGAGAGCGTCCCTCACCCGCTGATACGAGGTGAGGCACTCCTGCTTCGTCCTGCCCGCCACCTTGTTGTTGTTCACGCCCAGCGGTTCGCCGTCCCTCATCAGCTCGCCCTTGTCGGAGAGGTATATCGAGCCTGTCTTGTGTCCCTTCAGGTCGGGGGTCACGGGCTCAGTCCCGGTGTCCGCCTCCCCGCTCCGGTTGTCTTCCTCCCTCTTCTCCTCCATGCTCTTGGCGAAGGCGGCGAGCATCTTGTCCTGGTCCTTCCCCTTGGCGGGATACAGCCCGGGGCTCTCGGGGCGGTAATTATCCTGCGTCTTCTCGAATTTCAGGAACATCTCCCCCGCCATCATCTCGGGGTGACTGGCGAAATAGCTGTTGATGATCAGCGGCACGCCCTTACTTAGGCCGTTCTTATTGGGGTCAAGCTGCCACTCGACGGGCTGGTACACCCCTATTCGCAGCGTCGTCAAGCCCGACACGTCTATGGCGTGCGGGCTCTCCTCTGTCCCCTTGCGCTTGCGCACCACAACGATGTCGCTCGTGACGCTCGTGCCCTGGAACGTCTCGTTGTTCATGCGGAACGCCCCTATCACGTCCGCGTTGCCGCCCTTGGGGTCTGTCAGCCAGCGCAAGAGGACCTGTGAGCGGTCAAGCGTGCCGCTCGAGGTGACGAACACGCCCAGCCCGCCCTCCTTCAGGGAGCGGACGTTCTTCGCTATGCAGAAGTCGTGGATGTTGGAGAACCTCTTCGAGAGGTCGGGGTTTGCGGGGTCGAAGACACGCATGCCCGTCACGAAGGGGACGTTTGTTATGGCGAGGTCGACGCTGCCAGGGCGCACTTTGGTCTTCTCGAAGCCCTGTACGTCTACCTGCGCATCGGGGTACAGCAGGGAGAGTATGCCCCCCGCCGTCGGGTCTATCTCGACTGCTTGTATGTCGCTCCTGGAGCTCAGAGAGGCGGGCATCTGCCCCAATATATTGCCTATGCCCGCGCTGCCCTCCAGCACCCTGCCGCCCTTGAAGCCGAGAGCCTTGGCGATGTCCCACATCGTGTCTATCACACGGGCGGGGGTATAGTAGGAGCTGCTGGCGCTCATGGCGGCGGCTTTCGCGCCTTCCTCGCCGAGCAGATCTGTCATCCTCTTAAGGTAAGAGAAGCCAATGCCGCCAGTGAAGGCTTTCCCCAGCCCTCCCCAGCCGCTGAACTTGCGCAGCGTCCTCATTTCCTCGGGGGTGGCTTTCCTGCCCTCCTCGATGAGACGCTTCGCCAGCTCTATCGCGGCTATGTTGGCCTCGATGCGCTGGTCCACGCCCTTCGGGGCGTGGTCCTCTCCGCGTTCGGAGTGGTTGTTACCGCTGTTTTTTACGGGAAGTCCAGATCGCACAGTCCCAGACGACCGTACGCCATGTCTTTCTCCTCCCGAGTCAAATCCTCCACCTTCTTTCCGAGTTCCCTCGCCACTGCCTCCTTCGCCAGCTCGTAGTCCCTCTTGTTGTCCACCACTGTCGGCTTGCAGTCCTCCGG
>JAJPZC010000095.1 GCA_021204585.1 Clostridia bacterium
TAGTGTTGTAAAACAACACATCTGTTCTTTTCGTCTGTATTATATATCGGAGTGAAATTTGCTTGCAAGTCTGGCTAGTTAATGTCCGTTAACACCTCATTTTATTTAAAAGACCTCCCGGAAAGGAGGCCTTTTTTGCTTGCTGCTGTTAAGTTGGGTCCGGTATGGTAAGGGGGTCAGTCCTTGACCTTAAGGACGTCCTTGTAGAACTCTATCATCTCGTCGCGGGTCTTGAAGGTGGCGAGGTACATGGTGTTGCCCATGGCGGCTGAGAGAGCGTCGGGGATTCGGTCTATGGTCTTTATGTTCTTGCCGTAGCGGTACATGATGTCCTGTTCGTTGTACACGAAGGGTTTGCCGTCGCGGCGGCCTGCATAGGCGCAGTAGAACTTCTCGCCTGTGGGAACGAGGGTGCTGTCATAGGCTATCATGTCTGCCCAGATCTTGTACACGTCAGTTGAGTTGGCGTAGTTCATCATGTCCGGGGAGTAGCCGCCGCAGGGGCGCATGTTGACCTCGAGGGCAATGACGTCGCCCTTCTTGCCGAGATACTGGTCGGAAAGAAGACGGAAGAACTCCATGTGGACGAAGCGGCTCTTGACGTGGAAGGCCTTGACGCACTTGCGGCCTATCTCGCGGATGTCGTCGAAGGGTTCGTTGACCATCCAGTAGAGGCTGTTGTCGTTGTTGTTCACGATGTCCATTATGGACTTGGGGGTCACGTTGCCGGTCTCGAAGAGAGGCTCACCCTGGCTGTTTATGATGGCGTCATAGGAGTTTATCTCGGCATCAACGAACTCTTCCATTATGTAGCTTACCGGAAGCTTTGTGTCCAGGAAGTGCTGCAGCTCCTCGTCGCCGGAGAGCTTGTAGGTGTCATTGGCTCCCACGCCGTTGTCCGGCTTCACGATGACAGGATATCCCACCTCGTCTATGAACTTTTTGCAGTGACGGAACGTGGTTACAAGAGTCCAGCGGGCGCAGGGAAGGCCCACTTCCTCGTAGTACTTCTTCATCACGGACTTCTTCTTCACCCTGCTCATGTCCTTGTCCTGGAACCCGGACTTGATGCTGAACAGGGTGCGCAGATGCGCATCGCGCTCCAACCAGTACTCATTGTTGCTTTCCAGCCAGTCTATCTTCCCGTAGCGGAAGATGAAGTAGGCCACGGCCCTGTACACCTCATCCTCGTTCTCAAGGGAAGACACCTTGTAATACTCATCCAGGCTTGCCTTGAGCTCATGGGAAAGATGCTCATACGGGCAGTCTCCTATTCCCAGTACTCTTAAGCCGTTGTTTTTTAGCTCCCTGCAAAAGCGCCAGTAATTGAGCGGAAAGTTGGGGGAGATGAAAACGAAATTCTTCATATAACTACCTTCTAGCGTCCCTATGGACAACCATATCTTCTATATATCTTTCTGGCCCGTCTATGTTGCATACGGCCTCTTATATGGCCGTTTTAAGCTGTTATGAGGCGCCTGAATTGGGCGCATGAATTGCCTCACGGAGAGGCTTTCTGCCGCTTATAAGCGGCTGTGCGGCTCCAGCGGTGCCGCTAGGCTAAGAGGTCCGGCAGGAAGTATGCCGCCTGCTTGTACCACCAGTCCCAGTCATGACGCACGTCCTTGCCCCAGAACTCCACACGGGCGCCTATATTGAGCCTGGCTAAGATGTCTGCCATGGCCCTTGTGCTCTCCAGGGTCTCTATCTCCCACGCCCCCTGGCCAACGCACATTATGAGCTTTCCGGAGCGGTACTTGGCAAGGTACGGATGATCCGGCGGCATGTTGGCGAGGAACTGCTGCGGGGAGTTTGCGTACGTGAGGTCATTGTGGAAGGAGCCGAAGAAGTACTCATTGGTGTATGCGCCGGAAAGGCACATGGCACGGCCGAAGATGTCCGGATAGCGGAAGAAAAGAGTTGCGGCGTGCATGGCCCCTAATGAGAGGCCCGTTACGATGAATTTTTCCGTGCTCCATGAGATGTCCCTAAATCTGGGCACGCACTCCCGGACAATGTAATTCATCCAGTCCTCATGCTTTTGGATGCGCTGTGCGGGGTCTCCGCCCTGCGCTGCGTACGTCTCATAATCCAGGCTGTCTATTGTAAAGACCCTGATGCGGCCGCTCTCTATATACGGGGCGTATATGCCCAGCATGCCCATGTCTTCAAACTCATAGAACTTCCCGCCCTGGCACGGAATTACAAGGCACGGCGTCCCTGCGTGCCCGTACACCTTGAACTCCATGTCCCGTCCGAGGCATTTGCTGTATTCCTTGTGGTATTCTATCTGCATATCTCAGCTCCTGGCGGGACGGACGTCCTGCGGCGTCCGGTGCGGCATATGTGCAGCCAAAGGCTGCGGCGGTATTATGTCCGGAGGCCCGTTATGCGGGCCTGTGCTGGCTTGTTTAGTGCTCTGAGAGGAATCCTAAGACCTGCATGAAGATGGGGATCTGCTTCTCCCAGGAGGCCTCGCAGTGGGTGCCGCCGGGGACTATGCGGGCTGTTATCTGGACGCCATTCTTCATAAGCGTTGCGCAGGTGTCTGCGAAGAGCTCCATCTGTCCCGTGTGGTTGCGGAACTCCTGTGAGCCGTAATCTGTATAGAGGATTGTGCCGCGGCGGTAATATGCATCCTCTATGATGCGGACGGCCTTGCCGTCCCCTACCCACAGGCTGGGAGACAGGGCTGCGCCTTTGGAAAAGACGGCGCCGTACTTTGCGAGGGCGTACATTGTCATGAGCCCGCCCATGGAGCTTCCGGCAATTGCCGTGTTCTTGCGGTCCGGGAGGGTGCGGTAGAAGGTGTCTATGTACGGCTTGAAGTCCTTGACAAGCCAGTTCATGTACAGCCGCCCGCGGCCCTTTATGATGCCGCCGCCCTGCCAGGGGAAGTCTACAGGCGAATATTCGCTGAGACGCCCATTCCCCTCCGTGTTGCACTCCACGGCGGCAACTATTATCTGCGTGTCCGTATAGTCCAGATAATCCTCAAGACCCCAGCACTTGCCGTACGTGGCCTCTTCGTCCGTGAAGAGATTGTGGCCGTCAAACATATAGAGGACCGGATACTTCCTGTCCTCCTCCATGTCATACCCTGTGGGCAGATATACGAATGCCGTCCGTTCCTTCTCTCCCGTGAGCTGAGGGATTGTAATCTTGAATCTTTCTACCATATTCCGTCTTTCTCCCCTTCAGTCTCATATAACGTTGTATCTGTATAGCGTATAGCATGCCGCATGCATGCTTTGCTGCGGCATATTTGCCGCTGTATGCCGCTTTATAAGCGGCATGCGGGCAGATTACTCTGCCCCGGCCTCTGCGCCGGTTCCGGCTGCAGCGGCCGCTACAGAGGCTGTCCCGGCGGCCGTGAGGCCGTCTATGAAGGCAAGGATGTCCGCTCTCGCTTCATCCCTGGTGAAGTCATTGAGTATCTCGTGGCGGGCGCCTTCGTACAGCTTCATCTGCACGCAGGTGTGGCCGGACTTTACAAGCTTTGCATATACCTTCTGCACCTGCTTTCCGTACCCGCCCACGGGGTCCTCCTTGCCGGAGACAAGGTATATGGGAAGGTCTTTGGGCGTGGCCTTGAAGGTCTTTTTGGCGCATGCGGCCTTTATGGAGTGGAACAGCACGCTGTATCCGTTGTCCGTAAAGGAGAAGCCGCATAAGGGATCCGCATCATATGCCTTCACGTTGTCTTCGTTCACGGAGAGCCACTCAAAGCCCTTGCCGCCCCACTTCTTGTTGTATGAGCCGAAGGCAAGGCTTTTAATAAACCCGCTGCGGTTGGTCCAGCCGCGGAAGGCTGCGTTCATGCCGGTGAGCATGAGGGCCATGTTGAGGAGGCCTTTGCCCTGGAATCCGGTGCCCATTATTATGGCGCCCGTTATGTTCTCTTCCGGATATTCCGCAAGGAATGCACGGACCAGGAATGAGCCCATGCTGTGGCCCAGGATATAATACGGGACGTCCGGATGCTTCTCGCGTACGCGCACCTCCAGGTGGCGGATGTCCTTTAAGACGGTTTTGTAATCATGGGCGGCGTCAAAAAAGCCTAAGGCGTCCTCGTCCTTTGCCGTCTCGCCGTGGCCCAGATGGTCCTCTGCGCACACCATATAGCCGTTGGAGGCCAGATATTCCGCAAAGGCAGAATACCTTGCGGCGTACTCGCACATGCCGTGCACAATCTGGAAGATGCCCTTCACTTCGCCTTCCGGCATCCAAAGGCACCCGTGCACCGTATTGACGCCGTCACTGGATGTGTAGTATATGTTGTGCAACATGATTCCCCTCTCCTTGCCGCATATTCTATCAGCTGCCGCACCCTTATGCAATGATTCGCAAACACATATCCTGCATGCGGCCCGTTTTGTTACTTAGTAAATGAATTCGTTAAAATTTTCCACACCGGCCTTGCGCTTTCCTTCCGAGATCTCGTTCACGAACTGCACGCACAGGGAGTTTAAGGGCGTGTCCATCTCAAGGCTCTTTCCGAACTCCTCCACGACGCCGTTCACGAAGTCTATGTCCGACCTCTTGCCCACGATGATGTCAAAGTACATGCCGGACTTTATGTTCCTGTGGGACTTCATTGCGGCCGGCAGAAGCCACAGCGCAATTCTGCGCTTGAAGCCGTGGTCCCCGCATGTGTATATCCTTTCTATGTTGTGCCCCTGGAGCTTGGCTACTTTTATGTCCGCCGCCTTTGCCACTGCGAAGCACTCATTGAGTATGTTGAGGGCAATCTGGCGGCCCTTCGGATGCTGCGCCACCTCGCCGAAAGTGAGGCCTGACATTGCGGATAGCGACGAAAAGGCGCAGTTTACGGACAGCTTCGCCCACCTGGCGCCTATGAAATTCTTCTCCACGGTAACCTTCCCGGCCTTGGACAAAAGGTGCGCCACGGCGGAAATCTTCGGATTGTCCCCGTACAGTGAACCCAGGGAAAATGTCATCTTGTCCGGGCTGGACGTAAGCTCCGCAATGCCCCCGCCTATGTTCGTAGCCCCCCAGGATACGGCGCATCCAAGTGTTCTCTCCTCTCCCGCCACGGCGGCCACAGAGGGCTCCGGAAGGCCGTTCTGCGTGGTGCAGATGACTCCGTCCTCTGCAAGGTACGGCAAAAGGCCCTCGCATATGGCAGTATTGTCCCGCTGCTTGGTCATGAGGAATATGATGTCATACTTGCCGCTCATCTGGTCCGGCGTGTACGCAGTCACGGGCACGGTAAAATCGACCTGCCCCATGACATGAGCCCCCTCTGTCTGCAGGCCTCTCACATGCGCAATATTACGGGTTATAAGGTCTATCTGGCCGCCGTTCTTCGTTATGTATGCGCCCAGAATGGTGCCCATCGCACCGGCCCCGTATATGGCTGCCCTCATGCTTCTTTCCTCATGCATATCATCTCATGCTATCTTACCACTAACCCGTGTTTTTATGCAAGCGTTCAAACAAACATTTTTCATGAAAAATGCCCCCGGATTTCACTGATTTCCAATTTGTACACGCCAACATGTCCTTGAATTATCCAAAAAGGGGCCGAGGCGGCAAACTATAAAATCCGCAAGG
>JAJPZC010000129.1 GCA_021204585.1 Clostridia bacterium
CCTTCCCGTGGAATACGGCTACCGTGACAGCAAGAACTTCTGGTTCCACAGAAAGGCAAAGACCCGCGCAGAGCTTCTGCCCGTCCGCGAGGCATCCCTCATAAGCGTGCGCTACGCCGCAAACCGCGCCGACGACAAGATTAAGTTCACGGACGATGCCCTCCGCACCATCCTCAACGTGCCGCGCGTCTTCCTGCCCCTCGTCCTCAAAGGCTGCGTCCAGTGGGCCAGAGAGAACAACGTAGAGCTCATTACCGCAGAGCACATGAAGATCATCAACGACAAGCGCTCCAAGGAGAAGAACAAGAAGAAGTGACCCCATCTCCTGCCTTCCAACTGACACACCTGAGCGGACAGCAATGCCCGCTTTTCTGTTGCACTTCATGGACATACAGCGCTGCTACCCGGTCTGAAGCAGGAATGTTTATATATGTGCATATTTTATGTTTAGAAACAAAAGTTTGGTTTTAAATTTGAAATTTGGAGCCAATTAATGGCTCCAATTTACGAATTTAGAGCCAATAAATGGCTCTGATTTAGATTTTCCATTGACTTAAACTTTAAATGAGTGTATAATGCCAGTATAGTTATTATCCGAATTAGCTGTACACGGAGGATAAGATATGGAACGCCTTATAATGAACCGTTTAGTGGAATGGAAGAATTCCAGTGAAAGGAAACCTCTTGTCATCCGCGGTGCAAGGCAGATAGGCAAGACGTGGATTATGCAAGAATTCGGGAAAAGGTATTTTACCAATACTGTGTATGTGAACTTTGATGTTCCTAACAGGCAGTATGATGATTTTTTTGCATATACCATCGACCCCCATACCATTATCAAGAATCTGGCAATCCTGTGCAGAGAACCCGTAACGCCTGACACTCTTTTTATCTTTGATGAAATTCAAACCTGCAACAATGCCCTTAACTCATTGAAATACTTCTGTGAAGATGCTCCGGAAATATATGTCGTAGCCGCAGGGTCATTGCAGGGGGCGGAGCTGTCAGCTGGCTTCCCTGTGGGAAAAGTGGATTTTTTAGACATGTGGCCCATGTCATTTGAGGAGTTCCTGCTTGCAAACGGCAGTACGAACCTGGTCCACTATATGAACGGCATAGACAAGATTGAGCCGGTTCCACAGTTCTTTGCAGATGATTTCATTGACAAGCTTAAGATATATCTCACATTTGGCGGTATGCCTGAACCAGTTCGTTTTCTGACAGAGAACCAGGATCCCGTACGTGCCGACAATGAAATTGATAATGTGTTGTCGGGATTTCAGTCTGACTTCGGAAAGCATAATGACAAAGTTAATTATGAAAAGATAATGAATGTCTGGCGCTCAATACCGGAACAGCTTGCTAAAGAATACAACCGGTTCTCTTACAAGGATATCAAGGAAAACAATCCGAACAATCCTAAAGAAAGCTCTCGGTCAAGAGAGTATTACTATGCTATAGACTGGATGTCCAGAGTCAACGATATTAAGACATTGCACAGGATAAAGGTACCCTTTCTTCCCTTAGAAAGATTCCGTGACGAATTTATATTTAAAATATACATGTGTGATGTAGGGCTGCTTAGAAAAATGTCACGTCTTGACATGTCATTCTTATCAGCAAATCTTAAGCTCATTGATAACTACAAAGGCGCCATGACGGAAAACTATGTGATCCAGTCACTTTTATGCCAGGGACTTAAAGACTTAGGATACTGGAAAGACGGCTCATACGATGTCGATGTCCTGATCCAAAGGAAAAACGACATAATTCCGGTTGAAATAAAATCCGGAACTGATGACAGCAAACCCAGCTTGAAGGTTTATCTTAAGTCTTATGAAAATTTTACAAAGCTCATAGTAAGGTACTCACTGCTCAACCTGAAACTAAACGGGAAAATACTGAACATCCCGCTCTATCTGGCAGACAAAACTGACAAGCTGATTGGCCTTGCATTGGATGAGCTGAACTCCAAATAATACTACAACCGGAGCGGGCAGCAATGCCCGCTTTTCTGTTGTCCACCCAAGCCCCCACGCCATGACAAGATCATAACCGCGTTTGAAAAAATTCATGAACATTCGTTCATATACTTTAGTGCTTTAATGTACTAAAGTACTTGCTTCCAAAGCAAGCGAGGACGGATCCCTCGTTCTCAATCTGATTCAACTCGGCCTGCAGCCCCTAACTATCCCTTAATCTTACCCTCATACCTTAATGTAGAGCTGATTTTAGGTGCAAAGCTATCTTTTAAGGGAAACGTAGGGGATGTTGAGATGACGCCCACAGAGCAACCACAGCCATTCTAAAAGGCACCGCCGTATCAGCAGTGCCCTTGTGGTTTATCGCTTGCTTTATCGCTTGCTTTTGGATTTATCGCTTGCTTTTATCGCCACTTTTTTGGCTTATCGCCACTTTTATCGCCACTTTTTGGCTTATCGCTTGTCCAGCGCTGCCAGGTACTCCACAGCGCTGTGGGCGGCTACGTTGCCCTCGCCAACGGCTTTGGCATACTGGTACGGGCGGCCGGTGCAGTCCCCTGCGGCAAAGACGCCGGGGATGTTGGTTGCGCATGAGCGGGATACGGCTATGTGGCCCTCTTCCGTGGCAAGGCCGGAGATGAGGCTTGCCGGCGGCAGGGACTCCTTGAGAAGGAATGCCCCGTCCACGGATATCTCGCCGTCCTTGAAGCATACCTTGGAAAGGCGCATGTCCCCCTGGAAGGATACGGGAAACTTTTGGATTATCTGGATGTTGTCTCCCTGCACTTCGCAGCCGGGGTACATGGGCATGAGATAGACCTTGGCGGCTATGCCGGCCAGGAAGGAGATCTCGTGCTCCAGGCGCTTGTCCGTGCAGAGCACAGCTATGGTCTTGCCTCGGTACAGGAAGCCGTCACAGGTGGCACAGTAGCTTACGCCACGGCCCAGGAAGTCGAGTTCGCCCGGGACGGGCTTGAAGGACTCCACCCCTAGGCACAGGATAACGGAACGGGCCACGGGAGCCTCGTCCCCTGCAAGAAGCGTGAAGGATGTCTTGGACGGATATATGCCCGTTACCTTTGCCGCTGTGGGGGATATGGAAAGTGAGTCGCAGTGGGCCTTTAAGGCGGCGGAAAGGTCCTCGCCGGAGATGGCCGGGAGGCCCGGATAGTTGAGGATCTTCTCGGCGCGGGAGACCTTTTTGGACTCCAAAGAGCCTGCCAGCCAGATGAAGGACTTATTTAGGATCTTTGCGTTTATGGCGGCGGAGACTCCGGCGGGGCCTGCGCCTATTATTGCTATGTCGTACGTCATATATGTTACTCCATCCTGGAGAGGTCTTCCGCCAGCTCTTCAAGCTCTAAAGGCGGAACTTTTGCGTCTGCGGACGCTACAAGCTTGTCCACGGCGGCCTTGCCCTTCTCCGGGGCAATTATAGTGCCCACGCCGGCTACGCACCCGCCTGGGCAGCCCATGCCCTCTATGAGGCAGCCGTTGAGGCGGCCTGCCTTGGCCATCATGAGGGCTTTGCGGCAGTCTGCAAGGCCTTCGGCGTGCTGTATGTTTACCGGGGTTCCCGGGTAGTATTCATTGATGCACTTTTCTATGGCTCCCGCCACTCCGCCGGCGCAGGCATACCCCTGCCCTGCTCCCGTAGACTTCAGGGTTACGGGGAGGTCCTCCATATCGTTTATGTTTATGCCCTTTGCAGCAAACATTGCCGCAAGCTCTTCAAAGGTTATTACGAAATCCACATAGGAGCGCACTGTGCGTCTGGATGCCTCCAGCTTCTTTGCGGCACACGGGCCTATGAAGACCACGCGGGCCGTGGGGCGCACCTGCTTTATGGTCCTTGCCGTGGCAACCATGGGCGTGAGCTCCTCCGAGACCTCTGAAGCAAGATCCGGGAAGTACTTCTTTACGAGAACCGCCCACGCAGGGCAGCAGCTGGTAAAGAGGAACGGAAGCTTCCCGGTTGAGACGGCCTCCACGTAATGCGTGGCCTCTGCTACGCACCCTAC
Source organism: Clostridia bacterium (assembly GCA_021204585.1). Taxonomy (GTDB): domain Bacteria; phylum Bacillota; class Clostridia; order Christensenellales; family Borkfalkiaceae; genus Coproplasma. Next base: position 4,004 of record JAJPZC010000129.1, read on the forward strand.
ATCCGCACCTACTGCTACCTCGTATACGTCCTTGAAGCCGAGAGCTAAAAGAGCTGATTTCATCTTGCCCATAGGCGCTGAGCCGAACTGTCCTATTACGGCGGGCGCAAGAGCTGCCACTACGTCATCCCCGTGCTTTATGGCCTGTATGAGCTGGTATATTTGGGACTTGTCTGCGATGGCGCCGAAGGGGCATGCTGCCATGCACTGCCCGCAGGCAACGCACTTGTCATTGTCTATCTGTGCCCTGCCGTACTCATCCGTGCCTATTGCGCTTATGCCGCATGCGCTAGAGCAGGGGCGCACGTGGTGCGCTATGGCGTCATACGGGCAGGCCTGCTTGCATTTGCCGCACTTGATGCACTTGGACTGGTCTATGTAAGAGCGGCCCTGGACGGTGCTTATTGCCCCTCTGGGGCATGCCTTGATGCATGCGTGCGAGACGCAGTTGCGGCACTGGTCCGAGACCACGTACTCATTGTCCCTGCACCTGTCACAGGCGGAGGGTATGACCTGCATTAACGGCGGCTCATAATACTTGTCCGCAATGGTGCTCTTGTCCACGCCGGAGGTTATGGAGACAGGCTTGTTCTCAGGCCTCAATGAGAGGCCCATGGCCAGTCTTACCCTCTCCGAGGCAATCTGCCTCTCCCTGTATATGCTCTCCCTGTACTTTGGCACCTCGTCCGGGGTTATGGTGTACGGTATGGCCTCAAGGTCCTGCGCCGGGCTGTCTGACTCAAACGCAACCCTGGCCACTTCCTTGAATACCTGCCCTCTTAAATCCGTTACAACGCTCTGACTCTTCATATCTGTCCTGTATGCCTGCAGCCGCAAAAGGCCGTGCTGTATATTGTCTGCGCCCTCCAGAGGGCGCACAGCCCGCCAGGGACACACACAGTGTACCATATCCGGGCCGGTTTTACAAGCTCCCGTGCACAGCATATGATACAAATCCGCCCTGGAGTCCGGTTAAGAATCTGCCCTGCCCTGTGAATAGCAACCCCGGACGCAGCAGCTCTAATGCCTCCGGAAGCGGCATTTCCGCAACCTCCGGAAACGGCATCTGTACCGGATGTCCTGAAGGACAGCCGCACAGGATTCCGTGGTAACAGTTTGTGCAGAATTCCGAGGCAAACTGTTTGTGCAAAGTGCAGAAAATGAACATTTGTTCGTACGAACCTCCAAAAACAAATGCCCCCGGAGTATGAAAAAAACAAGCCGGTTTTTACAGGCTGCGGCAGGGGAGGAATGTGTGACGGACAGACGGGTTTGCCGGCAACAGAAAACCCGCCGGAGCGGGAGGCTCAAGCGGGTTTGGTAGCTTTGTATGGCCCTGCGGCAAAGGGAGATTATGCCGCAGGGATGGTTGCTAAGACTGTTGCTGAGACGAAAGTCACTTCTTTACCTTTGTGGGGTTGCCGTGCTTGTCCACTCCGTCTGCGATGCGGTTGCGCATTGCCTTGA
>JAJPZC010000086.1 GCA_021204585.1 Clostridia bacterium
GCGGATGACGTCTTCACGGACATCTGCATAGCAAGCCGCACGGAGAAAAAGTGCATAGACTTAGTGGAGCGCATAAAGGACAAGACCAGGGCGCACCTTACTACAGCTACCGTGGATGCAAATGACGTGGACGCCCTTGTGGCGCTTATAGAATTATACAAGCCCGTGTCCGTTCTCAACGTGGCTTTGCCGTACCAGGACCTCACAATCATGGAAGCCTGCCTGAAGACCAAGGTCAACTACATAGACACGGCCAACTATGAGAGCGAGGACACCCAGGAGCCCGTATGGCGTGCAAGGTATGAGCAGAGGGTGAAGGAGAAGGGCTTCACGGCATACTTCGATTACTCCTACCAGTGGGAGTACTTTGACAGGTTCAAGGAGGCCGGAATCTGCGCCCTTTTAGGAACGGGGTTCGACCCCGGCGTGTCGCAGGTGTTCTGCGCATACGCACAGAAGCACTACTTTGACTCCATAGAGACAATAGACATCCTGGACTGCAACGGCGGAGATCACGGCTATGCCTTTGCAACCAACTTCAACCCTGAAATAAACCTTAGGGAGGTGTCTGCGAACGGGTCTTATATAGAGAACGGCAAGTGGATAGAGACAAAGCCGCTGGAGATAAAGCGGCAGTATGACTTTGACGGCGTGGGCGTGAAGGACATGTACCTTCTGCACCATGAGGAGCTGGAGTCCCTGGCAAAGAACATTCCCGGGGTGAAGAGGATACGCTTCTTCATGACATTCGGCCAGAGCTATATACAGCACATGAACTGTCTGCAGGACGTAGGGATGCTCTCCACGGAGCCCGTCATGTTCGAGGGCCGCGAGATAGTGCCCATCCAGTTCTTGAAGGCCCTTCTTCCGGACCCTGCAACTCTTGGCGCACGCACCAAAGGCAAGACCAACATAGGATGCATCTTCCACGGCAAGAAGGACGGCAAGGACCGCTCCATATACATCTACAACGTCTGCGACCACCAGGAGTGCTACCGTGAGGTTGGCTCCCAGGCCATCTCATACACCACAGGCGTGCCTGCCATGATAGGCGCAATGCTGGTCACAACCGGCGTCTGGAACAAGCCGGGCGTATGGAACTGCGAGGAGTTCGATCCGGACCCGTACATGGAGGCCCTCACAAAGTTCGGCCTTCCCTGGAAGGTGGTGGAAGATCCCGTTCCCGTGGATTGATTTCTGCCCTGCGGGCATGAAACACCCCGCATATAAAGACTTTAAGGCCGCTCAAGGGCGCCGCCCGGTGCCCTTGGACGGATGGTATACGTAATGCGCATGGACCAGCTGCCTACCCCCTGCTATGTCATAGACGAGGACAGGCTCATACAGAATCTGGAGATACTTAAAGACATTGAGACGGCTTCCGGGTGCAGGATACTGCTTGCACAGAAAGCCTTTTCATGCTATTACTATTATCCTCTCATATCCCGGTATCTGTCCGGCACAACGGCCAGCGGCCTCTTTGAGGCCCGTCTTGCGCATGAGGAATTCCAGGGAGAGAACCACGTATTCTCCCCGGCGTACAAAGAGGAAGAGTTCGGCGAGATCTCAACAATTTGTGACCACATAGTCTTCAACTCTGCCTCCCAGCTGGACAAATTCGGCGCCAGGGCACGTGAGGCAGGTGCAAGCATAGGCATGCGCATAAACCCTCTGTGCAGCACGCAGGGAGGCGGCATATATGACCCCTGTGCAAGGTATTCCCGCCTTGGAATGCTGCCCACAGACCCACATATAGAGCGTCTTGCAGAGGTAGACGGCATTCATTTCCACACCCTCTGTGAGCAGGGCGCAGAGCCCCTTTTAGAGACCATCCGTGCCGTGGAGAAGTCCTTAGGCCCGTACCTAAAGAATAAGAAATGGATAAACCTCGGCGGCGGCCACCATATCACCAAGCCGTATTATAACCGCCAGCTTCTCATAGACGAGATAAAGCGCCTGCAGGACAAGTACGGCGCCGTCATATACCTGGAGCCAGGCGAAGCCATAGCCTTGGACGCAGGGTATCTCGTGTCTTCCGTCGTGGACATAACAAGGAACGGGATGGACATAGCCCTTCTGGACACCTCTGCAGAGTGCCACATGCCGGACGTTCTGGAGATGCCGTACAGGCCTCAGATTATAGGTGCAGGCAAGAAAGGGGAGAAGCCGTATACGTACAGGCTTTCATCATGCACATGCCTTGCAGGGGACGTTATAGGGGACTATTCCTTTGATAAGCCCCTCAAGCCCGGAGACCGCCTTGTGTTCCTGGACATGGCCATATACACAATGGTAAAGAACAACACCTTCAACGGAATGCCCCTTCCGGCCATAGCCGCAAAGAAGGGCGAAGCTTACAAGATTATAAAGACCTTCGGGTACCAAGACTTCAAGTCCAGATTATGAAAGAGAAACAGGATTTATCCGGCCTTCAAACTGCATACATGCCTGCAGAGTACATGCCCCATGCCGGCACCATCATGATATGGCCGGAGCGTCCCGGCTCCTGGCTGGACTGCGGCGCGGCCGCAGAGCCCGTCTTCGCAGAGGTCATCCGTGAGATATGCCGTGGCGAGACGGTATACCTGTCCGTCTCTAAGAAAAAAGAGCCCCGTGTGAGGGAGCTTCTTGAGGACGAGATAGAGGCCGGAACGCTTAAGGTAAACAACCTCAAGACCAATGACTCCTGGGCCCGGGACATATCTCCCATATTCGTAGTAAACTCCAAGGACCGCTATGCCCTGGACTTCCAGTTCAACGCATGGGGCGGCAAGTACAACGGCCTGTACAAGCACTTCGGCAAGGACAACAAATTTGCCTCTGCCTTTAGCAAGGCATATGACTTCCGCTGCGTCAACTTCCAGGAAGTAGTGCTGGAAGGCGGCTCCGTTCATTCCAACGGCGCAGGCACCATCATGACAACGGAAGAGTGCCTCCTGTCCCCGGGACGCAATCCGGAGTACTCCAAAGAGCTCCTGGACTTCTCCCTGCGGCTGTATTTCGGCGCAGAGAAGGTTGTATGGCTCCCGTACGGAGTGGAAGGGGATGAGACAGACGGCCACGTGGACAACATATGTGCCTTCGTGTCCAAGGACACTGCAGTCCTCGGCTGGACGGATACAGAGGGTGAACAGAAACGCCGTTCAGAGGCTAACCTCAAGGCCCTTGAAGAGGCCGGACTCAATGTCATAAAGCTCCCGTTCCCGGAGCGAAAGGTTTGCTTCACCCCGGAAGACATCAAAAGGCTTAAGTTTGAGCGCGGTGAAGACACAAGAGACCCCGGGGAGAAGCTTGCGGCATCCTATGTGAACTTCTACGTCTGCAACGCATGTGTCCTGGTGCCGCAGTTCAATGACGTCAACGATGCCACAGCCGTCCGGATCCTTGCAGAGTGCTTCCCGGACAGAAAGATAGTGCCCTTTGACTCCACGCAGTTCATCTTAGGCGGCGGCAACGTCCATTGTCTCACCATGCAGATACCCATGCGGTCTGTATCATTTGCAGAGAGCAAGGGAACCAGCATAAGCGACCTTCTTATGGAAGAGCGCCTTGAAGGCCTTCCGGAATAACAAAACAAACAACACGGCCCGCTCTAAGGGCCTCATATATACGCCAGGAGAGGAATGATATGAGAAACGTAACGGTCAGCAGCATCCAGATGCAGTGCTCCGATGACAGGGCGGCCAATATACAGAAGGCCGTGTCCCTAGTGAAGTGGGCGTGCTCCATGGGAGCCAACATAGTGCTCCTGCCGGAGCTCTTTGAGCGCCCGTACTTTTGTCAGGAGAGATGCTACGACTACTATTCCTTCGCAGAGCCCCTGAAGGAGAACAGGGCGGTAAAGACCCTTCTGCCCATTTCCAAGGAGTACGGGTGTGTCATAATAGCAAGCTTCTTTGAGCGTGCCGGCAAGGTGCTCTATAATTCTGCAGCCGTACTGGACAGCGGCAAGATCCTTGGCGTGTACCGCAAGACCCACATCCCGGATGACCACTATTACCAGGAGAAGTTCTACTTCACCCCGGGCAACACAGGCTTCAAGACCTTCCAGACGTCCTTTGGATGCATTGGAGTGGGGATATGCTGGGACCAATGGTTCCCGGAGACCGCAAGATGCCTTGCCCTGAACGGTGCAGAGCTCATATTCTTCCCCACGGCCATAGGCTCTGAGCCCATCCTGGACACGGACTCATCCGCACACTGGACCCGTGTCATGCAGGGCCACGCCGCAGCCAACATTGTGCCCGTCATTGCCGCCAACCGTTTCGGCACCGAGACCGTAACGCCCTCTGCCGCCAACGGAGGCCAGTCCTCATCCCTCACGTTCTACGGCTCCTCATTTATCTGCGGTCCTACAGGCGAGATTCTCCAGCAGGCCGGCCGCGCCGAGGAGTCCATCCTTGTGGAGACCTTTGACCTCGATGCCCTGGACCAGGAACGCCTCGCATGGGGGCTCTTCAGAGACCGCCGTCCGGAGGCATACAAGGACATCATAAAGAAGTAACCCGCATCCAGCCATTGGCGTGTGGGCGCCAATATAGAACCAATCAGCGGACAGAGCAATCTGCCCGCTTTGCACAACCGGCAGGGATGTTGCAGAATACCGCACATATGCTTATGCTTTTGAAGCAAAACGGAGCCCCTGCGTATTGATTTCTGTCACGTAATGTGCTAGTATTACAGATAAGAAGCCGCATGCTGCCGGTTTCTGAGGTTGACTGCCATGTCTGATGTTGAGAAAAAGAAGGTCTTTCTTGGAGCCAGAACCTATATACAGGCTCTGAACCATTACTATGTGGACAAGACACTGTTCATCCGTGATATTTTAGAGGATGGGGCGGATGTCACACTTATAACGCGCCCGAGAAGGTTTGGCAAAACCCTCAATATGGACATGGTCAGGACATTTTTTGAGATAACAGGCAAGGATACTTCCAAGTATTTCACCGACAAGAAGATCTGGGCCTGCGGCGATGAAATACGTGCAAAGCAGGGCGCATATCCGGTTATATTCTTAACTTTTGCTGACGTCAAATGCGATACGTGGGAAGTTTCATATGATAAAATCACAGAGCTGATCAGAGATGAATACGACAGACACAGGGAACTTAGGAACAGCGATAAGGTGTCAGAGGTTGATTTGTATGATTACAACCAGATATGTAGCAAAACCGCATCCAGAGCTGTCTATGAAGAATCTCTCAAAAAGTTATCCATGATGTTGCATGATTACTATGAGGTAGACCCTATAATCCTTATTGACGAATATGATGCTCCCGTTGAGGCTGGCTATGACCATGGATACTATAAGCAAATAACCGGGTTTCTGAAGAACCTGTTTTTGGCAGGTTTGAAGACTAATACCAATATGTCATTTGCTGTGCTGACTGGCGTTTTGAGGATTACGAAGGAGAGCTTCTTTAGTGATCTTAACAATTTTGTTGTCTTCTCCACAGAGGAAACAGAGTTCTCTGAGTACTTTGGATTTACAGAGGATGAAGTGAGGGCTTTGCTGGAATACTACGGCGCAGGGGAAGACAAGTATAATGAGGTCTGCGAATGGTATGATGGGTACATGTTCGGTAATACTAAAATCTTCAATCCATGGTCCGTATTGAACTATGTCAGGTTTAACTTTGCTGCCAGGGATTATTGGGTCCACACAGGTAAATATGCCCTTTTGACCAATCTTACATCCAATCTGACTCCGGATGCTTTCAGTAAGATGAACTTGCTTAAAGATGGGGAAATAATTACAGCCAAAGTCAATGAGCAGCTTACATATGAAGAGCTCATGAATGGCAGTGAAAATATTTTCACCTTGCTTTTAAACTATGGGTACCTCAAATACGAAGGTAGGAATACAAATCAGCTGAGCATGTATGAATGCAAGGAACTTAAGGAAAAAGACCTAAGCAATTTGACAAGTGTCTATGATTATTACTACCTTAAGATTCCTAACAAAGAGATTAGCAGAGTCTTCATCAAAGAGGTTATGGACAGAACTTTTGTCAAGGAAGATGATTTTGACAAAACCTGGAAGGCAATTGAGAGTTTTGACGAGAAGGAGGCAGAGGAGGCTCTGCATGACTTTATTTTGGACATTGTAAGTTATACAACGTCTCCGTATGAAGTCTTCTATGAAGCAATACTTTTAGGCCTTTGCAAATACAAGAAGAGTGAATACATCATTGAACCGGAGCGCAATTCCGGGTCAGGTAAACTGGACATATCTCTCGAACCCAGGAAACCCGGCGTCAAGCCCGGTATAATCATGGAGATTGAAAGGATCAGTGAAAATGAACCTGACCCGGATCTGAAGACACTAAAAGGGAAGGCAGACAAGGGACTGGCTCAAATTATTGAAAACAATTATGATACAGTCCTGAAAGTCCGTGGCATAACGGATATCGTAAAAATGGGTATAGCGTTCAGCGGAAGCAATGTCAGAGTATCAATTGCCCGTTGACTGCAGCATCCACACACCAATCGTACAGCACATCTCAAGCACCCTCCGGGGTGCTTATATATTCCCTGTTGAAGTCTGAATACGGTTCCTGTTTCCTACACCCCGGAAATACTCAAAAGCTCCAACATGTGTGTGCTCATTTTGCAAATTAACGGCTGTTGCTTTTTGGCTTTGACAAAGATATAATGGACATAAAGCCAGCAGATGTGCAACCAGACGGACGTGGATCCGTACATATAGACAGTGCGGGACAGCGCAGGAAGATACGGCGGCCCGGATAAGGGGCCGGATGAGGGGACTTGAGGGATGCTTGAGGTAAAGCATTTAACGAAGATATACAGGGACAAAGGGGGCGTGGAGACGCGCGCCCTGGATGACGTGTCCGTAAAATTCGGGGATACGGGGCTGGTGTTCATTCTGGGCAAGTCAGGATGCGGCAAGTCCACGTTCCTAAATATGGTCGGCGGCCTGGATGCGCCTACGGAAGGCGAGATTATTGTGAACGGCAGGAGTTCGCTGGAGTTTTCCGAGGCGGACTTTGACGCATACCGCAACACCTGTGTGGGCTTTGTATTCCAGGAGTACAACATCCTGGATGAATTCTCCGTGGAAGAGAACGTGGCAATTGCCCTGGAGCTCCAGAGCCAGAAGCAGACGGAAGACAGGGTAATGGAGATCCTGCGTGAGGTGGAGCTGGAGGAGTTCGCCAAGCGCAAGCCCAATACGCTTTCCGGAGGCCAGAAGCAGAGGATTGCAATAGCCAGGGCCCTTGTAAAGGACCCGGAGATCATAATGGCGGATGAGCCTACAGGAGCCCTGGACTCAAACACAGGCTGGCAGGTGCTGGACACGCTGAGGAAGCTCTCAAAGACAAGGCTTGTCATGGTCGTGTCCCATGACAGGGACTTTGCGGAGCAGTTCGGAGACCGCATCATAGAGCTCATGGACGGCCGTATTATTTCGGACGTTACAAAGGTCCGTGAGGAGACGGAGGAGTTCAAGGGCAACATAAGGCAGATCGGCCCCAATATATTGTCCATCAAAGGCGGCTCCTCGCTTACGGAGCAGAATCTTAAAGACATACAGGACTTCATCGCAGCCGGTGAGGGAGACATCATACTCACCAAGGGCGAGACGGAGGTGGAGGGCTTCAAGAAGGCAAACGGCATTACGGAGGAGTATGTCAAGGAGTCCTTCCAGGCCACGCACGAGACGTCCCAGGGTGCGGCTTTGCAGGACATGCGGCCGGACGGGAAGGGGACCACCTTCATACGCTCCAGGCTGCCTATGGGCAGGGCTATAAAGATGGGCGCCTCAAGCCTGAAGGTAAAGCCGGTAAGGCTGGTCTTTACAATCCTTCTGTCCGTTATAGCCTTCATATTCTTCGGCTTCCTGTCATGCCTCATGACGTACAACGTCACAACGGTGGCCGCAAGAAGCTTTGCGGACAGCTATGACCAGTACCTAAATCTCACCAAGTACTTCCAGTATGACTCCACTACAACCGTATACTCCACGGGAGATGTGAGCACAAGCACCATGACGAGGCACACGTACTTCAACGAAGCGGATGCAGACACCATGGGCGTGCAGGATGCAATGTTCGGAGTTGCATACGGAGGGCTCATATCCAACGCATCCTTTGAAGGCAATGAGCTGTATTACAAGGCCCAGCTCAACAAGGCCGTATATGCCCCGGAAGGCACCTCCGTGAGAAAGAACCTGCTGTACGGAAACTATCCGGTTAACGTGGATGAGGACAACCCTGCAAGCGGCGAAGTGCAGGTATGCATAAGCTCCTTCCTCGCAGAGTCCCTGCTCCACTCCAAGTTCACAGACATTGAGAAGAATGGCGACGTCAGTCTGTATGCGGGCGATTACAAGGAAATGGGCGACATTATAACCCTGGGGGACTCCATAGAGGACATGATCGGCAGGCACATCATAATGGACAGCGACACCTGCTTCACCATTGCGGGCATCTTTGACGCCGGGACAATGCCCTCCGAGTTCATCTCCCTGGATGAGATGTATGAGGAAGACCACAGCGTAAGGTATTCGGACCTCTATTACAACTACATAGAATACCTTTCGGACAGCATGGATGAGAACTTCCTGGTCACAAAGGAGTTCGTAGAGGCCCAGAACAGGCCGTACGGCCTGCCGTCTGCATCTGCGTTTGACACCGCAAGCGACAGCTACAATCTCGGCGAACTGGACGAGGAAGGCACGGAGCTTGGCAAGGACTGGATGGCATATCCCGCAAACTTTGCGGCCTATGGCGAAGATTCCCTGGACACCATCTTCATAGACGGAACATCCCGCACATCCCTTGCGGATGACGAGACGGTGGTCACTCTGTACTGGCTGAGAAGCAAGGCGTACGCAGACTTCATTTCTGAGCTGAAAGAGACATACGACGAGGGCACTACAGATTACATGACGGCTGTGGATACCTTTACGGACGGACGCTTTGACAGCGAGGAGGATGTCTGCTGCAGCAGCATATACATGGCCATGACTGCCCTATGGACGGGGTCTTATGATTACACCGTCAAAATGACGGATACATACACGGACAAGGACGGCATAGAGCAGACGGAAGAATACTACGGATACGAGACCAAGTATGTCAGCGCCGCGGAAAGGGCGGAGCTTAAAGAGACCGTCAACGAATACCTCACAGAGAACCCCGTAACTCTGACCTTGTGCCGGAATGACACATCCAAGAAGGCAGCCGTTGGCACCTTCAAGGTAGTAGGATACTATACCGGGCTTGCATCATCACTCGGGATAGGCAATTACGGCATGTATCTCTCTGAGAACATGTTTGCCCAGATACCCATTTATTCCCACACGGAGATCACTGTCAACTACGAGATACCGGATGATGCCTACTACTATTACATGATAGTCCCCATCCAGCACAAGACATCCACGTGGCTCCGCCCCATCATAAAGCAGCTTGAGACCCCGGACGACACCGGCGCCATGTACTCCATGGCCAACAACCTGTATGACACCATCCTGGCCATAGACGACGTAATGACTCTTCTCATCATCATATTCCTTGTGGCGGGCATCGTGTTCGCTGCCTTCGCAGCCCTATTGCTGTTCAACTTCATCTCTGTCTCCATCGCAGGCAAGCAGAAGGAGATTGGCATCCTCCGCGCCGTGGGCGCAAAGGGAGGGGACGTCTTCAAGATATTCTTCTCAGAGTCGGTCATCATAGTGCTCATATGCTTCATCTTAGGCGTCGCCTTAACAGGCGTCATAGTGGCACTTGTGAACTGGTACATCAAGTCCATGTACAACATAATGGTGACCCTTATAGTCTTCACCGGCTGGTGCGTCCTCATGATTTTCGCCATAGCGGCCATAGTAGCCTTCCTTGGCACCTTCTTCCCGGTATACCGCGCCTCCAGGAAGAAGCCCGTGGAGTCCATAAGATCCCTGTAAGCCTCATACAAGGGCGTGTATAGTCCATATAAGACCCTCCGGCAATCCTGCAAGGACGTGCAGACACGCCCGCACAGCAGCCCATATAACGCAATACAAGCACCCTCCGGGGTGCTTTTTGTTTGGCATGCCGGATGAGGGGCAAAGCAAAGTTTTGCAATGATATGCAGGCATTTGCATCGCCTGGGTTATGGCATCTTAGTAGTTCATGCGTTACAATTGTGCAAGATGCACAAAGTATATGCGTGAGGCGCAAGCAAAGCGGGCCGGAATGATTACGGGACAAAAGCGGGACAGGAGATTTGTTGACTTCCGTCCGTACAGATGATACAGTTCAGGGGAAGGCGCAGAAGGCGCAGAACAAACAGACGCCAAACGAAGATACAGAGAAGGATTATACGGAATGCTTGAAGTTAAGCACTTAACAAAGATATACAGAGACAAAGGGGGTGTGGAGACGCACGCCCTGTATGACGTCAGCGTAAGGTTCGGGGACACGGGCCTTGTGTTCATACTGGGCAAGTCCGGATGCGGCAAGTCAACGTTTCTCAACATAGTGGGAGGACTGGACACGCCCACGTCAGGCGAGGTCATTGTGAACGGCCGCAGCTCAAGGGACTTCACGCAGGCAGACTTTGATTCATACCGCAACACCTACATAGGCTTCGTGTTCCAGGAGTACAACGTTCTCAACGAGTTCACTGTGGAAGACAACGTGGCCCTGGCCCTGGAGCTCCAGAGCCAGAAGCAGGTCAAGGATAAAGTGGCAGAGATACTGCGGGAGGTAGACCTGGAGGGCTTTGCGAAGCGCAAGCCAAACACCCTTTCCGGAGGCCAGAAACAGAGGATTGCCATCGCCCGCGCCCTTGTGAAGGACCCGCAGATTATAATGGCGGATGAGCCCACGGGAGCCCTGGATTCCAATACGGGACGGCAGGTGCTGGACACGCTGAAGTCCCTTTCCAGGACAAGGCTGGTCATTGTGGTCTCCCATGACAGGGACTTTGCGGAAAGTTACGGAGACAGGATAATAGAGCTCTTGGACGGCTGCGTCATATCGGACATAACCAAGATCCATGAGAGCCCCACGGACCTGGACTCCAACGTGAAGAAAATAGGCGGGGAGATACTTTCAATAGAGAACGGCGCCTCCCTTACAGAGGCAAATTACAGCGCCATACGTGACTTTCTTGCATCCCAGGGCAGCGTCATGATTGTCTCCGGGGATGCGGTGATCAGGAACACAAAGACTGCCAACAGGATCTCTGAAGACAATTCCAGGGAGTCCTTCGTGCACACAGACGAGGCTGCCGTTCTTCCGCTGGATAAGCAGGGCGCAGAAAAGGAAGACAGGCTCATACGCTCCAGGCTGCCGATTGGCAAGGCCATAAAGATGGGTGCCTCAAGCCTCAAGGGCCATCCCGTGCGCCTTGTTTTCACCATACTTTTGTCCCTTGTGGCCTTCGTTGTTTTCGGCCTTTTGTCATGCTTCATGATGTACAACGGCAATACCGTTGCTGCAAGCACGTTTGCCTCCGGGGATGAGGAGTACCTCACTTTGGAGAAGTCATACGCCACATATTACACATATACGTACTACCAGCAGGACAACAAGCAGGAGACAAAGATAAAGTACAACGGTTCATATTTCGGCACGGATGACGCAGCATACTTCGGCATGGAGTCGAACGAGGTGCTGTACGGATGTCCGTACAGGTCCAGCTTCAGAAGCGCAAGCCTGGACTCAAGCCTGGCCGGATGCACATATTATTCCCTTGCCGGAATAAGCAAGGCAATGTATGTCCCCGAGGGAAACATTCTCAGGGATGACATGACCGGCACCTATCCCGCTTCCGCAGACGAGATTGCAGTAAGCACCTATCTTGCAGATTATCTTTTGAACTGCACCGTGTACTCATACGAGTACGATGATAACAGCCAGAGCCTTGAGGAGGTGAGCATAACCCCTGAATCTTACGATGACCTCATAGGCCTTGCCGTGGATGACTTTACTATAACCGGCGTAATCAACACGGGAGAAACGCCATCAAAGTATGATTACATGAAGGAGACTTACGCCGAAGAAAAGGATTACGACAACTTCGAGGCGTATCTGCAGGACGAGGAAGGCACGGAGCTTGGCAAGGACTGGATGGCATATCCCGCAAACTTTGCGGCCTATGGCGAAGATTCCCTGGACACCATCTTCATAGACGGAACATCCCGCACATCCCTTGCGGATGACGAGACGGTGGTCACTCTGTACTGGCTGAGAAGCAAGGCGTACGCAGACTTCATTTCTGAGCTGAAAGAGACATACGACGAGGGCACTACAGATTACATGACGGCTGTGGATACCTTTACGGACGGACGCTTTGACAGCGAGGAGGATGTCTGCTGCAGCAGCATATACATGGCCATGACTGCCCTATGGACGGGGTCTTATGATTACACCGTCAAAATGACGGATACATACACGGACAAGGACGGCATAGAGCAGACGGAAGAATACTACGGATACGAGACCAAGTATGTCAGCGCCGCGGAAAGGGCGGAGCTTAAAGAGACCGTCAACGAATACCTCACAGAGAACCCCGTAACTCTGACCTTGTGCCGGAATGACACATCCAAGAAGGCAGCCGTTGGCACCTTCAAGGTAGTAGGATACTATACCGGGCTTGCATCATCACTCGGGATAGGCAATTACGGCATGTATCTCTCTGAGAACATGTTTGCCCAGATACCCATTTATTCCCACACGGAGATCACTGTCAACTACGAGATACCGGATGATGCCTACTACTATTACATGATAGTCCCCATCCAGCACAAGACATCCACGTGGCTCCGCCCCATCATAAAGCAGCTTGAGACCCCGGACGACACCGGCGCCATGTACTCCATGGCCAACAACCTGTATGACACCATCCTGGCCATAGACGACGTAATGACTCTTCTCATCATCATATTCCTTGTGGCGGGCATCGTGTTCGCTGCCTTCGCAGCCCTATTGCTGTTCAACTTCATCTCTGTCTCCATCGCAGGCAAGCAGAAGGAGATTGGCATCCTCCGCGCCGTGGGCGCAAAGGGAGGGGACGTCTTCAAGATATTCTTCTCAGAGTCGGTCATCATAGTGCTCATATGCTTCATCTTAGGCGTCGCCTTAACAGGCGTCATAGTGGCACTTGTGAACTGGTACATCAAGTCCATGTACAACATAATGGTGACCCTTATAGTCTTCACCGGCTGGTGCGTCCTCATGATTTTCGCCATAGCGGCCATAGTAGCCTTCCTTGGCACCTTCTTCCCGGTATACCGCGCCTCCAGGAAGAAGCCCGTGGAGTCCATAAGATCCCTGTAAGCCTCATACAAGGGCGTGTATAGTCCATATAAGACCCTCCGGCAATCCTGCAAGGACGTGCAGACACGCCCGCACAGCAGCCCATATAACGCAATACAAGCACCCTCCGGGGTGCTTTTTGTTTGGCATGCCGGATGAGGGGCAAAGCAAAGTTTTGCAATGATATGCAGGCATTTGCATCGCCTGGGTTATGGCATCTTAGTAGTTCATGCGTTACAATTGTGCAAGATGCACAAAGTATATGCGTGAGGCGCAAGCAAAGCGGGCCGGAATGATTACGGGACAAAAGCGGGACAGGAGATTTGTTGACTTCCGTCCGTACAGATGATACAGTTCAGGGGAAGGCGCAGAAGGCGCAGAACAAACAGACGCCAAACGAAGATACAGAGAAGGATTATACGGAATGCTTGAAGTTAAGCACTTAACAAAGATATACAGAGACAAAGGGGGTGTGGAGACGCACGCCCTGTATGACGTCAGCGTAAGGTTCGGGGACACGGGCCTTGTGTTCATACTGGGCAAGTCCGGATGCGGCAAGTCAACGTTTCTCAACATAGTGGGAGGACTGGACACGCCCACGTCAGGCGAGGTCATTGTGAACGGCCGCAGCTCAAGGGACTTCACGCAGGCAGACTTTGATTCATACCGCAACACCTACATAGGCTTCGTGTTCCAGGAGTACAACGTTCTCAACGAGTTCACTGTGGAAGACAACGTGGCCCTGGCCCTGGAGCTCCAGAGCCAGAAGCAGGTCAAGGATAAAGTGGCAGAGATACTGCGGGAGGTAGACCTGGAGGGCTTTGCGAAGCGCAAGCCAAACACCCTTTCCGGAGGCCAGAAACAGAGGATTGCCATCGCCCGCGCCCTTGTGAAGGACCCGCAGATTATAATGGCGGATGAGCCCACGGGAGCCCTGGATTCCAATACGGGACGGCAGGTGCTGGACACGCTGAAGTCCCTTTCCAGGACAAGGCTGGTCATTGTGGTCTCCCATGACAGGGACTTTGCGGAAAGTTACGGAGACAGGATAATAGAGCTCTTGGACGGCTGCGTCATATCGGACATAACCAAGATCCATGAGAGCCCCACGGACCTGGACTCCAACGTGAAGAAAATAGGCGGGGAGATACTTTCAATAGAGAACGGCGCCTCCCTTACAGAGGCAAATTACAGCGCCATACGTGACTTTCTTGCATCCCAGGGCAGCGTCATGATTGTCTCCGGGGATGCGGTGATCAGGAACACAAAGACTGCCAACAGGATCTCTGAAGACAATTCCAGGGAGTCCTTCGTGCACACAGACGAGGCTGCCGTTCTTCCGCTGGATAAGCAGGGCGCAGAAAAGGAAGACAGGCTCATACGCTCCAGGCTGCCGATTGGCAAGGCCATAAAGATGGGTGCCTCAAGCCTCAAGGGCCATCCCGTGCGCCTTGTTTTCACCATACTTTTGTCCCTTGTGGCCTTCGTTGTTTTCGGCCTTTTGTCATGCTTCATGATGTACAACGGCAATACCGTTGCTGCAAGCACGTTTGCCTCCGGGGATGAGGAGTACCTCACTTTGGAGAAGTCATACGCCACATATTACACATATACGTACTACCAGCAGGACAACAAGCAGGAGACAAAGATAAAGTACAACGGTTCATATTTCGGCACGGATGACGCAGCATACTTCGGCATGGAGTCGAACGAGGTGCTGTACGGATGTCCGTACAGGTCCAGCTTCAGAAGCGCAAGCCTGGACTCAAGCCTGGCCGGATGCACATATTATTCCCTTGCCGGAATAAGCAAGGCAATGTATGTCCCCGAGGGAAACATTCTCAGGGATGACATGACCGGCACCTATCCCGCTTCCGCAGACGAGATTGCAGTAAGCACCTATCTTGCAGATTATCTTTTGAACTGCACCGTGTACTCATACGAGTACGATGATAACAGCCAGAGCCTTGAGGAGGTGAGCATAACCCCTGAATCTTACGATGACCTCATAGGCCTTGCCGTGGATGACTTTACTATAACCGGCGTAATCAACACGGGAGAAACGCCATCAAAGTATGATTACATGAAGGAGACTTACGCCGAAGAAAAGGATTACGACAACTTCGAGGCGTATCTGCAGGACGGCATCCAGGAGGCTATTTTTGTGACGCAGGATTTCATATCAGAGAACACAGACATAACGGAGCCCGGTGAATCCTACTATGACTATATGTACGCCCGCTTTGCTGTCTCTGACACGTTCATAGAAATGGCCGTTGGCGACTACAGCGCGGATGACATGTATACGGAAGAGTCCACGCGGATGGCCAACACGTACGATGAGAGCAGGTCCAACATAATCCCGGCCGTATTCATACCCGGCCATGACAGCCATACGCTTGCAAGCAATGAGATCATAGTGGGGCTCTACGACCTTTACGGTTTCATTATGACCCAGTACTACAATGCCAGCAGAAGCTACAGCGGCACCGATTTTGAAAGCACTGACGTCTATAATGACTACAACGGCTATACGGATGCGGACGGCACCGAAGTGCCAGGAATCGGTGATGCTATAAACGCATACATGGACGGATACTATACCGAGTCCGGCGCACGCATATATCTTACGGATGCGGAAAAGACTGCCACAGGGGAGTTCATCAGCGCATACCTCTCAAAGCACCCCTTAGAGCTCACTGTTGCCCAGTACACAAGCAGCTGGAATAGTCTCATAAAGGCCGGAACTTTCAAAGTGGCAGGCTTCTATTACACGGAACAAATGGGAAAGAGCAGCAACAACGGCATATACATTCCGGACAGCGCCTTCAACTCAAGCATCCGGCTGGACTACAGCCTGGATGTGACATCATATTATGACCGCCCTTCCGACGCCTTCTATGAATACATGGCCATCCCTGTGCAGAGGGACCAGTCCTGGGTGAAGAAGCTCATAAACAGCCTCTACACGCTGGATGAAGCCACCACCCTGTATTACTCGCTGGACAACAACCTGTACAACGAGATAGAGTACGCCAACGAAATAGTAGCCACGCTCTCAATCGTATTCCTCGTGGCGGGCATTGTCTTCGCCGTCTTCGCAGCCCTGCTCCTGTTCAACTTCATCTCAGCCTCCATAACATCCAAGAACAAAGAGATAGGCATCCTGCGTGCTGTGGGCGCAAAGAGCTCAGACGTCTTCAAGATATTCTTCTCAGAGTCGGCGATAATAGCCCTCATATGCTTCGTCCTGGCGGTAATCATAACGGGCATATTCGCAGCCTGCGCCAACAGCCTTTTGTACTCGCTGTTCGGCATGATGGTCAACATCGTAGTCTTCACCCCTGTCTGCGTGGTCATAATGCTTGCCATTGCCGTCATTGTGGCCTTCCTCGGCACCTTCATCCCGGTATACAGGACAGCCAAGAAGAGGCCCGTGGACGCCATCCGCTCACTGTAATGCCCACGCAGCAAACTGCACAGCAAACTCAAGCACCCTCCGGGGTGCTTTTGTTTAGCCTGGTGGGGCCGGAATATGGCCTGGATCAGGTACAGCAAAGTTGTTTTGGACGAATTAACGAACATTCGTTCATACTAGGTCCAGCAACATAAACTATTACCAAATATGTCGCGCGCACGTGCGCGAGACGGAGTGCAGAGAAATGAGGAAGATGGCAGGCAGAGAGAGAGGAAAAGGCAGAAAGAGAGCAGCCGTACTCATTGGAGTACGGCTGTTCAGAGGGTTAATATGTGTATCTGTAGGATGTGTGATCTGTCAGATGTGCCGCTTGGTTTTAAGCGGCCAAGGGTGAAGGATTACTCCTTGCCGGCAAGCTTCTTGTAGCCTTCGAGGCGCTCCTTGGAGGATTCCTCAACCTTGTTGTAGAGGTCAGCGGCAACTTCGGGGCCCTGGGTCTTGGCAAGAGAGGTGTAACGGGTCTCGCCGGCCAGGAATGCCTGGTAGTTCTCGAATGCCGGATCGGGCTTGGAGTCGAGAGTGAAGACTTCGCCTTCGGGGTTGTAGCGGTAGAGCTGCCAGTAGCCGCAGTCTACGGCTGCCTTCTCTTCAAGCTGGCTCTTGGTCATGTTGATGCCGTGGTTGATGCAGGGTGCGTAGCAGATGATAAGGGAAGGTCCGTGGTATGCCTCGGCTTCGGTGAGGGCTTTGAGGAGCTGTGCCTGGTTGGAGCCCATTGCGCACTGTGCGACATAGACGTAGCCGTAGGACTTGGCTATCATGCCGAGATCCTTCTTCTTCACACGCTTGCCTGCGGAGGCGAACTTTGCAACGGCTGCAATGTTCGTGGCCTTGGATGCCTGTCCGCCGGTGTTGGAGTATACTTCGGTGTCCATGACAAGGACGTTTACGTCTTCGCCGGAGGCAAGAACGTGGTCCAGTCCGCCGTATCCGATATCATATGCCCAGCCGTCGCCGCCGATGATCCAGATGGACTTCTTTGCGAGGCAGTCTTTGTCTTTGAGGATGTCCGCAACGAGAGCGTCTGCATCGCATCCGCAGTCCTTGCACTCTTCGAGGCACTTTACGAGGGCGGCTGTTGCCTTCTTGGACTCGGGGCGGTTGTCGAAGGAAGCTATGTAAGCTTCGCATGCGGCCTTGCCTTCATCCCAGGAAGCCCAGGCTTCGGCAAGCTGTGCGACTTTTTCCTTCAGGGCGCCGCGGCGTGCCTTGTATGCAAGGTTCATGCCGTAGCCGAACTCTGCGTTGTCCTCGAACAGGGAGTTGGCCCATGCGGGGCCGTGGCCTTCCTTGTTCTTTGCATAGGGGCATGTAGGGGATGAGCCGCCGTAGATGGAGGAGCAGCCTGTTGCGTTGGCGATGACCATGTCCTCGCCAAAGAGCTGTGTTACAACTTTCACGTAAGGGGTCTCGCCGCAGCCTGCGCATGCGCCGGAGAACTCGAAGAGAGGTGTTGCGAACTGGCAGCCCTTGACGGTCTCCTTCTTGAACTTGGAGGTGTCCACAGAGGGAAGAGTCTCAGCAAAGTTCCAGTTTTCTTCCTCGCCGGCCTCGAGGGATGCAGCAAGGGGTATCATCTTGATGGCGCCGCCGTCCTTGACGGGGCATACCGTTGCGCACACGCCGCAGCCCATGCAGTCCAGAGGAGATACCTGCATCTTGTACTCGTATCCGGGAAGGCCTATGGCGTTCTTTGTCTCAAACGTTGCGGGCTTTTCTGCGCCGACAGCAACGAGAGCGGGACGGAGGCATGCATGAGGGCATACGAATGAGCATGTGCCGCACTGTACGCACTTGTCTTTGTCTATTGCGGGAACGGTTACGGCTACGCCGCGCTTCTCGTACTTGGTTGTGCCTGTGGGAACATGGCCGTCTGCGTTGAACTGGGAGGCCTTGAGCTTGTCTCCTTCGAGGTAAAGGATGGGCTTGATGATCTCCTGGTAGTACTCGTTGTCGCTGCCCTTGACCATCTCGGCGCCTGTTGTGGCATTGGCCCACTCTGCGGGAACGTCTATCTTTACAAGATTGTCTCCTGCTGCGGAGTCTATGGCGTCATAGTTCATCTGAACGACTGCATCGCCCTTGCGGCCGAATGACTTCTTGGCCATGTACTTCATGTACTCTATGGCCTTGTCATAAGGCATGATCTGCGGGTTTACGCGGAAGAATGCGGACTGGAGGATGGTGTTGGTGCGTCCCTTGAGTCCTAAGCCGCCGGCGATCTTGATTGCGTCTATGACGTAGAGGTTGATGTGCTTACTTGCGATCTGCTGCTTAACTTTTGCAGGCAGGAACTCTTCGAGGGCCTCTACGGTTGTTGCTGACGTGTTGATTAAGAATGTGCCGCCCTCTTTGATGTCGCTTGTCATGTCATAGCGGGTGATGTATGAGGGGTTGGAACACTGCACGAAGTCTGCTGAGTCAATGAGGTACTCGGACTGTATGGGGGTATCGCCGAAACGGAGGTGGGATACGGTGATGCCGCCGGACTTCTTGGAGTCATAGAAGAAGTATGCCTGCGCATGCTTGTCCGTGTGGTCTCCTATAATCTTGATGGAGTTCTTGTTTGCGCCTACGGTGCCGTCTGAGCCTAAGCCGTAGAACTTGCAGCTTGTGGACCCTGCAGGGGCTGCGTCGAACTTCTCGGAGAAATCAAGGGATGTGTTTGTAACGTCATCCGTGATGCCGATTGTGAAGTGGTTCTTCGGAACCCTCTTCTCAAGGTTCTTGTATACAGCCAGAACCATTGAAGGCGTGAACTCCTTGGAGCCGAGTCCGAATCTTCCGCCGTATACACGGCAGCGTGCGCGCTTCTCAAGCACTGCGGAGCATACGTCGAGGTACAGAGGCTCTCCAAGAGACCCGGGCTCCTTTGTCCTGTCCAGAACTGCAACCCTCTTTGCGGTCTTCGGAAGGGCTGCAACGAATGCGTCTGCGCAGAAGGGACGGAACAGACGGACCTTTATAAGGCCGTACTTCTTGCCCATTGCGTTGAGCTTGTTTATGGACTCCTCAACGGTCTCGCATCCGGAACCCATGCAGACAATGACCTGCTCTGCATCCGGAGCTCCTACGTAGTCAAACAGGTGGTATGACCTGCCGCACTTAGCGGATACGACGTCCATCATCTGCTGAACAATGGCGGGAGTGGCGTTGTAGTAGCTGTTGGCTGTCTCTCTGTTCTGGAAGTATGTGTCCGAGTTCTGGGCCGTGCCCTTCTGGATGGGGTGCTCAGGGTTCAGGGATCTTGACTTGAAATCTGCTATATCGGCCTCGGTGCCAACCTCTTTGCATATCTCGCGGATCTCGGCGTAGTTGTCTGCCTCGTCCCATACATCTATCTTTGCAACTTCGTGGCTTGTCCTGAAGCCGTCGAAGAAGTTGATGAAAGGAACCTTAGCCCTCAGAGTGGACAGATGAGCCACGAGGGAGAGGTCCATGACTTCCTGCACGGAGCCGTCGCAGAGCATGGCGAATCCTGTCTGCCTGCAGGCCATGACGTCCGCATGGTCGCCGAATATGTTGAGTGAGTGTGCAGCCAGGGCACGTGCGGACACGTGCATTACCATGGGCATCAGCTCACCGGATATCTTGTACATGTTGGGGATCATCAGAAGAAGGCCCTGGGATGCTGTGTATGTTGTGGTCAGAGCTCCGGCACAAAGAGACCCGTGCACAGCGCCTGCGGCGCCGCCCTCTGACTGCATCTCGGCAATCTTTACCTTCTGGCCCCACATATTGGTTCTGCCTGCAGTTGCCCATTCATCCGCAACCTCTGCCATAGGGGAAGAGGGGGTTATGGGATAAATGGCAGCGACCTCAGAGAAGGCATACGCAACATGGCTGGCGGCGGTATTGCCATCAATAGTCAGTTTTTTCATCAATAAACCTCCGTTTATGTTACACTAATCAAATCTTCCTGCGATTCCTCAAAGGGCAGCTCTTCCCTTCCCGGAATGTCTTGCACAATTATAGAGCACTCCTTTTCTCTTGTCAATTTTTTGACGCCCCTTATCTCTAAAATTCTATAATGTTGAACGCGCCCGCACACGCACGCGTGAGGCTCCTCAGCGCCTCCATGCGCCCTCATCCGTCTGTCCGGACTCTTCTCATGCCCTGCCGCAAAGCCTCTGCAGAAGCCCGCAGGAAGATCTGGGAGCGGTTCAAAACACGGAATGAAAACGGGACAAAACACAATATAAAATTAGGACAAAACACAATATAAAATTAGGACAAAAAACAATATAAAATTAGGACGAAATACAATATAAAATTGGGACGAAATATAATATGAAACTTGGACAAAACACAATATAAAATTGGGACAAAACACAAGATGGAACCAGAACGATATACAAGATGAAACCGGAACGATACACGATTTTAAACTGATACAAAATACAGTTAGGACAAAACATTATATGGACTTGGGACGGAATACAATATGGATTTGGGACGAAATACAATATGAAATTGGAACAAAACACAATATAAAATTAGGACAAAACACAATATAAAATTGGGACGAAATATAATATTGATTTGGGACGAAATATTTTTGTAGTAACTGAGTTGGAAGCATGGAATCCGGATATCCGTTCAAAGATTGCCATCCGAACAACCCCTACCAGACACTTCACGGATCCTTCAATTGCAACCGCAGCACTTGGATTAGGTCCACAGGATCTCATCAATGATTTGGACTCATTCGGTTATTTCTTTGAGTCATTGTGCATAAGAGACTTAAGAGTGTATGCTCAGGCACTTGACGCTGATCTTTACCATTACCGGGACGGTAAAAATCTTGAAGCGGATGCCGTCATCCATAGGAGAAATGGTAAGTGGGGTGCCATTGTAGTAAAACTTGGCCTTGATAAAGTGGAAGAGGCTGCAACCAACCTCCTTAAACTTAGGGACAGAGTTGATTGCAATAAAATGAAAGAGCCTTCTTTTCTTATGGTAATTTCTGGGACGTCCAAGTACGCCTACAAGCGCGAGGACGGCGTCCTTGTAGTTCCCATAGGCTGCCTCAAGCCCTGAAACAGAGCCTGATTTGCGCTCCCGTGGACATCAATATCAGAGCATTAAACGGCACTCTTTCACGGGGTGCTGTTTTGCTGGCGATGAAGCGCCGGTGACGGAAAATTTTGTGACGGAGTTGCAGATAGTGTGA
>JAJPZC010000050.1:0-3961 GCA_021204585.1 Clostridia bacterium
AATGATGTGTCTGAGACAAAATTTTGGAGGCCGTTTTAGCTAAATACAGGCAATGCTGGATGGCTCTGATGCTATGTGCAATAGTGGGGTTCAATGATACGATTATGAAAAGTCTGAACAGAAAATATTCATATATGTTAATGATATACAGAATTTGAGATTCTGTTGCGCAGCGTCTGGAGCATGCTGTGCGGCGGGACAGAGGGTGGAAGGGATGAGCCTCGCACGGAGTTGCGAAAGAAAGGTATAAGGAGGCAGGTTTGAGAAAATTCATATACAGATGGATGGGCCTGTGGCGCACGCTGGCCATCGCATTCGCCCTTGTGTTCGTCTTTGCGTATACGGTAGGCGCCATCCTGGAAGCGAATTCCTCACAGGTGAACAGGGTGCTGGGCACGCAGACAACAAGGTTCGCCACGGGTGAAGACGCATATACGCTTTACACGCCTGACTACACGACTTCAGACCAGCTCAAGGCAAAGCACATTGAGCTGGGAACGCAGGTAGGGGCGGAAGGGTCCGTGCTGCTGCAGAACAAGAATGACTCCGCTCTGCCGCTTAAGGACGGGGCAAAGGTAACACTGTTCGGCGTCTCAAGCACAGCTAAGGGCACATTCTACGGAATGGGCATGGGCGGAAGCGTAAATGATGCGCAGAGCGTGTCGCTGTCGGCTGCCCTGGACTCCAGAGGGTTCCAGGTGAATCCGGACATGAGCAGGTTCTATGAAAGCAGCTTCACCAAGAGGAGCTCCCTGAGCATCTCTTTGGGCGATGTGTCCGTAGAACCTGCGTATGATTCATATGTTGAAGTCCAGCCGGACATGAGCAAGATGGGCGCATATACGGATGCCGGCATAGTTGTCATCGGCAGGCCGTCTTCAGAGGGAGGGGATTACTTCCCCGGGGCGCTTGGCGTTGCTGACAGCTCTTCCGGCGCAATGCTTACACAGTCTGATGCCAGGTCTCCGCTGGCGCTTACCAGCCAGGAGCTGTCCATGATAGATGCTGCAAACGAAAAGTGCGACAAGGTGGTAGTGCTCATAAACTCCTGCAACCCCTTGGAGCTTGGAGAGATCATGACAGGCTCCAAACACGCTGTGGACGCCATCCTTTGGATAGGCTTCCCGGGCAATTACGGCCTGTACGGCGTGGCAGACATTCTGGCAGGCAACTCCAACCCTTCCGGACACCTTGCGGATACGTACGCCAAAAACTCTACATCCGCACCGGCCATGCAGAACTTCGGCATATACCATTTCACCAACAGCAGCACTGTGACCGCAAACAAGGAGGACATCCGTGCAGGGTATTACCTCGTTGAGGCGGAGGGCATATACACCGGATACAAGTACTACGAGACCCGTTACGAAGACGCTGTCCTGGGCAACGGCCATGCGTCCGAAAGCGCCGGCGCATTTGACTCCAAATCCGGGTGGACGTACGGGCAGGAGATGGCATTCCCCTTCGGATATGGCAAATCCTACACAACATTCACCCAGGAAATAAAGGACGTGCAGTTCTCTGAAGATTACAGAGAGGCCACGGTAACCGTCTCCGTGCAGAACACCGGCAAAGAGCCCGGCAAGAGCGTAGTGCAGGTATACGGCCAGAGCCCGTATACGGAAGAGGACAGAGCCAAGGGCATTGAGAAGGCCTCCGTGCAGCTCCTCGGCTATGCCAAGACCGCAGAGCTTGCCCCTGAAGAGACGGCTGAGGTTGATGTGGGCATCAATATGGAGCTCCTTGCAACATACGATTACGCCAACGCAGGCACATACATCATGGAGCCCGCCGACAACTATTACTTCTCTCTTGGCTGCAATCCCACGGAAGAAGGCGCACATGCTGCCGTGAACAACATCCTTGCCGCAAAGGGATACAGTCCCTCCGAAAACAGCTATATGGATGAGGCCGGAGACGCCAATGCCACATACAAGTTTGCCTGGGATGAAGAGCACGCCAAAGTATTCTCCACGTATACAACGTATGACGAAAAAGGCGAGGAAGTCTCCAAGCCCATAACCAACCAGCTGCAGCTTGGAGACCTGAACAATCTGAAGGCCAACAAGACAGTGACGTACCTCTCCAGAAATGACTGGACATGGAGTGACGGAACCAAGTCCCTGTGGAATACAAGGCTTTGGTCCAAGGACAACATGAAGGGCTATACGGGCCTTGAGGCCACGCAGGACATGCTGAAGCAGCTTGCCAACAAGACGTACGTGTCCACGAACGATCCTAAGGCGGCCGCAGAGGTGAAGTACGGCCAGGACAACGGGCTTTCCTACCCAGACATGTTCCTGGATGACGGCGAAGTGGTGCCGTATGACGATCCCAAGTGGGATGAGCTCATGGAGGAGCTGGACATAGAAGAGGCCATACAGTTCATCATAAACGGCAACAGCGAATACCTGCCGATGAAGTCCATAACTTTCCTGGGCGGCGAGTACGCCGAGAACGGCCCTACTGGCCTCCAGATGACCATCCCGGACAAGTTCGACGCATCATGGTCTGTAAAGAACGACCCCAACAAGTCCTACGCATGGAATGACATGGGATGCGCACAGCTCCAGGCTTCCACATATGACCAGGAACTTCTTGAAGACATTGGCATCCTGTGGGGGAATGACGCACTCTACGTGAATCTTCCGATGCTGTGGGCGCCGGCTCTCAACCTGCACCGCACGCCGTACAACGGCCGCATAGCGGAGTATTACTCCGAAGACTCCGTCCTTACCGGATACAGTGCCGCAAGCGTTTCGCTTGGAGCGCAGTCCAAGGGATTCATTGTGACAATCAAGCACTTCGCCTTCAACGATGAAGAGTCCAACCGCTGCGGAATGGCAGTATTCCTCAATGAACAGCAGGCCCGTGAGAACGAACTCCGAGGCTTCCAGATAGCGGTGGAGCATGGCCAGGCCAAGGCCGTCATGTCCTCCTTCAACCGCGTGGGCTGCCGTTTCTCTTCCGCAGATCCTGGCTTAATTTCCAACATACTCCGGGGCGAATGGGGCTTCAACGGTTATCTTGTGACCGACCTCGTATACTCACGCCAGTACGTAACATTCGCCGAGGCCGTGTCCGTCGGCACTACCAACTTCGATGAAACCTACGAGAAGGCCACGCCGTACTGGGGCACCTCTGCAGACATTGCAAAGGCATACGCAAACGACCCCGTAATGCTGCAGGCCATAAAGGACAGCGTTCACCACGCTCTCTGGGCCTTCGCCCATTCCAACATAGCAAACTACATGTCCGGGGACGTGCGCTCCGTATACGTAATGAACTGGTGGCGCACAACGTACATCTCCTTAGAGTCCATAGGCGGCATCATCTTCATAGCCTCGCTGCTTCTGTACATTCTGGCCCTTGTCTTTTCCAGGGACTGCAACAACCCGGACACCAGGTGCCAGGACTGTGAAAACTGCGGCATATGCGAAGCAGACCCCAACGAACCCAGACCGGAAGACTACGCAACGCTCAGGCACAACATAATGGGTGAGCCCAAAGACGGCGAAGAAGAGGAGGAGTGAGCCATGAAATTCAGATTCCGGATATCTTATTCCACCATAGCAATCCTTGCGGCGTTCCTGTTCACCCTCTTGAGCCTCATCTTCTGCTGCATATCAAGCACCAGCGGCTCCGCAGGCGGCGGCGCCTACGGCGTGGGGCTCATAGGAATGATAATAGCCTTCTGCGTCCTGGCAATGATATTCGAGGCCGCAGCCTTCCTCATGGACTGCATAGAAGACCTCCGGGGCATGCTGTACATGATAATAGCCGACGTCCTGCGCTTTGCCGCAGCAGCTCTTCTCATAGCATGCTTCTCCGTAATGATCACTTCCCGCGGAGACCTCATGGGCTACATCTGGTTCTCCGACCTCGAGGCCAACAATGCCGTCGCCGTCTCGGCTCTCACGACATCCGTAGTATCCTGGGTCTTCCTGGTCCTTTCCGTGGC
>JAJPZC010000050.1:4061-5356 GCA_021204585.1 Clostridia bacterium
TCCGCACAGGGAGCCCCCTGAGGGCTCTCCATGCGAAGCACCATACACCAGGGCACGCTCCGCTCCACGGGGCGGACTTGCTGCCCGGTATCTCCTGAGGCGTCAGACCCCTTCCTGGGGCCTGCGCAAGAGATGCACCCATTCATATGCAGCAACGGTTGTAACTTACAACCTCAGCTATAACAACAAGGAGAGACAATATGACAAAAAAGAGCAAAGCCGCTTCCATTCTTGCAGCGGTACTCATGACTGCCGCCATTGCGGCTACTGCTGTATCCTTCGCAGGATGCACAACGGGAACATCTGACAAGGCAGACAAAAAGGACGACAACGTTCTGTTCTCTACGTCCTTTACGATGGGAGTAATGGGAGACGCATCCTTCACCTTTAAGACAGACGGCACCGCCAAGGTATCATGCGAACAGAAGCCTTCCCTGGACGCAACAATTCCCTGGACGTACAAAGATACAGATACCAAGACCCAGATCGGCTTTGAATGGGGCGAGGGCGGCACGCAGTGGACAGCCAGGCTTGTCATGATTGATGACAGCATTGTATCCACGCAGTTCTCATCCGACAGTGCAATAACAGCCATCAAAGGACCCTTCATCGCATATCCGGACGGCGTTGCCGCAGCCCTTACATCCACAACAGACATCTCATTCAACCCTCAGCTCAACGGCGCGCCTGTAAGCCTCGTTCTTTTTGACAAGGAAATCTCACACACTGAAAAAGACGACTCTGTGACGAAGACCAACCTCATCCTCACATATGGAGACAGCGTCTTCTACAACGTCTCCTGGTCTCTGAACACAGACAAAACGTACACCTTCTCCGTAGGCCCCTTCGGTGAGGCCCTTGTTCCCACAAAGACAACAGAGTCCAAATACCAGTCCGGCAAGATCGGCGGCATGACTTTTGATACTTTCGGTGCCTCCACATCCGTAGAGTTCATACAGCTCCAGCCGTAATCCGGCACAAAACCAAGCTCAATCCCATCCCCCCAAACCGCACGCTCCAGCGTGCGTAATACAGAAGCAGCCGGTCCAACCTCCGGCTGTTTCCTTATACCTGTATTCTGTATTTGTGCACTCTGCACATATGCGCCCGTACAAGCCCCATACGGTGCTTTATCTCACACCGCACAATCTTCCAAGCCGTCCCATTCCACCCCGCACAGCCTCTCCAGGAGGCCATATAGAGGGCATATGCGTGCCTGTACGCATCTTCCGGATTGCATATGAAATATTACAAATGAAGAGTTTCCGCTGTCCTTGAGGCATCCGGGTGTATAC
>JAJPZC010000019.1 GCA_021204585.1 Clostridia bacterium
GTTATACGAGAGAATATGAAAAACACAAATAACAACAAAACGGCTGTAAAGGTTACAGCCATCATTCTCGCCATAGTCATTCTTGCAGTGGCTATTTTTTGTACTGTATGGTTTACCACCTGCTCCAAGTCTGACAGCAACATCAACAACACTCTAGATGCCGGCACCAGCGATGGCCAGGATGACAGCTCTACAGGCAACACAGGATCTACCGGAGGCAGTTCTACGGACAACACAGGATCTACCGGAGGCAGTTCTACGGACAGCACAGGGTCTACCGGGGACAGTTCTACAGGGAGCAGCAGTTCCAATGAGGACAGCAGTTCTACAGACAGCAATGGAGGCTCTAATGCAGACGGTAGTTCCACTGAGAATAGTGATGGCTCTACTGGTGGCAGTGCCGGTTCATCAGGAGGCAATGGTTCAGGCACCCTGGTAAGAGACATTACTGACACGGATCTCCAAGATCTGACATCGGCACTGAAGACAGTCAGAACATACAACAGTTCCTACTATGCTACAACTACTGAAGATTTTACGGACAATATTAATGGTGAGACTTCCGAAAGTGTGTCCAAGTATGATTATGACATGGACAACACCAGCTTTTTGATTGTAATTGAAAGTAACAGCATCGAGGCTGATAGTGTAGAATCTTTGTATATGTTCGAGGATTTAGATGCTAAGGTTCTAACTATTTGCGACTCTTACACAGACAATATGGATTCCAGCAAATCTTATGATGTTGCCTATATTGACAGTTACCATGTATATGACCTTGTCTATACAACTTACACTTGCAACTATGTAGGCAATCTGTTCAGCATTCAGACAAATGATGATTTCCTGGCTGACGAGAGCTCTTTGACTGAGGCTGATGTAATAGAATTCATGCAGAGGTACCTGTATTTTGCAGGCGAAGAATATTCTGATAACCTGGAAACCGTTTCCTCCCGGTCTGACGGAGCCCTGTATGGCGGCAATGATTATGTAGAGGTATTCGATATAGATAATGGCCTTATGTTCAGATATGATTACACGAAAGAGTTTTCATATGAAGGCTATGCTATTCAGTACGTATCAACTACAGCAGTCATATTGCAGAATGGCTATGTTACGGAGCGCGTAACGCAGGAAGAGCTCATTATTACAGACATATCGACAACTACAGCTGTATATGACACCTCATACTCCAATATTGTAACTATATCATATGAATGCAACGCAGAGCTCTTCGATGTGGACTTCACCTCATATGACGGCTATGAAGATATCATAGCCCAGCAGGCAGCAGATCCGGATGACGGCGCAGAAGAGTCCGAAGAGACGGACGGAGATTAGTTCCAGACAACAACTATAACAGCTCACAAGCGGCACCCTAACAGGTGCCGCTTGCAGCATATATGGAGATGTTTCTTTACATAAGGCCAGGGGAGGACTGGCTGGAGCCTCTCTGCAGCAGAGTCCGGGTATATAGAAAGGGGTGAGGCTTTGCGCCCCACCCCTGATGTGCAATGAGTGCCGGTTGTTACACGTTAGTCTCCGTCTGTGGATACGTCTTTCTGGTTATCGAAGAGGGAGCTCTTTTCGCCGATGGCATTGGAAACCGTTGAGTTGGTTATCTGCTCAAGAACATTATTGTAGTTTGCAAGCATGTTGCTGAACTTGTTTGTCATGGCAGTCATTAAGTTTGAAGGAAGGGTAGGAGTGGTCGTAAAAGTAATGGATGAGTTCGTGCTGACTATATCGGAACTGAACGTGTCAGTATTGCCGCTTTGGACAAAGATCATCGGAACCTGAGCCTCTACTTTTGTATATGTTATATTTCCTTCATCATCGGTTGACTGCACAATATAGTATACCGTCTTGGTCTCAATGTCATAGCGGCGTGATGTTTCAACAAACAGCACCTTGTTCTTAGTAGGAGCGAATGCAGTTGTACTGTTGTTGTTAAGATACACACTGCCGCTTTCATCAATCATGATACTGGTTATCCCACTGACTTGACTCAGATTGAACCAATAAGTATCATAATCAACCAATTCAACTGTTTCAGTTACTTCTGCGCCAAGATAGTCACCGGTCTTGGAATTATATATTTCTTCATAGCCAGTAATGATGAGATCTGAGGACTCTCTCTTTGTGGACATCACATATGTGTAATCCTCATAGCTCATTATTATGGCTGCCGTTGAGGTGAATGAATTGTCCTCAGATCCAAGTGACTCGTATACGTATCCGGAAACAGTGGTTTCGTCTGTGCGCAGGAACGCCAGCTCATAGTATGCGCCATATCCGCCTACGGTAAGCATGAGATCCATCTGCAGATAGTTCTCGTAGTATGTATAGCTCAAAACGACACCGTCTGTCAGCTGTACACGCCCTGTATGATATCCGGTCTCAGTATCGTAGTACATTTCAATGGATACTACTGAGTTTCCTGCGAGAAGGGCATATACATCGCCCTCAAGTATGACAGAAATAGCAAATCCTCCAATGGATGATTTCGCCGTGTATGAATTATAATCCGTAGGGTTCTCATTGATGTAGTCCTGGAAGCCGCTTGCAATTGTAGCGCCGAGAGCATTGACAGTGTCTATGTATCCCATAGCTGTATTAGCATAGCTGAGCATAGTGTAAAGGACATTCAGCTGAAGCCCTATGAATCTGGTTCCGATCGAGGATACATCTACAAAGGCAGATGAATAGTCGTCAACAGGTGAAGATGTATAAGCCAGGGTCTCCATCTGCAGGCCTGTGGGCAGGTAGCTCCAAGGATCTACGCTTCCTTCTGTAAGGGCTCCAACAATACTGGATGCGAGGTTGGCTATGTCAACCACAGTTATTGTTGCTTCCAGTTCCAGCGGATTATAGTTGTCATCCCCGGATATCACTGCAACGACTCTGTACAGTCCGGCTTCCTTCACGCCGTCTGTTGTATACTCGCTGTCCTCTGCGTCATTCTTGTAATACCTGTACTCAACCGTCAGATCCGCATTAGTGGGAAGAGCTCCGGTGATCACAAGAGTCTGAAGGGTGTCCTCACTGTATATGCAATACTTGCTTTGGAGCTCTATGTCCTTGATGTCTGCCTTCTCTATCGTAAGGGTGGCTGTAAGAACTAGGGTGTCATAGTGGGCGCATGTTATTGTAGCTGTTACTTCGTATGTGCCAGCGTTGGTTGCGCTGACGCCGTCTGTTTCTTCGACGGCTTCATCGTTTACGGTATAGGCAACGGTTGCGCCGTCAGGCAGCTCTCCTGTGGTTGCAATGGCAATGGTATGCTCATCGCCGTTGTATGTGCCGGTGTAGCCATCAAGGGTTATGCCGGTGAATGTCAATGCCTTGATTGTAAGTGTTGCGTTAAGGGTAGTGGTGTTATAGCCATCGCATACAAGGGTGGCGGTGGCGTTGTATACGCCTTCATTTGTTGCTGTGTTGTTGGTGTAAGTTACTGTTGCCCCCGTGGGCAGTGTGCCGGATATCTCTATTGTCTTCTCCGTGCCGTCATAAGTGTAGGTTGCGTCCTCAAATGTAATGCCTGTGAAGCTGTTCAGTGTGGAAGAGGGAGTGTCCTTGCTCCCGTCATCCCCTTCATCATTATTGGAAGAACAGCCGAACGCAAAGCACAGGCAAAGCATTGCCGCAGCAATGAATGCTATCAGCAGAGCCAGTCTAGTCTTCTTCATTTTCCATCTCCCGTCTCATAGCAGAAATTAGCCCCAAGGGGCTACTTTTCTCCAGTATACTCCCAAGGCGCTAAGATGTCAATATTTGCTAAAGCGGCTTGAAGCCGGCAAAATCCGGCCTCCGGAAGCCGCTCAAGGGAGGTATTGCATGGTAATCTTAGTTGCTGAAAGGATCAAGGAACTGATGCGGGAAGAGGGTCTTAACCAGGTTCGCCTGGCAGAGAAGACGGGCTGCAGGCAGAACACCATAAGCGCCTGGCTTCTCAAGAAGAAGGAGCCCTGCATAGCCAGCCTGTGGGCACTCGCAGACTACTTCAACGTCTCCGTGGACTACCTCATAGGCCGTACAGACATGTAGCAGCCGCCTCATCTTTCGCCTGCAGCATATCCCGCGCGCGCACGCACATGTGCGCATGCGTATCCGCTTTATTTTGTCCATATGCCGCAGCATGCGCTGCATGCAAAACGGACCAGGCCCCAAGGAGGGGAGCTGGCCTCTTTCCCATATACGTGCCACAGGACAAAGTCCTGCCCATATGCTGCAGATATAGAAAGAACCTGCCGCTGTTAAAGAGCAGTGGCAGGTTCCCCCATAAATTGCCAGAAAAGGAATTGTCTTAAGATGAGTTACATGACCACGATGTTGTGGTCCTCAAAGAGCTGCTTGCAGTCTCTGGGGAAGTGGTCATCCGTGATAAGCACGTCTATATCCTCGATTGTGGCGAAGGTATAGGGGTTTATCTTGCCGATCTTTGAGCTGTCCAGCATCATATACACCATGCGGGCCTTCTTGAAGACGTTCTTTAGAAGGTCGCTCTCGATCTGGCTGTTGCAGGAGAAGCCCTGGTCCGGCGTGAAGGCGGTAGCGGAAACTATGGCTATCTCAAAGTTGGTTCTGTCAAAGTATTCCTTGGCGGCGGGGGAGGATGTGGACAGGTTGTCCTTCATGAGCTGTCCGCCTACCACGGTTATGTTTATGTTCTTCTTCTGTGCAAGCTCCATGGCAACGGCTATGCCGTTGGTGAAGATGCTGCACGGAATGTCCGGCATCTCCTTTGCAAGGTACATGGCGGTTGTTCCGCCGTCCAAAAAGATGCTTGTGTCTCTGTCTATAAGGCTTGCGGCCTTCTGGGCTATCGTAATCTTGGAATCTGTGTTTATGGTGGTCTTCTTGATGTATGCCTCTCCGGATACCTTCTGGACCTCCTTGACGGACATGGCGCCTCCGCGGACGCGGATTATTCTGCCGTCCTCCTCAAGCTGAAACAGGTCTCTGCGGAGGGTCATCTGAGACACGGCCGGGAAAACATCTTCAAGCTGCTCCAGGGTCATCTTGCCGCGCTTGTCAAGAATATCGGCAATCTCCTCTATTCTCTCCCGTTTCATAGTGCATCTCCTATATGTTAAAAATTTACACTCAACTTCAATTCTCGCCGCTAATTTTATGCCGTACAACCATGAAAGTCAAGGAAATGAGCCCATTCTCACAAAAATATTTGTGCCTTTTGTGCAAAATGTTAAAAAATCACAAAAAACTTTTCATTTTTCCACCCAAATAAACAACAGTTTATACTCCGGTTTTGCCCCTCAAAAAACCGCCTCCCGCAGCCCCTCTCCGGAGACGTTTTGCAATGCTCCAATCCATGCCC
>JAJPZC010000110.1 GCA_021204585.1 Clostridia bacterium
AACCTGACCTACATAGCAACAGTGGGAAACCACAATTTTTACAAGTGAAGGAGGATAAGCATGGCAGAGATGAACAAGGAAGGCTACATCTTCAAGGAGACCGGCTTCATGATGCTGGGGAAGACCAGGCCGGGGACCTGCCCTGAGTGCGGAGTGGTCCACGATCCGGCACAGCCGCACAACAAGGACAGCCTGACCTATCAGTACAACTTTTATGATGAGCATGGCCGCTGGCCCACCTGGAGGGATGCCATGGCACACTGTGCTCCGGAGATCCAGGAAGCATGGTGCCAGGCGCTGACCGAAAAGGGCGCGAAGCTGGATTGAAGGAGGGGAGATAGAAGATGCTGAAGATCAGGATGGACAGCATGGTGAAGGTGCGGGTGTCTCCGATGGGCAGGATCATCTATGTGAACAGCCTGCTCCAGGCCATGAAAACAGGGGACGCTGACAAGTTTGAGGAAGTGCATCCGGATGGCACGCGCTACGAGGACAGCCAGTGGATGAGCATGCCCCTGTATATGCTCATGCAGATATTTGGGCCGTACATGGCGCCGGATGCCCTATCCCCTTCAGCAGACTTCTGTCTGTACATGGATGCCAGGGACATAGACATAACGACAATGGAGGAAGACGCGCATGAACACGAAAGAAGAGCCGAAGAAGGACAGGCTGGCCAGGATGATCACGCAGCACCCTGAGCTGCCTGTGATCCCTATGGTATTTGGGGACGTGGTGGAAGTTGACAGCAGCAGCTGGTGGCAGGCCAGCCTGGGAGACAGCAGCATCTGCAGATATGTGCTGGCCAAGGATCTGGAGGGCATTGAGGGGATGGAAAACCTGAGCGAATACATGGATGAAGGCACTATCCTCTGGTATGACGAGCGGGAAGACATCCAGGAGATGCTGATGGACGAGCTGGACATCAGTGAATTTGAGGCCAACAGGCAGCTGGCCGGCCTGCCCTGGAAGAAGGCGATCAGGGTATACATAGATGTGCAGGACGATGTAGAATACATGAAGCTGATGTAAACCGGAGGGGAAGGGATGAAGTATAGAATCTGGATAGACGGGCAGATGTACAGCCCTGAGAGCATGATGAAGACATCATACAGGATCATGGTGAACGCGGACGGGGAGCTGGTAGGCATGGATCTCAGCAACATGAAGTGGGATGGCTGCCTCAGGAGCTCCGAGGGAAAGCTGATGGTGAGCACGGGCCTGAAGGATGCCACGGGGCAGCAGGACATCTACGTGGGAGATGTGGTGAGGTGGCATCCGTGGAGAGGATCAGCGGAGTGGTGCGTGGGCAATGTGGTCTACGATCAGGCCACATGCTCCTTCCGGATCCAGGAGCCGGCAAGCTACAAGGTGGCCACGGCCTTCTCAAAGTGGATAGACTATGAGATCCTGGGCAATGTCTATGAGCCGGGGATGCAGCAGCTGCTGGAAGAGGTGAGGAAGAGGCGGGAGGCCGACATGCTGAAGGAGGCGACATGATAGAGCTTTTTGCAATGCTGTGGCAGATATTCAAGATCCTGCTGGTGCTCTGCGGGATCTTCCTGGCAATATTCCTGATCATCATGTTCATAGGGCTGACAGTCCTGGTCCTGAAGGAATTCAAGGAGGACAAGTGAAACATGGGGCAGATCAGGGAGATGCAGCGGGAAGTAGGAGAGATTTCAAGGGAGCATGGATGGTGGGATCTGCGTGAGACCTTCGGCGATCAGACCGCGCTCTGCCATTCTGAGCTTTCCGAGGCCCTGCAGGCCTACAGGGACGGGCACAGGATAGATGAGACATGGGAAGGGCCTGACGGGAAGCCGGAAGGAGTGCCCACGGAGCTGGCAGACTGCGTGATCCGGATCATGGACCTGTTTGAGCAGTACGGCATGGACCTGGAGGACACGCTGAAGGCCAAGAACAGCTACAATGCCACCAGGGAATACAGGCACGGAGGGAAGGTGATCTAATGGAGCGATTGACAAGGGAAATCTATCAGGGCGGCATGCGGACCTTTGTGGTGCCCAAGGGGCTGACTCCGTACAGGTACGCAGGAGCGGTGAACTGCAGCGTGAGGGCGGAGATCACGGCATGCCTGGAGAGGCTGGCCGAATATGAGGATCTGGACATGACACCGGAAGAGATGAAGCAGGCCATCAAGCGGATGAACCAGGTGATGAAGGAGAACCTGGCAAGCGACACGGAGGGGCAGTAAGATGAGATCAACAGACAGATTGACCACAATGGACAAAACAGGAGAGATCCACCCCAAGGGGATGAGGGAAGGCAAGTGGAAGGTATGCAAAAATTGCACAGTTTACGGTGAGATGGCCGCCCTGATCGAACAGCAGGCCTACAGGGACGGGCACAGGATAGATGAGACATGGGAAGGGCCTGACGGGAAGCCGGAAGGAGTGCCCACGGAGCTGGCAGACTGCGTGATCCGGATCATGGACCTGTTTGAGCAGTACGGCATGGACCTGGAGGACACGCTGAAGGCCAAGAACAGCTACAATGCCACCAGGGAATACAGGCACGGAGGGAAGGTGATCTAATGGAGCGATTGACAAGGGAAATCTATCAGGGCGGCATGCGGACCTTTGTGGTGCCCAAGGGGCTGACTCCGTACAGGTACGCAGGAGCGGTGAACTGCAGCGTGAGGGCGGAGATCACGGCATGCCTGGAGAGGCTGGCCGAATATGAGGATCTGGACATGACACCGGAAGAGATGAAGCAGGCCATCAAGCGGATGAACCAGGTGATGAAGGAGAACCTGGCAAGCGACACGGAGGGGCAGTAAGATGAGATCAACAGACAGATTGACCACAATGGACAAAACAGGAGAGATCCACCCCAAGGGGATGAGGGAAGGCAAGTGGAAGGTGTGCAAAAATTGTACAGTTTACGGTGAGATGGCCGCCCTGATCGAACAGCTGTGGCGCTATGAAAACACGGGGCTGTCCCCTGAGCAGGTGGAGCACCTGAAGGCCAGGGAGAAGAGGAGGTAAAGATGCTGTATACCATTGCAGGAGCGGTGGCCGTAGTAGCATGGCTGATCCTGGGCAGGGACTGCCTGCTGATCTTTGCGGGCCTGATGTTTGTGTCCAGCAATCTTCACTGGCTGGCTGACACCGTTTGGAGCATATGGGAGGTTCTGAAGATGAAGGAGGAAAGGAAGAATGCAAAAGGATAACATGGAGCCCATCTTCAAGAAGGCAATGAATGGAGACTGCATAGGGGCGGCCAGGGAGCTCCTGAAGGCAGCGGGAGGGGATGAGCTGGTGGAGTGGCTGAAGAACATAGGGTACTTTGAGAAGCCGGCATCCTTAAAAGGGCATGGGTCCTGGCACGGCGGACTGTTTGACCACAGCTTTCATGTGGCGCTGGAACTGCAGAGGCTCACAGACGGGATGCACCTGAACTGGGAGAGACCTGGGAGCCCTGAGATCATCGGACTGCTACATGATGTCTGCAAGTGTGATGATTACATGTATGATGCCCTTTGCTCTCCCAATCCATCAAAGTACATCCACAGCGACATCCGGCAGCTGCCTGGGCACGGTGACAAGAGCCTGATCATGCTCCTGGGGCACGCTGATCTCACGGAAGAGGAGATCATGTGCATCCGGTATCACATGGGAGCCTTCACGGACAGGGAAGAGTGGGAATTTTATACCAGGGCGGTGCAGCACTATCCCAATGTGCTCTACACCCACACCGCCGACATGATCGCAGCCCACATTGACGGGATCTGAGAGGAGGGAGAGAGATGAACAGCTGTAATTTCATAGGCCGGCTCACAGCTGATCCGGAGATCCGGCAGAGCCAGGGAGACAGCCCCACGCTGATGGCCAGATTCAGCCTGGCCGTGGAACGGAGAGGAAATAAAGGGAAGACAGACTTCTTCCGGATGGAAGCCCTGGGGCAGCAGGCCGCATTCTGCCAGAAATACCTGCACAAGGGCATGAAGGTGGGTCTGGAGACAAGGGCGGAGCAGGAACGCTATGAGAACAACGAAGGCCGCACAGTGGAGTATGTGCAGTTTTTAGTGGAGAGCGTGACATTCTGCGAAAGCAAGAGGGGAGCAGAAGACACAGAAGAAACACCCTTTTTATGATACAATATGGCTGTGTGATGCAGGCGGATCTTAGGGGAAGTCAGAGGAGGCAGGGAATGACAAAGGACGAGCTGGGGCAGCTCCTGTCTCTCCGGAAGGAGATCATGGAGCTGACTGACAAGATAGAAGAACTGGAGGCCAAGCCGGGCGGAATGGTATGCGATAAGGTAGAGGCCAGCTCCAGTGACTTCCCCTACACAAAGATCTCCGTGAAGATAGAGGGGTATGACTACAGCAGCCAGCCCAACAGGAGGCTCCAGGAGAAGAAGGCCCTCCTGGAGGCCCGCAGGCAGCAGGCCGAAAATGAGGAGCGCAAGCTGTCCAGGTACATCAAGGGGATAAAGGACAGCAAGATCCGGAGGATAGTCTCCCTCAGGTATGAGAAGGGGCTCACCTGGGAACAGGTGGCCGCCAAAATGCACTATGACCGCACCTATCCGGAGAAGCTGCTCTCCAAGTATCTGAAGGAGCACCCGGACGGGTGAAAAATTCTCACAATTCTCTTTTTCAAGTGCTAATATAGTATCAGGTGAAGTTTATGGCTTATCCCCTATGAATGAAACCTGCAGGGAGAGGACCGCTATGGGTGATGCGGCCCTCTTTCTTTTACGCGGAGGAAGAAAATGCAGAGTCTACAGGGCAAGATCAACAAGCTGCTGACAGCTCTCCGGCTCCATGGCCGGACATTAAAAGTAAATACACAGCAGTACTATTCAGAGAAGCGGGATAAGATAGTCACCAAGATGATCCTGTGGGAAACCACACCAAAGGAAGGGGAGACCTTCTACAGCAAGGCGGACCTGCTGATGAGGCTGGCCGAGATCTGGAAAGAGGTGCAGGAGAGTGACAAAGAAGGAGAAGGCCCGGCTGGAGGAGCTGAAGGAGAGGATGACTGAGAAGCAGAAGAAATTCTGTGATTATTATAT
The DNA here is from genome assembly GCA_021204585.1 of Clostridia bacterium. Classification (GTDB taxonomy): domain Bacteria; phylum Bacillota; class Clostridia; order Christensenellales; family Borkfalkiaceae; genus Coproplasma. The sequence goes on from JAJPZC010000110.1 coordinate 5,047, forward strand.
CGAATTAGATAATGCAACTCAGGCAGCCATCCGCGCCGGCTACAGCAAAAAGACCGCAAAATCCCAAGGATCTGAGAACCTGACTAAACCGGACATAGCTGAATACATAGATCTGCGGCTGAAAAGCATGGAATCTGACCGGATCGCAGGGGCGGAGGAAGTGCTGGAATACTTCACCCGCGTCATGCGGGGAGAAGAAAAAGACCAGTTTGGACTGGACGCTTCCCTGACGGACCGGAACAAGGCCGGTGAGCTGCTGGGGAAGAAGTACAAACTGTTCACAGACAAACAGGAGATAGAGGCAAAGGATCCGGTGCGGATCATAGCCGACATACCCAGAAGTGGACATCCGGCTGACTGATCTGATCGCTCCGCAGTTTTATGATATTCACTGGGACATACAGGAGAACCGGCACACCCATTACAAGCTGTACGGCGGGCGGGGATCCACAAAGAGCTCCTTTGTCAGTGAGGAGATCATCCTGGGCATGATGCAGGATCCCAATGCCAATGCGGCATGCTTCCGGAAGGTGGGAAACACACTGTCTGAGAGCGTTTATGAGCAGCTGATCTGGGCCATCAACTCACTGGGAGTGAGCGACCTGTGGAAGGCGAACCAGTCACCGCTCCGGCTGACATATCTGCCGACAGGGCAGAGGATCATCTTCCGCGGCTGTGACGATCCCAACAAGTCCAAGTCCATCAAGCTGAGGCAGGGATATTTCAAGTACATCTGGTATGAAGAGCGGGCTGAATTTGACGGGGACGAAGATGAGCGGCTGATCAACCAGTCCCTGATGAGAGGCGGAGACAAGTATGTAGTGTTCTACACATGGAACCCGCCGAAGAGCATGAACTCCTGGGTGAACCAGGATGTGCTGATCCCCAGGGAGGACACCCTGTGCAACCATTCCACATACCTCACGGTGCCGCCGGAATGGCTGGGGGAGCAGTTTTTTAAAGAGGCCAAAGAACTGAAGCGCCGGAACCCGATGGCCTACAGGCATGAGTATCTGGGAGAGGCCACGGGCACGGGCGGCAAGGTATTTGATAACGTGGTCCTGAGGGAGATCAAGAACAGCGAGATCCAGACCTTTGACAAGATCAAACAGGGCATTGACTTTGGCTTTGCCGCTGATCCCATGGTATTCATCAGGGTCCACTACAACCGGAAGCTGAGGAAGCTGTACATCTTTGATGAGATCTGCCAGGTGGGCCTGAAGACCAGCAGGGCGGTGGAGATGATCCGGAAGAAGAACCCGGACAACAGGATCATCACGGCGGACAGTGAGGAGCCCAGATCCATAGCAGCCTTCAATGAGTACGGACTGCGGCTCCTTCCGGCAAAGAAGGGGCCCGGCTCCGTGGACTTCGGCATGAACTACCTGGCAGATGATATAGATGAGATCATCATAGATCCGGTGCGGTGCCCCAATGCGGCCAGGGAATTCAGCAGCTATGAGCTGGAGAGGGACAAAAACGGGAACTTCAAGGGATCATACCCTGACCGCGACAACCACACAATAGATGCTGTGAGGTACGCGCTGGAGGATGAGATGCTGCGGAAGAAGGCCAATGTGAGGGACAAGAGGAAGCTGGGCCTGACATAAGGAGGACGGAAAAGTGTACAGATTTACCTATCCGGCAGAACTCTGGGATGAGAACAACCTGGACAAGAACATCATCCTCACCCTGGTGAGGAAGCATGAGGCCATGGTGGGAAGGCTGGCCAAGAACATGGCCTACTACAACGGCCACCATGCCATAGAGCTGAGAAAACGGGAGGACAACGTGCCCAATAACAGGGTGGTCTGCAACCATGCCAGGGACATCTCCGACACGGCAGCAGGATACTTCATGGGGAACCCCATCACCTACTCCAACACCGGTGATGCGAACATTGAGCCCCTGCTCACGGCCTTTGACAGGGCGGAGATAGATGATGCTGACTCTGATCTGGCCCTGGATGCCAGCATCTACGGAGTGGCCTATGAATATGTCTATGCCAAGGAAGGGGAGGCCATCCCCACATCCAAGGCGATCTGCCCGGAGAACACCTTCATGATCCTGGATGATTCCATTGAGGAGAACGAACTGGCCGGAGTGTACTACTACAAGAAAAAGAACAGCGTGAATGACACCTATGTGTATGTGGCCACGGTGAGCACCGCGCACTACACATATGTGCTGAACATCATAGACAGTGACAGCGACATCAGCCAGCTGGTGACGGAGGTGCCTGTGCCGCACTACTTCGGGGAGCCTCAGATCATCGAATACCTGAACAACAAGGAGGGCATAGGTGACTTTGAGCAGCAGATCCCGCTGATAGATGCCTATGACACCCTGATGAGCGACAGGGTGAACGACAAGGACCAGTTCATAGACGCGGTGCTGGTCCTCTATGGTGCCATCCTGGGCGATACTCCGGAAGAGAGCGCCGAGGCCCAGGAGCAGCTGAGGGAAAACAAGCTGCTGGAGCTTCCTGAGGATGCCAAGGCGGAATACCTCACCAGACAGCTGGATGAGAGCGGTGTGGAGATCCTGAGGAAGGCGATCAAGGAAGACATCTACACCTTCAGCCATGTGCCGGATCTGACAGACGAAAACTTTGCGGGCAACTCTTCCGGTGTGGCCATGGAGTACAAGCTGCTGGGGCTGGAGATGCTGACCAAGACGAAAGAGCGGCACTACAGGCAGGGCATCCGGAAGCGGATCCGGCTGTACTGCAACTTCCTGGCACTCCAGGCCATCCAGATGGATGCCGGCTCCATTGTGGCCACGTTCTCCAGGGCTCTGCCCAAGAACCTGCAGGAGCTGTCCCAGATCGTCACCAACCTCTCCGGACAGGTGAGCAAGAGGACGCTGCTGAAGCTCCTGCCTTTTGTAGAGGATCCTGACTATGAGCTGAAGCAGGTGGACAAGGAAAAAGCGGAAGATGTCAAGAGGCAGCAGGACCTGTTCTCCATGGGAGCCAACAGATTCCCCCAGTACGAGGATGAGGACGAAGAGGAAGAGCCGGCTGTAGACGAAGACGAAGAAGAGGACGAAGAAGACCAGGATAAGTCCAAAACCAAGGCCAAGGAGTGATAGATGGGATACTGGGAGAACCGGCAGGCGGATGTGATGTATGATCTCATGGAAGACGCGGAGGACACCTCCAAGGAGCTGGCCGATGTATATGCCAAGGCCTGCAGGGAGCTGAGCGGGAAGATGGAGGACATCTTCACCAAGTATGCCAGCCGGTACAGCCTGAGCGATTCTGAAGCGCTGCAGCTGCTGAACCAGATGCACACCAAGGGTGACATCAACGAGCTGCTGAACCTCCTGAAGAAGGACAGCAAGAACGCTGACCTCCTGGCCGATCTGGAGAGCGGAGCCTACAGGGCCCGCATAGAGAGGCTGCAGAACCTGCAGGATGAGGTGGACAGCCTGATGAAGGATGTCTACAACCAGGAGAAGCAGATCAGCACCAACCACTACATAGACACCGCACAGAATGCCTACTACAGGGAGATCTACAGCACGGAGAGGCAGGTGGGCTTCCAATTTTCCTTTTCAGCCATAGATCCGGATGCCGTGAACATGGTCCTCTCCTCCAAGTGGAGCGGGGCCAACTATTCAGACCGGATCTGGGCCAATACTCAGGCCCTGGCCGCGGATGTGAAGCAGCAGATGCTCCTGGGACTCCTGACCGGAAAGAGCCAGGAAGACATGGCTCAGGACATTGCCAGCAAGTATGCCACAGGCGCATTCCAGGCGCGCCGGCTGGTGCGGACAGAATCAAACTTTGTGAGCGGCCAGATGCAGAAGCAGGCATATGATGAGTGCGGCGCGGATGAATATGACTTTGTGGCCGTGCTGGATGTTCGGACCTCAGACATCTGCAGGGAGCTGGACGGGAAGACCTTCAAGGTGAGCGAGATGGAGGCCGGAGTGAACTGCAACCCCATGCACCCCTTCTGCAGATCCACCACCACCATCCACCTGGACGATGATGTGAAGGCAGGGCTCCAGAGAAGGGCAAGGGATCCGGTGACAGGGGAGAACAAGCTGGTGCCGGCCAGTACGGACTACAAGAAGTGGTACCAGGACAACGTGGCGAACAATCCCAAGGCCCAGGCGGCTGAGAAGATGGTCAAGAACTACCAGGCGGATGCAGCCCAGTATGAGCGGTACAGGAAGCTCATAGGCAGCAGGGCGGGGAAGACCATGAGGGAATTCCAGACGATGAAGTACAGCGATCCGGAGAAATGGTCCAAGGCCAGGACGGACTACAAGGATGCCCGGCTGAAGAACCGGATCCAGTCAGACAGCACAAAAAAGAACATAGAGAGCAGCCGGCAGAACCGATACATCCAGGGGAGCGGGACATACAGGGGAGGCTCCTACATCACAGTCTCCGATGCAGACGCGCAGGAGCTGGTGAATAAGTATGCAGGGAAAGGCCGGATTATACGTGAGGCAGACGGAACCTACACGGGGAAGGAGCTGATCACGACAAAAAGGCAGGTGGGCATGGTGAAGGACAAGGACGGAAACATGGTGCCCACCAAGAGCTTCATCATCCGGTATGAGACAGGCGGGGCCTACATCGTGCCGGTGCTGAAGGAAGACTACTGAGCGGACCAGGGAGACCTGATTGCAATACAAGGGAAGGAGGACCAAGCATGGGAATGAGCTTTGGAGAAGCCATTGCATACGTGAAGGCCGGAAAGCAGCTGCAGAGGGCCGGATGGAATGGCAAGGGCCAGTACATTGAACTGGCCACGGAGATCAGCTACAGGAACGCACGCGGAGAGACAGTGAATGCAGAGCATGAGGCCATAGGGAACGCGGCCATTGCCTTTGTGGGCACTTCCGGTGTGCAGCTGGGCTGGCTTGCATCTCAGGCGGATATGCTGGCCAATGACTGGCAGTTTGCCAAGTAGGAAGGCGGTGATCCTCTATCCCCCAGGCCGAGGGTGAGAAGGCCGGCCGGTGCCAGGGCACGACATGGCAGAGAAAAAACCAAGAAATGAATGCGTGGGCCCGCTGAGGGAATGCGTGGGCAGAAGGAGGCAGTATGAGAGACTTAAACAGCCACAGAGGGAGCTGGATCCGCTTCAGGATCCCCATGAACCTGCAGTTTTTTGCAGAGGCCGAAGGAGCAGGCGGTGGAGCCGGAGCAGCTGACACCGGAGATGCCGCGGGCACGGAAGGCCAGGGGCAGCAGGACAAAGTGCCGAGCTTTGATGATTTCCTGAAGGATCCGAAGCACCAGGCGGAATTTGACCGCCGGGTAAACAAGGCGCTGGAGACCAGCAGGACGAAGTGGCAGGCGGAAATGGACACCAAGATGGCCGAGGCAAAGACCGAGGCTGAGAAGCTGGCGGCCATGAACGCTGAGCAGAAGGCCCAGTACGAGCAGGAGAAGAAGAACAGTGAGCTGAATGCCAGGGAGCAGCAGATCACCAAGAGGGAGCTGATGGCCACGGCCAAGGAGCAGCTGGCTGACAAGGGGCTTCCCACTTCCCTGGCAGATGTGCTGGACTACACGAGCGCCGAGGCATGCACCAAGTCCATGGACAAGGTGGCCAAGGCATTCCAGGAAGCAGTGGAGAAGAGCGTGAACGCGCGCCTCTCCGGAGGGCAGCCGCCGAAGAAGGCGGACAACAACAAGACCTATACCATGGAGCAGATCAAGGCCATGACACCGGCAGAGATCAATGCGAACTGGGAGGCCGTGCAGGCTGCCCTGAAGAGCCAAAAATGATATGGAGGTATGAGAGATGTCTGTAACCAATTTTATCCCGACAATCTGGTCTGCCAGACTGCTGGAGCACCTGGACAAGGTGCATGTGTACGCTTCCCTGATGAACAGGGACTATGAGGGCGAGATCCGCAACTACGGCGATACCGTGAAGATCAACCAGATCGGGGACATCGCCATCAAGGACTATACCCGCAACACCGACATTGACGCGCCGGACGAGCTGGACGGCACCCAGGACACGCTGACCATTGACCAGGCCAAGTACTTCAACTTTGCCTGTGACGATGTGGACGCGGCCCAGGTGAACCCCAAGCTGATGGACAGCGCCATGGAGAGAGCTGCCTATGCCCTCAATGATGCCACTGACACCTACCTGGCCAACCTGCTCTATGTGGGAGCCGCCGGCACGCTGGGCACGGATGATGATCCGGTGATCCCCACCAAGGAGGATGCCTATGAGTACCTGGTGGATCTGGGCACGCTGCTCACTGAGCAGAATGTGCCGATGGCCAGCCGCTGGGTAGTGGTGCCGGCCTGGTTCCATGGCCTGCTCCTGAAGGACGACCGCTTTGTGGCCAGCGGCACTGACTACAACAAGGCCATCCTGCAGGGCGGCCAGGTAGGCGTGGCAGCCGGCTTCCAGGTGTGGCTGTCCAACAACGTGCCGAACACGGACGGCACCCTGTACAAGATCGTGGCAGGGACCAATGCCGCCGGCTCCTACGCTGAGCAGATCCTGAAGACCGAGGCCTACAGGCCTGAGGCCCGCTTTGCGGACGCGATCAAGGGCCTGCATGTGTACGGTGCCAAGGTGCTGCAGGGCGGTGCCCTGGCCTGCCTGACGGCCAACAAGTCCTGATCTGAGAAGGGAGGGAGCCATAAATGTACATCCTGAATAAGAAAACCGGCCTGATCCACAGCTGCACCAACAAGGACGCGCTGAAGTCCTTCCGGAAGGATGAGAACTATTTGGTGGCCGAGACCAAGGCGGAGCTCATGCCGAAAGAGGCCGCTGAGCCCGCCCAGGAGCCTCAGGAAGCCGAGAAAACCGAAGAGGCGGAAGAAGTACCCGCCGAAGAGGAAAAAACGGCTGAGGAGCCGGCTGAGGCCGCAGAAGAGGCACCTGAAGAGGAAGCCGAGCCCCAGGAGGATGAGGACCTGACGGCCAAGACGGTGAAGGAGCTGCGCGAGATCGCCAAGGCTCTGGGCATCACCGGAACCGCGAACATGAACAAGGACACCCTGGTGGCCATGATCATGGACGCGGAGGAAGGCTGAGCGGAGGGCATCAATGACTGATCTGGAGATGCTGAAGAAACTGACAGGGGAGAGTGATGATGATCTGCTCTCCCTGCTCCTCCAGGAATCCCAGGCCAGGCTGCTCTCCCTGTGCAACAGGACCAAGATGATAGATGCCCTGCGGCCCGCGTGCCGGCAGTGGGCCCTGGTGGCCTACAACAGGATGGGGATGGAAGGAGAGACCAGCCGGAGTGAAGGCGGCCTCACTTCATCCTTTGCGGAGATCCCGCAGGACATTGACCTGGCCATCAAGAGATACAGACTGGGGAGGGTGAGCGGCCATGCGTATGAGGCGGAGGCAGAGACAGAGACTGATGGAGACATATCAGCTGAGGCGGAGGACACCGGAGACTGACTCTGAGGGCGGAGTATATGAAGCCTATGAGGAGGCCGTGGCGATCCAGGCCATCATCTGGCCCGCAGGCGGGAAGTCCCAGGCTGAGCAGTACGGCGAAAAGCTGACATACATGAAGAACATGGAGTACAGCGGCACCGCGGATATCAGGGAAGGGGACGGCATCTGTGTGTTTGTCGGGCCGGAGGCTGATCCTGACTACAGGGTGGTATCCATCGAAAGAGAGTACAATCCCAAAGTGATCACACTGGAGAAGCGGTAAAAATGGCAGAGATAGAAGGACTGGACAGCCTCATGGACAAGCTGGACCAGCTGGGGGACATGGACAGCGTGATGCTGAAGGCGGTGAGGAAGCAGGCCGAGGTGGTGAGGGCCGCAGCTGTGCGGCTGGCTCCGACCTATGCCGGTGACTGGGACTTTGTGCCGCGCGGAGAGCTGCGGAACAGCATCCACACCACGGCAGAGAAGGAGGATGAAGGCACCTACACCGGAACTGTCTACTCAGACGCTGAGTTTGCCATGTATGTGGAATTTGGCACAGGCCCCATGGGCCAGGGGAGCCATGCGGACGCTTCACCCAATGTGGCAGTATCATACCGGCAGGATGGATGGGTCTGGCCGGATCCGGACGGAGGATTCCACAAGACCCAGGGCATGCCGGCACAGTCCTTTATGTATCCGGCTCTGAAGAACATGGAGAGCCGGGTGGTCACGGGGCTGAAGGAAGACCTGCAGGCGGAAGTCAAAAAGATAGGGGGATCATAAAATGATCAATGTAAAAAGTGAAGTTTATGAGGCCATAAAGGACATCACAAGCAACGTGAGTGACGGGTATCCGCGGGACTGGGCAACTCTTCCGGCCATCCAGTACACGGAAGAGGACAACAGCGTGTATGAATGGGTGGACGGAGCGGAAAGCAAGGCGCACCTGCTCTACAAGGTGGACATCTGGAACAACGGCAGCACCTCAGAGGCCGCCCTGGCCGTAGATGCAGCCATCTCTGCACTGGGCCTCCGGAGGACGGCCTGCGGGGATGTGTCTGATCCTTCCGGCCTGAGGCATAAGGTGATGCGCTTTGAGGGCATCATTGATGTGGACACCGAGATGGTGTACCAGACCAGAATCTAACAGGAGGATAGTGAAATGTTAGCCAATAATGCAAAACTGGGATACAGGAAGCACGGATCCAGCGAGGAGTACACCAACCTGACCGGCCTGAAGGAGATCCCTGACCTGGGTGAGGACCCTGAGAAGGTGGAGAACACCTGCCTGACCGACAAGATCAAGCAGTATGAGTACGGCATCGGGGATGCCGGAGACCTCACCTATCTCTTCAAATATGTCAATGACAGCGAGGACAGCCCCTACAGGGTCATGCGCAAGTACGCGGAGGAGAAGGAAGTCCTGGACTTCTGTGAGGAGCTTCCGGACGGCACCACCTATGAGTACACTGCACAGGTATCCGTGAAGCGCACCGGAGGCGGTGTGAACGGTGTCATTGAGTGGAACCTGAACATGGCCCTGCAGAGCGAGATCACCACAACGGATCCGGAGTGATCCGCTGAACCCATAGGAGGATAAGAAAAAATGGAACTGGTAAAAGACAGCGCCATGGCCAACGCGATCATGGCAGCCAACGCGGAGCCGGAGGAAGAGCAGGCAGTGGCTGAGCAGAAGCCGCAGAAGCCGGCCTTTGCCACCTGGGAAGTGGGCGGGAAGACATACAGGCTGAAGCTCAGCACCGCTGATGTCACGCAGCTGGAGACCAAGTACAAGACCAACCTCATGAATGTCATGGGAGCGGATGAGGGCGGCATGCCGGCTCTCTCCGTGATGCTGGATGTGGCCCAGGCGGCCATGAAGACGGGAGAAGGCACACCCGTGAGCAGGAACCTGATCAACTCCATCTTTGACAAGTATGTGGATGAGGGCGGATCGCAGATGTCCTTCTACACCCAGGTATACATGAACATCTTCCTGGCCAGCGGTTTTTTCTCTCCGGCTCTGGCAGCGGGGATGGAAGACGGGATCCAGGAGGCCAGGGCGATACTGTAAACGAAAAGGCACCGGAGACTCTGACAGAAATGATCTGGGGGCTGTATACCACGTTTTTAGACGCAGGATACAGCCCTCAATTATTTTGGCAGCTCAGCATAGGGGAAGTAAATGACCTGCTGGAGAGCTACATCAGGCAGCAGGACGGGAAACAGAAGAAGCGGGAGGCCGAGAACAAGGACCAGATCATGATGCTGTACACGCAGGCCCTGCAGATCGCCAACATGCTGGGGGCCATGATGGACAGCAAGCATGTGCAGATGCAGCCGCTGAGATACTACTACCCGTACCTCTTCGGAGAAGAAGAGGAAGCCATAGAAGACACCGGAGAACAGACTGACAAGCCCAAGCTGAGCCCTGAGATGCGGCTGCATAAGGCGCGGATGGATGACTTTGCCTTCCGCCACAACAGGGCATTCAGGGAGAAGCAGAAAAAGCAAGAGGGTGAACAGGATGGAAGGAATGACTCTGGAGAAGCTCCAGGTGATCATACAGGCTCAGACATCTGACTACTACAATGAGCTGAGCAAAGTAAAAACGCAGACGCAAAACACAGCCAGCGTGGTGGAGACCCAGACCACCAAGATGAAAAATGCTTTTTCCAAGATCGCCGGAGTGATAGGCGTGGCCCTGTCAGTCACCAAGCTGATCAGCTTTGGGAAAGAGTGCATTGAACTGGGAAGCAACCTGACAGAAGTGCAGAACGTGGTAGACGTTACCTTCGGAGACCTGTCCAGCCAGATCAACACCTTTGCCAGGAACGCGATAGAGCAATTTGGACTTTCTGAGACATCCGCCAAGCAGTACGCATCCACGCTGGGCGCGATCTTCAAGAGCGCCGGCTTCACTGTCCAGGAAGCGGCAGACATGAGCACGGAGCTGACCGGACTGGCAGCTGACATGGCATCATTCTACAACCTGGACACGGAGGAGGCCTTCAACAAGATCAGATCCGGCATCACAGGGCAGGTGCAGGGGCTGCAGGAGCTGGGCATCAGCCTCACGGAGGCCAACCTGGAGGAATTCAGGATAAGCCAGGGCATCACCACGGCCTACAGCGCCATGAGCCAGCAGGACAAGGAGCTGCTGAGGTATCAGTACCTGCTCTCCGTGACATCGGATGCACAGGGAGACTTTGCGCGGAGCTCTGACAGCTGGGCCAACCAGGTGAGAGTGCTGACAGAGAGGTTCAACTCCCTGAAGACCGTCATAGGCCAGGGCCTGATCAAGGTATTCACTCCGATAATCAAGACCCTGAACAATCTGCTGTCCGTCATTCTGACAGTGACGGATGCCTTCAGCAACCTGATGAGTAAATTGACCGGAAGCGCAAAGACCACCACCACAGCGGTGGCAGCCACAAGCTCCGCCGCGGAGGACCTGTCTGACAGCGTGGAGGATGTGGGCACCTCCGCAAGCGGAGCGGCCAAGGAGCTGGCCGGCCTGGGATCCTTTGATGAGATCCACAGCCTGACCGACAGCGGAGGCAGCGGATCAGGATCCGGAAGCGGAGGCAGCGGATCAGGATCCGGCATAGAGGAAACGGTGGAAGAGGCCGCGGAAGAGACATCCGACAGTCTGAACCCTGCCCTGGAAGCGCTCATTGAACGGCTCCAGGAGCTGCGGGACCTCTTCAAGGAGGGCTTCCTGGCAGGCCTGGGAGATGTGAACCTGGACAGCCTGAATGCCTCAGTGAAGTCCATCAAGGAGTCCCTGATGGACATCTGGGAGGATCCTGAGGTGCAGGCAGCCGCCAATGAATATGCCAACGCGGTGGCATACAGTCTGGGCCAGGTGGCCGGATCTGTGGCCAGCATCGGCATCACCATTGCCACCAACGTGGTGGGCGGCATCTCCAAGTATCTGGGCCAGAACACGGCCAGGATAAAACAGTACATTGTGGACATGTTTGACATCAATGCCGACATCGCCACCATAAGGGGCAACTTTGCAGAGGCCATAGCCAATATCTTCTCAGCCTTCGGAGGGGAGAACGGACAGCAGGCCACAGCCAACCTGATAGGCATCTTTGCGGATGCCTTCATGGGAGTGAGTGAGCTGGCCGGCTCCTTCGGCAGGGACCTGATGGGGATGATCACGCAGCCATTTGTAGACAACCAGGGGACATTCAAGGAGACTCTGGACACTACTCTGGGGCTGATCAGTGAGAACCTGGGCATGATCAAGCAGGCGGTGGATGATACCCTGGGCAAGGCCCAGAGCGTATATGATGAGCATCTGGCCCCTCTGTTTGACTCCCTGGGCAATGGCCTGAGCGAGATCACAGGCACTCTGCTGGATGCGTACAACACCTACATTGTGCCGGTGCTGGAAGGCCTGCAGGACAAGTGGCAGAAGCTCTATGATGAGCACCTGAAGCCCACCATGGAGGCGGCCATGGACCTGATCGGCCAGGTAGCGGATGCGGTGAGTGACATCTGGAACCAGGTGCTGGTGCCCTTCATTGAGTGGTTCATTGAGAATGTGGCGCCGGTGATCGCGGATGCCATGGACAAGATAGGCACGGTGGTATCCTTTGTCTGGGGCCTGGTGAGCGACATCATCACAGGAGTGCTGAATGCCCTGGGCGGCCTGATCAACTTCATAGCCGGTGTATTCACAGGAGACTGGGAAAGAGCCTGGAGCGGCATCCAGACATTCTTCAGCACCATCTGGAATACCATCCTGAGCGTGGTGCAGACAGTCTGGAGCGCCATCCAGACCGTGGTGAGTACGGTGGTGAATACCATAAGCGGGATCATCAGCTCTGTCTTCAATGGGATCAAGACGGTGATCAGCACGGTGATGAATACTGTGAAGACCACAATAAGCACGGCCCTGAACAGCATCAAGACCACCTGGAACAACATCTGGAATGCCCTGAGCACCACGGTGTCCAATATCTTCAATGGGATCTGGAGCACCATCAAGGGAGTGATCAACAGCATCCTGGGCGGCATTGAGAGCATGGCCAACGGCGTGATCAACGGCATCAACACGATCATCAATGCCCTGAACAACCTGAGCTTTGATATTCCTGACTGGGTGCCGGCTCTGGGCGGCAAGCACTTTGGATTCAGCATCAATACGCTGAGCACGGTGTCCCTGCCGAGACTGGCAGAAGGCGGCATCATCGACAGCCCCACAGTGGCCATGATAGGTGAATCCGGGCAGGAGGCCGTGCTTCCCCTGGAGAACAACACGGAATGGATAGACCAGCTGGCCGCGCGGATCGGAGAGGTAGTAGGAGCCTATGTTCAGATCATGGCCGACAATGACAGCCAGGGGAATGAGTATGTGCCCATCACCGCGGAATTTGATGTGGACGGCAGGACGATCTTCAAGGCCACAAAGAAGTACGAGCTGCGGAGAGGCTACGACATGACCGGAGGAGGTGCGTGAGCATGGCAAGCAAGTACACAGGGATCCTGACAGTGGAGGGGACGGTGCTGCCGGATCCCTCCAAGATGGATACATCAGACTATGACATCTCCAGCTCAGAGCGGAATGCCAACGGCATCATGGTGAGCCAGATCATCAGGGAGGATGTGCACAAGGTGGAATGCAGCTGGAATGTGCTCCGCCCTGATGATTACATGGTGATCCGGAATGCGATCAAGAAAAAGTTTGGCCTGAATGTCACCTACTTCCTTCCGGACAAGAATGAGAAGCAGACGCTGGAGATGTACGCGGGTGACAGGACCACACCCATCTACACCTTTGAGAACGGGGAGCCGGTGTATAAGGGCTTCACACTGAACTTCATAGAAATGTAGGCGAGAAAAATGCAGTATGTGAGCACCGAGTACAAGGCAGCCATGAAACAGACTGCCAGAAACAAGTCATATATGCGGATCAGCCTGGGCCTCATCAATCAGGAGGCCCAGGCCACAGCCCAGGTGGAAGAGGCTGACTTTACCTACTTTTCCGACACGTACACACCTCTGACAACTGAGAGCGTGGAGAAGGTATATGCCACGCTGGAGCAGGACTTCTCCAGGGTGGACGGAAGCATGTACTTCCTTCCGCGCGAGGGAAGCAGCAGGACGCTGTACACCAACGGGATAGTGACAGAGCAGCTGCTGGGCCTGGCTGATGAGGCATCCGTCATGATCACGTTCAACACAGGGGATCCCCTGGACATCAAGGGGCTCACCCTGACCTTTGGAGCTGCATATCCTACCCTCTTCAGGATCGATACTGACGAGGTGAGCCAGGAGTATGAGAACAGCTCCGCCGAATTTACCACAGAAGACACGTTTAACAATACAACATGGATGAAGATCACCGCCCTGCAGATGGTGAACGGCATCAGCCGGCTCCGGATCTATAACATAGTCTTCGGCATCGGCATCATGATCGATGATGATAAGATAGTAGACTCCAGCCTGAAGAGCACGCTGTCCCCCATCTCAGAGGACCTGCCCACCATTGACTTCAGCGTGACCATTGAGAACATGGACCACTACTACAATGTGGACAATGAGGCATCCGCCATCAACTACATGGAGACCGGGCAGCAGGCCGTGGGATATTACGGATATACCCTCAATGACAGCTCCGTGGAATGGGTGAAGGGCTTCACCCTCTGGATGCAGGAGTGGAAGGCCGATGATACCACGGCAACCTTTGGGGCCGTGGATGTCTTCACCTACATGCAGGACGATTATAAGCGCGGAGTGTACCACGCGGAAGGCATCTCCCTGTATGACCTGGCCATAGATGTGCTCACGGATGCCGGCAAGGGAGAGGATGAATACTGGATAGATCCGTACCTCAAAAACGTGATAGTGACCAATCCCCTGCCGGTGGCCACGCACAAGGAATGCCTGCAGCTGATCGCCAACGCGGGCAGGAGCATCCTTATGCAGTCCAGGGACGGAGTGATCATGATCAAGAGCTCCTTTGAGCCGGAGATCAGCGTATCAGCCAACCAGGTGGCCGAGTATGGCAGCATAGAGGCTCTGCTGGAGGATGAGGCCACAGTGGAGTATGCAGCCTATGAGCAGGACTTCTCCAGGGTGAACGGTGCCATGTACTTCATGCCCAGGAGCGCCAACTATCTGGATGTGGGATATGTGAGCGAGTCCATCAGCGGAGCGGACGGCACCTTTGAAGAGGATCCGGTGATCACGCTGACCATGGAGAGCGCGTACACGTTCTACAGCCTCACCCTCCTCTTTGGCTCCGCCCTTCCGGTGTCCTTTGTGATCACCACCTACAACAACGGGGAGCAGAGGGACCGCTTCCTCTCCAAGGCGATCAGCGCCAAGACCATAGTGAGCTATGACTTCATAGACTGCGACATGATCACCATAGACTTCACGGAGGCCGCGCCCTACAACCGGATTCACCTGGAGCGGGTGGTCTTCGGAGAGGAGACTGACTATGAGCTCACCTACCATGAGCTGTACTCCTCACCCTACGGCACCAAGCTGGAGAAGGTGAAGGAGATGCGGGTGACCAGGACCATCTACACCAACGGCACGGAGCTGAAGGACCTGAGCACGGATGATGCGGTGATCTCTCCGGACAGCACGGAATTTGAGGTGGAATTCAGTGATCCTGTGCACGGCCTGAGCGTGAGGCTGGAAGAGGATGATGAGGAAGTGGACTATGGGGCCGAGATCGCGGAGAGCGGGTCCTACTGGTGCAGGGTGGTCATAAACAGCCCGCCCAGCACGGAGCACACAGTGAACCTGACCATCCAGGGCTATGAGTACGGTGTGAGCACGGTGACAACCGCGGAGAAGCTGCACAATGCCGGCACCATTGAGACCTGGGAGAATCCCCTGATCAGCACGGACGAAGAGGCCCAGGACCTCCTGGAATGGGTGGGCGCGTACTACAAGGTGGAAAATGAGTATGATCTGACATACAGGGGAGACCCTATCCTGGACTGCAATGATCTGGTGTATCTGGAGAGCGAATATGCGCCGGATCTGATGATCAGGCTGGAAGAGGTGGGCCTCAGCTACAACGGAGCCCTGAGCGGCACGCTGAAGGCCAGAAGGAGGGCAGAAGAATGAGCACCTGGACAACCCCCAAGACGGACTGGGGAGTGAACACGGACGCGGACGGAAACTACACAGGGGACTACTTCAACATCACGGACTACAACCGGATCAAGAACAACCTGGAATTCCTGGGCGAACTGGCAAGCGAATACTGGCCGGTGGCAGTGAAGGCCCTGCCTGATCACACCTATCAGGAAT
This sequence comes from Clostridia bacterium, assembly GCA_021204585.1. Classification (GTDB taxonomy): domain Bacteria; phylum Bacillota; class Clostridia; order Christensenellales; family Borkfalkiaceae; genus Coproplasma. Next base: position 20,727 of record JAJPZC010000110.1, read on the forward strand.
ATCCCTATGCGGATGAGATCAACACGCTGGCAGACAACCTGGAAAGCATAGCAGCAGCCGCCGGCATAGATGCCGGAGAGAAGACAGTCTATGAGGCCAATGGGATCTTCATAGGCTATGCGGATCTGAACCGGATAGAGTCTGCCTGCCTGGAGCTGTACCAGAAGCTGATGCACATCTTCAGGCAGCCGCGGGTCCTTCCCTTCCGCACCGGCTCTCCGTACTGGCCCTTCAAGGATCCGGAGATCCCCCATGAGAACCAGAACCTCAGGAAGCTCCGGCTTCCGTTTACGCTGCACGCGCGTCTGGGCAGTGAGTACTACCCGTGGAAGGTGCCGGAAGTTTATGAGGACCATGACAGGGACAAGAGGCTGGCATTCAGGCTGGGCAGTGAGTACTTCCCCTTCAAGGAATGACATCACGCTTTGCCAAGATTTATCACGATTTATCAACCCGTCAATGAATCGTTGACCTTATTGACGCTATTGACACCAGGAACAACCTTATTGACACTATTGACAGCAAAAGAACCGCGAAAAAACCAAAGAACCATGAACAAGGCCAAAGGACAATAAGAACAAGCTGAAAAGGCCGCAAAAAGAATCATGTGATGCAGGGGCCGCAAGGCCTCAAAATATATCCATAAAGGAGGAACCATAATG
>JAJPZC010000023.1 GCA_021204585.1 Clostridia bacterium
ACATACACTCCGTCCCGGTACATTTCCGCCAGGGCAAGGCGCCCGGCAAGATAGCCCCTGTCGCTTGCAAACATATAGCATTCGTACGCCTTCTTTGCGTCCGCAGGGCCAATGTACCCGTTCAATGCTATGTCTCCCGCCGCCTTGGCGAAGACGGGGTCATACGGGTACCTCTTGGCAAACTCCAGGATCTTTGCAAAGTCTTTCTCCCACAGCTCACCCACAATCTCCTTGCTGTATCCGATATCGGGGTCATAGTCCATTATGCGGTCCAGAGCCTGCCAAAACTCCGGGAACAGACTGCCGTCCCCTACATTGCCGTTCATGTAGTTGGATATGATGGCGGAGAGCCTCTGCTTCTCGGCTTCATCCTTTAGAATGCCATATTCCGCATCCGCCTTATCCTTGCTGATCAACCCCCCTGAATCCCAGGGGGAACTGCCGACCTGCAGGAATTCACCTACACCGCTGAGAGTATCTTCTCTGTCCCCGGTATACACATATGCCTTCAGGCGGCCGCCTTTCTGCCGTACATGAATCTCGGTGCGGAAAAGATCCGTTCTGCCCAAACGCTTGTCCCTGTATATGCGCACGGAACGGACATCCATCCAGGAGCGGCCCTTGATGCTGATGCGTATCTCGTCCCTGTCATATGCGGTCAGGCGCTTTATATCATCCAGCACCTGCATTATGAAGGACGTGTATGCTTCACTCCAGACGTCGTCTGCCGGCATAGTGTAATCTTTTTTCTCACCCAAAAGGACATCATCCTCAAATGTCATTCTGAAATCTCCTTGCTCTGCTTAATCTGACTGCGTGCTGCCTGTTTCATCTGTGGGTACTGTTGCCTGTGGATTCTGGCCGCCAAACTAATCCGGGCACAGTTTGGCAAGCCTTTTGATGGCGGTTTTATAGCCGTTGTCCGCAGACTTCCTGTACCACTCTATTGCCTTCTTCATATTCTTCTTTACGCCGAAGCCCTTTTCATAGCACCAGCCGACTTTGTCCTGGGACCACATGTCATCCTGCTCCGCAGACTTCTTGAACCACCTGAATGCCAGCTGAGGGTTCTTTTTAACGCCCCTGCCGTTTTCATAGCACTGTCCAAGGAAAAACTGCGCATAGTTGTCTCCGTTGAGAGCAAGCTTCTTGAACAGCTTTGCAGCCTTCACGTAATCTTTCTCTCCAAGCTTGCCTGTATAGTAGCGGGAGAATGCAATGACATACAGGGCATCATCATTGCCGGCCTTTGCGGCTTGGGTATACAGCTCAAGAGCTTTGCCGAGGTCCTTTTTTACGCCGTGTCCGTACTCATAGCATTCGGCAAGATTATACATGGCATAAGTATTGCCCTTTTCGGCGGTTATCTCAAAGCATTTGACGGCTCTTTTGTTGTTGACCCTTGTGCCAATCCCGAATCTCAGGGCGAACCCCAGTTTGTATGTGGCATACAGGTCTCCGGCATCCGCCGCTTTCTCATACCATTTGACTGCCGCAGCGAGATCCTTTTCCACGCCATTGCCGTTTTCATAGATCTCAGCCAAATCCAGCATGGCTTCCGTATCGCCCTCTTGAGCTGCCTCTGTCATGGCCCGGATGTCGTCTTCGTCAGGCTCCTCATCATCAGAATCCTCATCATCGGATTCTTCATCGTCAAGATTTCCGGGATTAAAATCCTCTGTCCCGTAACCGCATTTGTAAAACGCGCTGAGCCTGTTTGCGGCAAACTCGCTTCCGAGGCTTGCGCCCACATTGTACCACTTCACAGCCTCGTCATAGTCCTGCTCCACGAAGACGCCTATTTCGTACAGGTGCCCGAGGTTGATTACGGCATCCTTGTTGTGCTGCTCCGCCGCGCGCTCCATGTATGCAAGGCCTTTGGGTACGTCCTTCTCCCTTCCGTCTCCGTCCAGGTAAGCGCATGCCATCAGGAACTGGGCTCCGGCATGATCTCCTTCCGCGGCCTTTTCGTACCAGCCGTATGCCTTTTCCCTGTCCTTCTCAGTTCCGGTTCCGTTCTCCAGGCATTTGCCGTAATAATACATCGCCACAGGATACCCGGCTTCTGCACCCTTTCTGTACCAGTCACAGCCGGCAGCGACATCCTTTTCCACTCCGTAGCCAGCCATATAAAAGCTTGCAATGACGGTCATGGACACTGCATGCCCCTGCTCTGCCGCGGCGCTGAACCACCTTGCTGCCTCTTCCGGATCTTCTTCGGCAATCTCGCCCTCGGCCAAAGCCACTCCAAGTTCGTACTGGCAGTCTGCATTGCCCTTCTGGGCTCCCATTGCATACAGCTCCAGAGCTTTCTTTGTGTCTTTCTCCACTCCGTTGCCCATTTCATAGGTCTTGCCCAGGTTGAGCATGGCAACCGTATCTCCCTGGTCAACGGCTTTTTTGTACCACTCCGCTCCTTCGGCCGGGTTTTCCTCCACGCCCAGTCCAAGCATGCAGCATGATGCAAGATTTGTCTGCGCATCCGCATAGCCGTGTTCTGCCGCTGCACGGAAGTACTTTGCAGCCCAGTCCGGATTCTTGTCCACACACTCTCCGTTCAGGTACATGTTCCCGACAAACGTCTGAGCCATTGCACTGCCCTGGGCAGCCGCCTCTTCAAGATAACAGAACGCCTCAGAGAGGTTCCTTTTCACCCCGCGTCCGAAATAGTATGCAAACCCAAGCATCCACTGTGAGTTCTCTATTCCGGCATCCGCCGCCTTTTCAAACCAGCAGACCGCCTTGCTCCAGTCCTCTTCTGCACCCACGCCGGCCGAATAGCACATCCCTATGAAATCCTGCGCCACATGATCCCCGTTCTTCGCCCTCTCCATGACGGCATTGAAACCGTACTCCACGCTTGGAAACGACCTTAGCAGTGACCCTGTGAGCTTGCTCTTGATTGATTCCTTTGAAATCTCTCCTTCCCATTCTTCTCTCATAATCCGTACCCCTATACGTATATCACCGTCCCCTCATCTGTGGCAAGAACAGGCAGTAATTGAAGCATACTGCGGGGGATTTGCAGTTTCCTGCAACATTTTTTCATTACTTCTTCTGTCCGGGCTTGCCTGCCTTTGTAAGGCTCTTCAGGATTGCTTTGGAGTCCATATATCCTTCATTTGCGGCAATCTCCATGAATTTTATTGCCTGCTTTGAGCTCTTCCTTGTGCCGATGCCATCCATGTAGCATTTTGCCACGTTGTAGGCACCTATGATGCTGCCGTCATCCGCAGCCTTGCGCAGCCACTTGAATGCTTCATCCGGATCCTTATCCATTCCAGTTCCGTCTATGAGCATGACGCCCAATACGGCCTCCGCATCCGGATAGTCCTGCCTGGCGGACTCTGAGATCCAGAACGCAGCCATGCTGTTGTTCTTTTCCTCATCGCCCTCCATGTTGTAGAATGTCATCCCCACCTCGTACTGGCATGCGGGGTCTTTCTTCTGCGCACCGTCCATGAACCACTTGCTTGCTTCCTTCGGATCATACTGGGCACTCTTGGGATTGCTGTATAACACTCCGAGATGGTGGCACGCTTCGGGGATCTTGTCTGATGCCTGCGTGTAATATTCTATTGCCTTTGCAGTGTTCTTCCTTATGCCGTCCCCGTACTCATAGCTGAGTCCGGCATAATACTGCGCAAGCTTGTATCCTTTCTTTGCCGCCAGCCTGTACAGGCGTACGGCTTCCGGCTTGTCTTCTTTCGTACCCTCGCCGTCATCGTACATGCGTGCCAGATAAAAGATGGCCTCGGGATAATCTTCATCTGCGGCCTGCTTGAAGCACTTGAAGGCCTTCTTCAGATTTCTCTTGACACCTGACCCCTCATGATAGGATATGCCCAGGTTTGTCATGCAGAGCAGACTGCCGGCCTCAGCTCCTGCCTCAAAGCATCTGACTGCCTCTTCATCATCCTCATCTGTCCCTCTTCCTTCCAAATAACACATGCCTGCATCTGCATATGCATCCGCAATGCCGCCATTGGCAGCTGTGAGGTAAAGCACCAGTGCAGTTTCATCATTCTGTTCAACTCCGTGTCCGCCCTCGTAGGCCCCCGCAAGAAACATGCAAGCCTTGGGATGCCTCTGGTTTGCAGCTATATGGAGCCAGTCCATCGCCTTGGTGAAAGTTTCCCGGCTGGGCTCAATACCTTCTCCCTTCAGATAATGGATAGCCATTTCATACTGCATGTCCGGATCTCCGGCATCCGCAGCCCGCACACAATACTCCCTTGCAATGTCCGGATCTTTCTCCACAAAGGTGCCTTCCTCATAAATGTCTCCGAGTATCTTCAATCCCACGGCATCTCCGGCGTCTGCACCTTTTTCAATCCACTCAAGGCCCTTCTGCGTATCCTGCTTCACACCTTTTTCTCCGAACAGGTAATACAGCCCGTAGCGGACCATAGCTTCCGTATTGCCGTCCATGGCAGCCTGCTCACATGCCTCAAAGTTCTCTAAGACGTCATCTCCGAGGGACGTATCGTCATCCTCGTCATCGCTGTCCCCGGCATCCTCGTCTTCGTCTTCATTGCCTTCATCCCCGTCTTCGCCGTCTTCTGCATCTGTGTCAAACACCATAGGCAGCATCTCTTTCATCTGCAAGGCCTGGGGCTGGCCCTGCTCAATTGCCATTGTGAGGTAATGAAGGGCCTTTTTACGGTCAGGTTTGGTTCCGGTTCCGTTAAGGTAGTAAAGTCCGGCCAAAAGCTGTCCATCCGGGTCTCCGTCTTCCGCTGCATCCACATAATACTCGAGTGCTTTCGCTTCATCCATCTCAACCCCTACACCTCTGGAATAGAAGGAACCGGCCTTTACCATTGCAGGAGCATATCCCATAAAAGCCGCTTTGTCGTACAGGTCCAGAACATCTGCGGCATCGACTTCACCTGAATCTATCCCGCACTCATACACCTGTCCAAGATTGTACAGCGCTATGGGGCTCATTTTCTCCGCGCCCTGCTGGAGCCACTTCAATGCCTCGCCGGGATCCTCTTCAGTCCCTTGGCCTTTTATATAGCAGACGCCAAGCATGCCCATGGCCTCACCGTAGCCCAGCTCCGCAGCCTTCTTGTACAATTCGAAAGCCTTCGCCTCATCTTCCTCAAAGCATATCCCGTAGTAGTAAGCCTCACCTAGGAAATACAATGACTCCGCATTGCTCTGCGCTGCAGCCTTCTGGTACCACTTTATAGCTTCCTTTGCATCCGGCTCCACTCCGTCCCCGTCTTTGTAGCAGTTCCCTATCTGGTTTTGCGCATCAACATCCCCGGCCTCGGCACACTTCATCCACCACATGA
>JAJPZC010000161.1 GCA_021204585.1 Clostridia bacterium
ACATAAAGGTGGAGAATGACATCATAACGGACGTCAAGTTCAACACCTTCGGCTGCGGGAGCGCCATCGCATCCTCTTCCATGGCAACGGAGCTTATAAAGGGCAAGCCCCTCTCCGAGGCCATGGAGCTTACCAACAAGGCCGTGGCAGAAGCCCTGGACGGCCTGCCGGCATACAAGATGCACTGCTCCGTCCTTGCGGAGGAGGCCATAAGGGCCGCAATAAAGGACTATTACGACAGGCACAACATCCCGTATGACAAGTCCCAGTTCCCGGATCCCGTAGAGGAAGAGAACCCCGCAGAGGAATGAAAGAACTTTCCCGCCGTGAGGAGATAGAGCGCTCCATAATAACCACCTTCCGCTCCCGCATCTGGGCCAAGTTTCTGGACGGGGTTATAAAGTACTCCCTTGTGGAGGACGGGGACGTCATTGCGGTATGCGTCTCCGGAGGGAAGGATAGCTTTCTGCTTGCAAAGCTCATGCAGGAGCTTAAGAAGCACTACACCTTCCGTTTCACCCTGCACTTCATCTCCATGGACCCCGGCTACTCCGAAGCCAATGCGAAGAAGATCCAAGAGAACGCAGACCTTCTCGGCGTGCCCCTTGAAATCTTCCACTCCAACATCTTCCGTGTGGCAGAGCGCAAGGGCGGGGACTCGCCCTGCTATCTCTGTTCCAGGATGCGCCGCGGCTTTCTGTACGCAAGGGCCAAAGAGCTTGGCTGCAACAAGATTGCCTTAGGGCACAACAAGAGCGATGTTATAGAGACCACTCTCATGGGCATGTTCTACGGAGGGCAGCTCCAGGGCATGCTTCCAAAGCTCCATGCGCAGAACTTTGACAACATGACCCTCATCCGCCCCATGTACGAAGTCTTGGAGGATGACATAGTGCAGTGGAAGGAGTACAACCATCTCTCCTTCATAGCCTGCGCCTGCAAAAAGACGGCCATGTTACCCGAAGGCGTCCAGGGGGACTCCGCCCGCCAGACCATGAAAGCCCTTGTCCATGCCATGCGCAAGGAGAACCCGGACGTAGAGGCCTCGCTCTTCAAGGCCCTTCACAACGTGCAGATAGAGACCTTCCCCGCCTACAACGCAGACGGCCGCCTGCACTTCATGGAAAAGTTCCATGAGGAAGAGCTCCGGCTCCATCAGGAAGCCCGGGGCACCCAGCTTCCCGTGGAAGACTCCTCTGCCCCCGCAGAGGGACAGGATACTGCCCCTGCCGTTCCGGCAGATCCTCCGGAGCAGGGATAACGGGTCTGAAGGCTACGCAGCACCCCGCAGGATACACACCGCCCTTACGCAAAGGCCATATGACCTTCCGGCACTCCGGTCTACATGCCCGTGGACACTCCAAAACCAAAACCAAATACAAACGTATACACCACAGAGGGTTGATTTTGTCTTCCCTCTGTGTTATTCTATTCTGGACCGGAGGATATAAAAATGGCTGAATATGACTACATTATAGCAGGCAGCGGGCTGTACGGCGCCGTGTGCGCATATGAGCTTACCAGGAAAGGATACAAGTGCCTGGTCCTTGAGAAGAGGGACCACATAGGGGGAAACATCTATACAGAGAGCATAGAGGGCATTAACGTGCACAAGTACGGAGCCCACATCTTCCACACCTCAGACAAAGAAGTCTGGGACTACATTAATGGGTTCGCCACATTCAACAACTACATAAACGCCCCCGTGGCCCGCTATAAAAACGAGTGCTACAACATGCCGTTCAACATGAACACCTTCACCAAGGTCTGGCCGGACGTCTTCACCCCGCAGGAGGCAAAGGCCCGCATAGAGTCCGAGATAGGCTCCGAATACACCGCCAATCCTTCCAACTTGGAAGAGCAGGCCATAAACCTCGTTGGCCGCACCCTCTACGAGAAGCTTGTAAAGGGGTACACGGAGAAGCAGTGGGGGAGGGACTGCACAGAACTTCCGCCGTTCATAATAAAGCGCCTTCCTGTCCGCTTCACCTTTGACAACAACTACTTCAATGACCGCTACCAAGGCATCCCGGAAGGTGGCTACACCGCCATCATAGAGAAGATGCTCTCTGGAATAGAGGTCCGCACCTCTGTGGACTTCAATGATGCCAAAGATAAGTGGCTCTCTATGGCAGACCACATCATATACACAGGGGCCATAGACGCCTACTACGGCTACTGTTACGGGAACCTCGAATACCGCACGGTATACTTCGAGACCGAGGTCCTGGACACGGACAACTACCAGGGCAATGCCGTAATAAACTACACCGGCCTTGAAGTGCCCTACACGAGAGTCATAGAGCACAAGCACTTCGAGTTCGGCAAGCAGCCCAAGACCGTAATCTCCAAGGAGTATTCCACCGTCTGGAAGCCCGGCGATGAACCCTATTATCCCGTAAACGATGACAAAAACAACGCCCTCTATGCCAAGTACCAGGCCCTTGCCTCCAAAGACCCGAAGGTTATCTTCGGCGGCCGCCTCGGCCAGTACAAGTACCTGGACATGGACGACACCATCCGTGCCGCTCTGGACTTCCTTTCCTCCATCCCCGCCAAGGCCTGACATACGCCCTGCCCGCAGGGGCACAACAAAACAGCAACAAAGAAGGGATACGCACACGCATATCCCTTTTCTAAACCATTTTTTCCACCCTGCAGCCTGCTGCAGTCTGCTTTCCCTGTGTGGGTATTACTTCTTGTCTGCATCCGAAGGATCTTCATCCCCGGAGGTGTTTGCATTCCCGTCTTCCGGCTGGCCTTCATCTGCAGAGGGAGCATTCGGATCTTGGATGTCCATCTCTGCAGCCCCAGCAACCCATGCCTGCCTCCTTGCTATGTTCTGCTCCATGTTAACCCTCATGATGTACACTATCTCACAGGCTGCACAGATGAAGGTTAAGGCTATGTATACGGACACCAGTATGGTGGCATACACAGGGCAGGAGAGGGAGCCCCAGGCAGTAATGCCGTCTATGCTGTACCAGGATGCCCTGAGGACAGTGAACCCGAAGAGCAGAGTGCAAAGGAGCACAATGATTGCCTTGGCAAGAGCGATGATATCATGCACCACAGGCGTAATCTTGAAGGGGCCGAAGAACAGCACGGCCTGCACCGCAGAGAACACCACGAAGATTACAAAGGGTACAAAGACGTACGAGGCCATAATGCCGCCGTCTTCCGTCCCGTCTGCAAAAGCCCTGCAGATGGACACTACGAAGTCTGCAAGCAGCAGCACATACACGCCCAGCGTAACCCCGCCTATGATTCTCTTGCCTTTCCTGTCCATGTCTTCCTAACCTCTGAACCCATTGTACCACAAGCCTGCATGAAACGGCTACTGCATTCTTTTTCCTGTGGAAAAAATTCTTAGCCGTACAAAGTGGCGTACATGTACGAGACAGTAGGACGCCAAACGGTATTTGAGGCGTTGACAGCCACCCCAAGGGACGGGTACAATATAGGCATCAGAGCTCCCCGCACCTCTCAAGCAAATGAAGTGTCCCAGGGGAGACATTTTTATATAGCCCAGACCCTCATATACAAAATGGCGTACGTATAGTGGTTTACAGTATGCCAAACGGTATTTGAGGCGTTGACAGCTTTCTCAATTCCTGCTAACATTATAGCCAATAGGACCCCGTTCACCTCTCCTTTGTGGCCTGTATGAGCACAGCACAGCAATGTGTCCGGCCACAGAGACGCATGTGCAAAAAGCGAGGACTTTTTCCTTTGTGGACAGGATAAAAACCACCGCACCGGGCTGGCTTATACAAGCTTGGTGTGCAATGCTGATAGAGCCTCCCTGCACCTCTCAACGATGTGACCCAGGGGAGAATTTTTATATGGTTCCAAGCCTCTCATATACAGAATGGCGTATATGTACGAGATAGTAGGACGCCAAACGGTATTTGGGGCGTTGACAGCCCTTTCAAATCCTGCTACCATTATAGCCGATAGGGATCCCTCGCACCTCTCCTTTGTGGTGTGTATGAGCACAGCACTGCATTGTGCCCGGCCACAGAGATGCATGTGTCCCATGAGGGGACGTCTTCCTTTGTAGGACAAAAACCACCTCATCAGGCTGGCTTATACAAACCTGCTGAGCAATATTGAACATGACTTACTGTTGATCTTCATCTTTTTGATGTTTCAGGTGTGAGTTTCATGTCAGAAAAATTGGATGGAGGTTGAAGATTTTGGTAAAGATTTTTTTTTCTTGACAAATCAATCCCCATGCAATAAAATAAATACGGTTGGTGGACGTCATTCCACTGGTGAAACTGGCACCTTAAATCCGAGTTTCAAGCGGTTGAACAATCTCATGATTGGAGGGAACTGACAGTTTGCAGGTTTTGTAAAATCTGAGTGCTAAGCAGTAGAAGGGCTCAAAAGCCCGATGGAACTGACAGTTGGCGGACAACAGAAAAACCAGTTATTTAAAGGGAAAGCCGAGTAGCGTTGCGGCGTTGCAGACTTTCCCTTTTATATTTTTTAGTATTGACAGCTATTAGATAAGGGGAACCATGGTTTATGACGAGGCATCACATTACCTATTGTAATTAGGTCCGCTGAGGCATATGAAAAGGAACTTAATAATAGGAATCTTCTGTTCGTCAGTATTGATAGAAAGACTTATAGCCATCTTTCGTATTTAGAAGTTTCATTTCGAGGCAGACACTTCATGCATCTGACCGGACTCATCCCAAAGGAAAGTGATGAAGGTAACAATGAGGAAGTAAACTCTATAGAAGATGAAATAGAGGATGTAAAAACTGATGAGATAGAAGATGTCGAAAATGAGGTTGAAAGTAGTGTTGATAAAGTCGAAAATGATGACATCAACCAAGCTGTAGATGATAGTGGTGATGTAGAATCGACTGATAACAAGCCTTTTATGACAGCGGAGAGGTTTTATAGTGCCTGTCTCAGTCACAAGCTGGGGAAAGATGATTTTGTCTTGAATGATATACAGACAACATCCATGAAATTGGATGTTATTGAGTCAGTCATAAACAAGAATCTGTCTGCAAAGATGATAGGTACATACAATAATACGGCAACACTTTTAGAGACAGATAAAATTGTAGGCAACTATAGAGCGTGTATAGGTTTTGTTGTAGATACGATTGAAGGCGTGTATGTTCCTAATACATTGTTGAATGTAGATGCTAGATCTTATGTCATGGACGATTGGACAACCATAATTGCTATATACCGCAAAAAGATAACGGACAAGAAATACTCAGAGATAGTTTATTTTGCCAAAAAGAACAAGAAGATACTTTGGGATAAAATTCACTATTCAGACGAGTATGCATATTTACCGAAGCCGGCCAAATGATTCTATATAGAGCACTTCAGATGTTTGAGAAGAACTAATTTTTTGCACGGCAAAAGGTCATATCTGCCTTGCAATGGCCTTGTGGGCGTGGTATACTGCATGTATGAAGGGCGTCAAGAGCCCTGCAAACTTCAAAAGGGGAGCTTGTGAAACAGGCTGAGAGGAAGGTATAGACCGGAAAACCCAGGGAACCTGATACGGACAATGCCGGCGTAGGGAACATATCGTTGCATACTGCGGAGGCTGTGTTCAGGCCTTCGCTTTTTGTCGCCCGTGGAAGGGCCAAAAGGGTATTGGATCGCATACGTGTGGCGTGCTTTGCACCAGGGAGACAGGATGGTTAAGATTAACGGAGAGATGAAGGACTGCGCCGGAGAGACGCTTGCAGCTTTCCTCGGAGACAACAGATACAGCTGCGCAAGGGTTGCCGTGGAGATAAACGGAGACATTGTGCCAAAGGCAAAGTACAATGAGACCGTCTTCCAGGACGGGGACAGTGTGGAGATAGTTGCGTTCGTAGGAGGGGGCTGAGATGGACAGAAATGAGCTAGCGCATGCTCTTATGGCCAAGCAGGGAGACGTAACACGGGCCCTCAGAAGCGCCTCAGTCACCATATGCGGCCTCGGAGGACTGGGGTCCAACGTGGCCATGATGCTTGCCCGCTCCGGCGTTGAGCACATGAGGCTAATAGATTCGGACATCGTAGACATATCTAACCTGCACCGCCAGGCATACAAGGCCTCCCAGATTGGAATGCCCAAGACTGCAGCCCTCAGGGCCAACATCTCAGAGGTTGCACCCTTTGCAGAGGTGGAGCTGTACATGGCCAGGATTACAAGGGCCAATGTGGCAGATCTCCTGCAGGACACAGAGATGGACACGGACATAGTGGTGGAGTGCCTGGACGGCCCGGAAGACAAGGCCATGCTCTGCAACTTCGTTTTGGAGAACACCAGAGCCTTCCTTGTGGCCGCCAGCGGAATGGCAGGGGACGGAAGCCCCAATACCATACAGACCCGTAAAATTACAGACCGCTTTTACCTCTGCGGAGACGGTGAGACGGACGTGCAGGGCACCGTTCTCTGGGGTCCCAGGGTAATGGCATGCGCAGCGCATGAGGCCATGGCCGTAATGCAGATTCTGGCAGGCAGAAACTAACGCCCCGGAGGGCGTTACAAGCACCCCGTACAGCGAGTATACGCACATTGGTGTGGTCATGTTTGTTGGCCTGTCTGGAGGACTGGCTGGAGGCCTGCATGTACTGTCCTCCCTGTGGACAATATTGTGCAGCCGGATACGGCAGAAAGAACACCTGCTTAAGGCAGGTATAGAACATAAGACAACGTAAGGAGATGCAGATATTATGGAAGGCAAAGACACGTTCCGTCTTGGAGGAAAGGAGTTCACGTCCAGGTTCATTCTGGGCTCCGGGAAGTACTCATTGAAGCTTATAGAGGCCGCCGTGAAGGATGCAGGGGCAGAGATCATAACCCTGGCTGTACGCAGGGCCAACACCAGGGAGAGTGAGAACATCCTGGATTACATACCAAAGAACGTTACCCTGCTCCCCAACACGTCCGGGGCAAGGGATGCCACAGAGGCAGTCCGCATTGCAAGGCTTGCAAGAGAGCTTGGCTGCGGGGACTTCGTGAAGATAGAGATAATGCGGGACACCAAGTACCTCCTGCCGGACAATGCAGAGACTATAAAGGCCACCTCAATCCTTGCGGATGAAGGGTTCACGGTTCTGCCGTACATGTTCCCGGACCTCAATGCGGCAAGGGACCTTGTAAAGGCCGGGGCTGCCGCAGTAATGCCTCTCGGAGCGCCCATTGGCTCCAACAAGGGCCTGGCTGCGAAGGAGTTCATACAGATCTTAATAGACGAGATAGACCTGCCCATAATAGTGGATGCAGGCATAGGCCGCCCTTCGCAGGCATGCGAGGCAATGGAGATGGGCGCAGCCGCTGTAATGGCCAACACGGCTTTAGCTACCGCCGGGGACGTAACCCGCATGGCAAGCGCCTTCAAGAAGGCCATAGAGGCCGGAAGAGAGGCATACCTTGCCGGCCTTGGCAGAGTCCTCCAGCGCGGCGGAGACTCCTCAGACCCGCTCACGGGCTTCTTAAGAGACTAAACGGGCAGGATGCCGCACGGTGCCCCGTGGGGACTTAATCCGCTGCCTGAACCGCAGCCGGAATTTGCGCCGTTTGGGGCATAGTATAGGGTGAATCGTATGGAAAATGATTTTTATGTAGACTCGGAGTATCTTTCCAAAGCGGCCCTGGAGAAGAAGCACCGCCTGGAGAATGACCCCTCCTCAAGGACCAACCATATGGAGTACATGCCGGGGATGGAGATAATATCCCATGACGTAATGAGAAACGTCATGAGCCGTGTGGAGGCCTATGACCCGGATGCATACACTGCACGGGACGTGCAGGCAGCGCTGCATCATGACAGGGTTACGATAGAAGACCTCCAGGCCCTTCTGTCTCCCGCTGCGGCGCCTTTTCTGGAGAAGATGGCGGAGAGGGCAAGGATAGAGACGGGGAAGCACTTCGGCAACACGGTGTACATTTTCACGCCCCTCTACATAGCCAATTACTGTGAGAACTACTGCGTATACTGCGGCTTCAACTGCTACAACCACATCCAGCGCATGAAGCTTACAGGGGACCAGATAGACCACGAGATGAAGATCATAGCAGACTCCGGCATGGAGGAGATCCTGATCCTCACGGGCGAGAGCCGCGCCGCCAGCTCCGTGGAGTACATAGGAGACGCCTGCAGACGCGCAAAGAAGTACTTCCGCAACGTTGGCCTTGAGATATATCCAGTGAACTCGGATGAGTACCGCTACCTTCATGAGTGCGGCGCAGACTACGTAACCGTCTTCCAGGAGACGTATGACAACGTAAAGTATGAGACCCTGCACCTCATGGGCCACAAGCGTGTATGGCCGTACCGCTTTGAGGCGCAGGAGCGCGCCCTCATGGGCGGCATGAGAGGCGTGGGCTTCTCTGCTCTTCTGGGGCTCTCAGATTTCCGCAAAGATGCCTTGGCCACCGCCCTGCACGCATACTTCCTGCAGCGCAAGTATCCGCAGGCAGAGATATCCCTTTCATGCCCGAGGCTCAGGCCCATTATAAACAATGACAAGATAAACCCTCTGGACGTGGGCGAAAAGCAGCTCTGCCAGATCCTCTGCGCATACCGTCTCTTCATGCCGTATGCAGGCATAGTGGTCTCTTCCCGCGAGAGTGCCACCTTCCGCAACGGCATAGTGCGCATAGCCGCCACCAAGGTCTCCGCCGGCGTCTCAACGGGAGTCGGAGACCACGAAGAGAAGTACACGGGCAACCAGAGCGAGACCGCCGGGGATGAACAGTTTGAGATCTCGGACTCAAGGTCCCTCAAGGCCATGTACCAGGACATCTCCTCCGAAGGCCTCCAGCCCGTCCTCAATGATTACGTAGACGTCCAGGACATCCAATAACCGCCTATGCATACCCCCACAGACCGCCGCAACCGGCTCATATGCGTCTCAGACCGCTCCCTGTGCCCGGATGAGGCTTCATTCCTGTCCCGCATCCGGGACATTGCCCGGAGCCGTACAGACGCCATAATACTCCGTGAGAGGGACTTGTCCCCGGAGGAGTACAAGAACCTTGCCGCAAAGGTTATGGCCATATGCAGTCCGTACGGCATGCCCTGCATACTGCACAAGCACGTCTCCGTAGCAAGGGATCTGGGTGCAGAATACGTGCATCTTTCCATACCTTCATTAAAGCAAACACCCCAGGATATGCTGCAAGAATTCACTGCCTTTGGCGTATCCTGCCACAGCGCAGAAGAGGCCAGATATGCTGCCTCCAGAGGGGCTTCATATATCCTCGCAGGCCATGTATATGATACCTCATGCAAGCTGGGAACACCCGGAAGGGGCTTGGAGTATCTCAAGGATATGTGTTCCTCTGTGGACATACCTGTATTTGCCATTGGCGGCATATCCCCAGGAAAAGTTGCGGAGGTACTGGAGGCCGGTGCCGCAGGCATATGCTCCATGTCCGGCTTCATGACAGCTCCCAATCTGCAGCAGTACATCCAGGACCTAACCATACTCCCGCCCTTGCAGAGGGCAGACCTCAAGCTGTATGCCATAACAGACACCATACAGAGGCCTGTGCAGGAAGAGGCAGAGAGAGTGCGGGAGGCCATCCTTGGCGGGGCAACATGCATCCAGCTTAGAAAGAAAGACATCCCGCAGGAAGCTTTGGAAGAGTGTGCCAAAGCAGTTTCACGGGTATGCAGAAAGTACGGGGTGCCGTGCATAATAAATGACAACGTCCAGGCAGCCATAAAGTTCGCAGACGGGGTGCATCTGGGAAGCCAAGACGCAGCCATACAGGATGTGCGCAGCATTGCTCCCAGAGGGTTCATAATCGGCGCTACGGCCAAGACAGTGCAGCAGGCGCAGGCCGCACAGGCAGCCGGGGCGGATTACATTGGCGTTGGGGCCATGTTCCCCTCCAGGACAAAGCAGAACGCCATACGCATTACAAGGGAGCAGCTGGAAGAAATCTGTGCGTCCGTGCACATCCCTGCCGTATGCATTGGAGGCATTACAGAGAACAACATGCCATCCCTTAAGGGATGCAGGGCCGCAGGGGCGGCTGTGGTTAGCGCCGTCTTTGGGGCAGAAGACATACAAGCGGCAGCAAGGACTATGCGTGCCCTTGCGGAGGAGACCTTCTCATGATACATACAGAGAGCAAAGACAATGCTAAAATGCCCACGGTTTTAACGGTGGCGGGCTCAGACTGCTCCGGCGGAGCGGGCATCCAGGCAGACCTGAAGACCATGACGGCCTTAGGATGCTACGGCATGAGCGTTATAACGGCCCTCACGGCGCAGAACACCCTTGGGGTGCAGGGCAGACTTAATATCTTTGAAGACTTCATAGGTCTTCAGCTGGATTCCGTCTTCCAGGACATCTTTCCGGATGCCGTAAAATGCGGCATGTTCTCCACCCCGGAGGCAGTACGCATAACTGCGCAGAAGTTTGCAAAGTACGGAGCTAAGAACATTGTTGTAGACCCCGTAATGGTCTCCACATCCGGCAGTACGCTCACCTGCAGCGCCGCTGTCCGGGAGATGAAGTCATCCCTGTTTCCGCTTGCAACCATTATTACGCCCAACATGAAGGAGGCAGAGGCCCTGTCCGGCAAAGAGATCCGTACGCCGGAAGATATGGAGCAGATTGCCATTGCCCTGTCCAGGGAATACGGCTGTGCGGTGCTTTTGAAGGGCGGACACTTTGAAAACGCCTCCAATGACTGCCTGGCCACAAAAGGCACGGCAATATGGCTTAAACACGCCAAGATATACAACCCCAACACGCACGGCACGGGGTGCACTCTCTCCAGCGCAATAGCCTCATACCTTGCCATGGGAGAAGACCTGGTAACAAGCGTGATAAAGGCCAAGGAGTACCTGACCGGCGCCATTGCCGCAAATCTTAACCTGGGGCACGGCAGAGGCCCTCTAAACCACGCATACAAGCTGCACCGCAGCTAGAATACAAGGCCTGTACAGCCCCACAGAGGCCGCATACGGGCGCACACAAGCATGCTGCAGGCATGCACATATGAAAGAGCACATAAGAAGGAGTTACGTCATGGAAAGAAATTACACAACGCAGATGGACGCAGCCCGCAGGGGCATCATAACGCCGCAGCTTGAGACCGTGGCCGCAAAAGAGCAGATGACGGTGGAGGAGATGAGGGCGCTGGTTGCCGCAGGGAAGGTTGTAATACCGGCAAATAAGAACCACACATGCCTCAACCCGGAGGGCATTGGCTCCATGCTCCGCACCAAGATTAACGTTAACCTCGGAGTTTCAAGGGACTGCAAAGATTACAACATAGAGATGCAGAAGGTGCAGTCCGCAATAGACATGGGCGCAGAGGCCATAATGGATCTTTCCTCCCACGGCAACACCCAGCCCTTCCGCCAAAAGCTCTGCCGCGAGTGCCCTGCGCTCATTGGCACGGTGCCCGTATATGACTCCGTGATCCATTACCAGAGGGACCTTGAGACCCTGTCTGCGAAGGACTTCATAGACGTCATCCGGATGCATGCCGAGGACGGCGTGGACTTCGTAACCCTTCACTGCGGCATAACCCGCAAGACCATAGACCAGATCCGCACCCACAAGAGAAAGATGAACATAGTCTCCCGCGGAGGCTCCTTAGTCTTCGCGTGGATGTGCATGACGGGCGAGGAGAACCCCTTCTACGAGTACTTCGACGAGATCCTGGACATCTGCCGCGAGTACGACGTAACCATCTCCCTCGGCGACGCCTGCCGCCCCGGATGCCTTGCAGACGCCACGGACGTGTGCCAGATAGAAGAGCTTGTGCGCCTCGGAGAGCTCACAAAGCGTGCCTGGGCAAAGGACGTCCAGGTAATGATAGAGGGCCCCGGCCACGTTCCCATGGACCAGATTGCCGCCAACATGAAGATAGAGCAGACCATCTGCATGGGCGCCCCGTTCTACACCTTAGGGCCGCTTGTCACGGACATTGCTCCCGGCTATGACCACATAACCGCAGCCATAGGCGGCGCCATAGCGGCAATGAACGGCTGTGCCTTCCTCTGCTACGTAACGCCCGCAGAGCACCTCGCCCTTCCCAACGTGGATGACGTGAAGCAGGGCATCATAGCCAGCAAGATAGCCGCCCACGCCGCAGACATTGCCAAGGGCATTAAGGGCGCCCGGGACATAGACGACAAGATGGCGGACGCCCGCCGCGCTCTCAACTGGGAGGAGCAGTGGAAGTACGCCATAGACCCGGAGACCGCCAAGGCCATCCGCGCGGACCGGTCCCCCGAACAGGATGACACCTGCTCCATGTGCGGCAAGTTCTGCGCCGTCCGCTCCATGAACAAAGCACTCTCCGGCGAGAAGGTAGACATCCTCTAATCCACGCCAAAACAGCCATATTACGGCACCAAAGGGAAGCAAGCCTTCCCTTTTTCCATGCCACAGACCGGCACTCCGGCCGGATTTGTCGTTTTTGAGGTCTAGTATGAACAATTGTTCGCATACTGCCTAGGGGCACCGGAAAAATTTCTTGTGCTTAAAGATGTACGGTCTCTTGGATGCGTTAAATGATTCCGGACGGCCCTCCGGAGGCCCATATAGTGCTCTCCTGTGGCCTTCGTTCTGTTCCGTGTGCTGCTTAGTGAGACCCCGTTATTTGCGCATACGTCCCCTCCGGGAGGCTTCTGCGGAGGCCTTGGAAAGGTACCGGGAGGGGGAATTGGCTTAGACTATGGCAGGTTGTGCCGCAAGAAAAGAGTGTTGCGCTGCGGGGCAAAATCCGTTTTGGAAATCTTTGAAATACAATTGCTTTTGGGCTATGGGTGTGGTAGAATATTCTTCAAAAGTATTGCTGGTTTGGAGTGACTTATGACAAAGTATATATTCGTGACAGGCGGCGTTGTTTCCGGAATGGGCAAAGGCATCACCGCGGCATCTTTGGGAAGGCTTTTGAAGTGCAGGGGATACAAGGTTGCATCACAGAAACTGGATCCGTACATAAACATAGATCCGGGCACAATGAGCCCGTATCAGCACGGTGAAGTTTTCGTCACGGATGACGGCGCAGAGACGGACCTGGACCTCGGGCATTATGAGAGGTTCATAGACGAGAACCTCAACAAGTACTCCAACCTCACTACCGGCAAGGTATACTGGAACGTCCTCAACAAGGAGCGCAACGGAGACTATCTGGGGCAGACCGTCCAGATCATACCCCACATTACCAACGAGATTAAGTCCTTCATATACAACGTAGGCAAGGTTACGGGCGCAGACATAGTCATCTGCGAGATAGGCGGCACGATAGGCGACATTGAGAGCCAGCCCTTCATAGAGGCCATAAGGCAGGTTTCAAGGGAAGTGGGCCGTGAGAACTGCTGCTTCATACACGTAACCCTGGTGCCGTACATATCCGGCTCAGAAGAGTTCAAGTCCAAGCCCACGCAGCACTCCGTAAAGGAGCTGCAGGGAATGGGCATTTCGCCGGACATCATAATGGCCCGTGTGGACGCTCCCATGCCCAAGGAGATTACGGACAAGATTGCGATGTTCTGCAACGTGGAGCCGGAGTGCTGCATAGAGAACAGAACGATGCCCATCCTGTATGAGTGCCCCATTATGCTGGAGAAGAGCCGCTTCTCGGAGATAGTCTGCAAGAGGCTCAACCTGGACCCCAGGACAATAGACCTCACGGAGTGGAACGCAATGCTTGCCCGCATATACGCAAGGGACAAGACGGTGCACATAGCTCTCTGCGGCAAGTACGTGCAGCTGCATGACGCATACCTCTCAGTGGCAGAAGCCCTTGCGCATGCAGGGTATGAGAACAAGGCAAAGGTTGAGATTAACTGGGTCAACACGGAAAAGCTCACGGAGGACAACATAGACGAAACGCTTAAGGGCATGGACGGCATCATAGTGCCCGGCGGATTCGGAGGCCGCGGCATAGAGGGCATGGTTCTCTGCGCAAAGTATGCCCGTGAGAACAACGTGCCGTACTTCGGCATCTGCCTCGGCATGCAGACGGCCGTGATAGAGTATGCCCGTGACGTCCTTGGCTGGACGGACGCAAACTCCACGGAGTTCAACGCCATGACAAAGCACCCCGTCATAGACCTCATGCCGGACCAGCACGGAGTCAAGATGGGCGGCACAATGCGTCTCGGCGCATATCCATGCAAGGTACTGGGGCCCATAATGAAGAAGGCATACAAAGTGGACAACATCTCTGAGCGCCACCGCCACAGATACGAGTTCACCAACGCATACCGCGGCGACTTCACAAACGCCGGCATGACAATAGCCGGCACCTCCCCGGACGGCTATCTCGTGGAGGCTGTGGAAGTCCCCGCACAGGACTTCTTCATAGGCGTGCAGTTCCATCCCGAGTTCAAGTCCCGCCCCCAGAAGGCGCAGCCCATCTTCCGTGAGTTCATAGCCGCCGCCGTCCGCTACGCCAAGAAGAAGTGACATGATATCCGAGAAAGAGTTCCAGACTCTGCTTAGCTGCTATATAGTGCCGGGTGTCATAGACAATATAGTCTCAAGGGAAGGCATTTCCTTTAAGCAGGCTGTTCATGAATTCTACAGGTCCAAGACATACAAGTATCTGGAGATAGAGGACACTAAAGTGTGGCACTTCAGTGCATACTGCCTGTATACGATCTGGAAGAGTGAGCAGGAGACAGGTGAGCCGGACTGGCCTGAAGTGGGGTTCCTGGCATGACACCCATAAAGCTTGCTCCGGGAAGCAGATTCTTCATCTTTGCACTGGAGCAGTACAAGTACGCCAAAGGCATGACAGGCAAAGATACACTGGACCTGTTTGAAAGATACAGTGTCATGTCCTACATCCAGGAGTTTTATGATGTGCTGCACACGTTCGGCACAGGGTACATAATTTCGGATCTGGATGACTACATGAAGCACTGCGACGAGTACGGCGTCCCGTACGAAAACGCATCCGCACAGTAGGCTACAGGACACAGATTCCTGTAGGGTCATAGCCGCCGTCCGCTACTCAAGGAAGAAGTAAGAGGTGAACACATGCTGTTGTATCACGGCAGTAACATGATAGTTGAAAAACCTGTAATGTTAGAAAATCAGCGTCCAGTTGATTTTGACCCTGGATTCTATACAACTACACATAAGGAGCAGGCTATCGAATTTGCTCACCATAAATCTGATCACTTTGGTGGGAAACCTATTCTCAATATCTATGAACTGGATTACAATGAAATCAAGAACGGCAATCTTACTGTTTTGACTTTTCCATCAGCTAACGAAGAGTGGCTTGATTTTGTGGCTGACCATCGTGAGCAAAGATATGCAGGAGTATGTTATGATGTAACGATTGGCCCCGTTGCAAATGATAGTGTATTCAAAACTATTCAGAAATATATAAGACATGGGTTCAAGGAGAAAAGTGAGGCGATAGAGGCTCTAAAGGTAAACAATCTGTATGACCAGATTGTTCTTACTACTGGGAAATCTATTGCTATGCTCAAATTTTTGAGAGCGTGGAGGTGTGACATGGATAAAGACGAATTTACTGGATTATTAGGATATACTCTTGTACCAGAAGTGGTTAATCTTATATGTAAAGAAGATGATATGTCAGAGGGTGATGCAGTTAATAAGTTCTTGCATTCCAAGACCTATAGCGTTCTGGAGGAAATTGACAAGAAAGCATGGCATCTTACCCCTATGCAGATATATTCCATATGGGAGAGTGAGCAGAAGACGGGTAACCCCGTTTGGACTCAGGAGGGGCTTTCAGCTTAATGAAGATGAATCTATCAGATGAATGTCAGTTTGCAATCGCTATGTTTGAAGAGTACAAATACATCAAGGGTATTTCTGGCAAAGAAGCATTGAAGCTTTTTGACAAGTACGGCTTGTATAGTTATCTCGTAGACTCCTATCCGTATTTGCATATATTCGGGTCCAGGTACATAGTCATGGACATGGATGACTACATGAAGAAATGTGACGCCAAGGCATGTTAGAAGAGACTTATGCAGACTTATAAGGGGTCTGCCTGGTATATAGAGAGTAGATAAGACGTATGAAGTACAATGAACATTTCAATGACATGACGGAGAATTACCTCTTTGCGGAGGTGGCAGACAGGGTGGCAAAGTACTCCAAGGCCAACCCGGACAAGAAGGTGCTTAAGCTTGGCATCGGGGATGTTACTCTCCCGCTTGCTCCTGCCGTAATAGAGGCTCTTCATGAGGGCGTGGAGGACATGGCCAAGGCCGAGACCTTCAAGGGCTATGGCCCGTATGAGGGATATGATTTCCTCCGTGAGGCAGTGCAGGGGTATTACAGAAAAGCCGGCGTGGAGCTGGAGCTGGACGAGATATTCATCTCAGACGGCGCAAAGTCGGACCTCGGAAACATCCTGGACATCTTCTCAAAGGACAACACGGTCCTCATTCCGGACCCTGTATATCCGGTATATGTGGACACCAACGTCATGGCAGGAAGACGGGTCATATACGCCTCTGCAAACGAGGCCAACGGCTTCCTTCCCATGCCGGACTTTCATGTGGACGCAGACATCATATACATCTGCTCCCCCAACAATCCCACAGGAGCCGCGTACAGCAAGGACCAGCTCAAGGTGTGGGTGGAGTATGCCAACAAGAAGGGCGCCGTAATACTGTATGACGCCGCGTATGAGTGCTTCATAAAGGACCAGGATGTCCTCGCACGCTCCATATTCCAGATCCCGGGCGCCAGGACGTGCGCAATAGAGTTCTGCTCTCTTTCTAAGATAGCAGGCTTCACGGGAACCAGATGCGGCTATACGGTAATCCCCATGGACCTTAAAAAAGACGGCTTTGTGGCCAACAGGATGTGGCTGAGACGCCAGTCCACGAAGTACAACGGCGTGCCGTACATAGTCCAGAAGGGCGCTGCTGCGGTCTTCACGGATGAGGGCATGGCGCAGATCAAGGCAAACCTTGCCGTATACCAGAAGAACGCAGACACCATAGCAAAGTGCATGGACAGGCTGGGGATTTGGTACACCGGCGGAAAGAACTCGCCGTACATATGGCTCAAGTGCCCCGGAGGCATGGGCAGCTGGGAGTTCTTTGACTATCTTCTCAACGAGATCCAGGTTGTAGGCACTCCGGGAGCGGGCTTCGGAAAGAACGGAGAGGGGTTCTTCCGTCTCACGGCCTTCGGCAGCCCGGCAACCTCAGAGGAAGCCGTGGTCAGGATAGAGGCCCTTTTAAAGAAGTAAAGAACAGCAAAGAACAGCAAACGGTCCGGCAGGCTTTGGCTGCCGGTGAAGCAATAATATTAAGGATGGAGACAATATGGCAAGGATAGAGCGCAGCGCAGGAATACTGTGCCACATATCATCTCTTCCCGGGAAGTACGGCATAGGCAATCTTGGCAGGGAGGCCTATGAGTTCTGTGACTTCCTTCACAAGGCCCATATAAAGTACTGGCAGATACTGCCGCTGGCGCAGACGGGATACGGGGACAGCCCCTACCAGTCCGTGTGCGTGAACTCCGGCAACCCGTACTTCATAGACGTTGAAGACCTGCATGCAAGAGGCCTTCTGGATGACAATGAGCTTGCAAGCTGCGAGATGCCTGAAGGCCCTGTGGATTACGGCACGCTGTACAAGAAGCGCTATGAGATCCTGCAAACCGCATATTCCCGCTTCAACGTCAAGGACCCGGACTTTGTGGCCTTCATAGAGAGCGGAGAGTTTGAGGACTACGCCCTCTTTATGTCCCTCAAGTCCATGTACCTCGGCACCTGGGACACCTTCCCGGAAGCATACAAGCGCCGTGAGAACCTTGCCCTCTCAGAGTTCAAGGAAAACGTATACAGGACGGATTACTGCTTCTGGCTCTTCCTGCAGTACATCTTCGAGGAGCAGTGGGAGAAGCTCAAGGCATACGCAAACTCCCTCGGCATAAAGATTATAGGAGACATTCCCTTATACGTTGCCAACGATTCCGCCGACGCCTGGGCCAATCCGGAGCTCTTTCAGCTGGATGAAGACTACAAGCCCACAAAGGTGGCAGGAGTTCCCCCGGATTACTTCTCCGAGACGGGCCAGCTCTGGGGCAACGTCCTCTATGACTGGGACGCCATGGAAAAGGACGGCTTCGCATGGTGGAAGAAGCGCATGAAGAAGGCAGCAGCCCTCTACGACGGCATCCGTTTCGACCACTTCAGAGGACTGGACCGCTACTACGCCATCCCTTACGGAGACAAGACCGCAGAGAACGGCGAATGGGTGGACGGCCCCAAGACAAAGCTTTTCAAGGCCCTCGCAGATGAGATGGAAGGTCTGGACGTCATAGCCGAGGACCTCGGCAACATAGACGACAGCGTCATAGCCTTAAAGGAAGCCTGCGGTTTCCCCGGCATGGCCATCCTTCTGTTTGCCTTTGACGGAGACAAGAAGAACGCCTACCTTCCCGCCAACATTACAGAGAACACCGTAATCTACACCGGCACCCATGACAATGACGCCGCACTGGGGTATCTCAAGACTCTCACCGCTACGCACTTCAAGGTCTTCAAGAAGGAGCTCCGAGATGCTCTCAAGTCTGAGGGCGAAGAGTATCCGTTCGTATCCCGCGAAGAGACCGTAACGGCCCTCAACGTCTGCGCCATGGCCTCCAAGGCCACCCTTGCCGTCCTGCCCATCCAGGATGTCCTGCGCCTGGACAACTCCTGCCGCATGAACACCCCTGCCGTAATGGAAGGCAACTGGCGCTTCCGCCTCACAGCAATCCCCACACGCCTTGACGCTGCCTACCTCCGGCTTCTTGTAAAGCGCTTCGACCGAGACGCCAAATCCGCCCCGGAAGACATCTTCGCATAAATCCGGTTCAAATCCCAAAATACAAAATACAAAAATCCTGGCTCTGCACTCCGCAGGGCCTTAAATTTTGCCCTCAACCCTCCAAACACCAAACATATACCGGCAAAACTCCTCTTTCGTGGCTATTTTTGAGCTGTTAATGAGCTTTCACAGCCCCGCCTTGCGAAATTCTGCCGGCCTGGTGTACCATTTATGTGCAGCATGCGAAAAGGGCTCCTAAGGTCTCTGCAGGATACTCTTCGCAGACCTCTGAACCCTCTCATGCTGCTTAGAGAGAACCCGCCAAGACTTCACGCGATCCGTACTTCAACTACTGGAGGGGATGAATATGGAGAAAGGTAAACACAGAACCAGTTTGTCTGGAGAGGCAAAAGCAGGTATTGCAATTACTATAACATCAGCTATTTTGGCGGCTGGAGTGTTGATGATTTTACTCGGAGAAGATGATACTACATGTGTTGATATTGGAATTGCCCTTTTTTGGATCGGGGCAATTAGCTGTTTTTTTTCGTATTGCTGTTACCCCAGTAGAAGCAAGTCAGATAATAATTCAAAGACTGCGCCACAGAGTGCGCCACAGAAAATGGTCACAGCAAGCACAACAAAACCGGTTGCTGTGAAAACAGATGCGGAAATCAAAAACATGCTTTCCAAGACAGTCGTTGAGAAGCGCTATCCGGACTTTTATGACTCAAAACCCACAGACGATGACGGCAGCAACGAACTTCAAATGAATGGCTGACGTAGCTTGGAAGGGGATGAATATGAAAAGCAGGTTTTACAGAATCTGTAACTCAGTATTTTGCATGATGGGTGTGCCGGCAATCATAATCGGCATATTATTCATAGCCGCCTTTGCGTTGTGCGGCTCAGATGACAGAGCTGTTGCAATTGTTATGTTTGTTGCCATTGGCGTTTTTGCCTTTGTTTTCGCTCCGCTTGCGCTCCTGTGCATGTGGTTCAGAAGGAAGCCGGAAGCAGAAAAAGAAGCACTCATGAAGGGAACAGAGAAAGCAAAGCCCGTCAAAGACAAAGCTGTCAAGCCCGTCCAGGTATCCAGGACAAAGACACACGGCAGTGCAGACAGCGGCAATTACAGCATAGACGCAATGCAGGCAAGTTATTCCGTCCAGACAGATCCCGCCAAGGGGGAACAGACAGCAACCCTTGCGGCACAGAGATGCAAGACCAAGACAAGAACCAGATCCAGGAATCTTTCACACAAGCACACAGGGAAGACCTCTTCCCGGAGCATAACGGTTACGGCAGAGACGTGCAGGACTACAATAACTGTACAGAGAGTAATAGTAACAGCCAAGACTCAGAAGGCGCCTGCCAAGGCCACAGCGCCCAGGAGAGTGTCTGCATCCAAATCCGCAAGGCTCCTTCCGGCTGTGGATGAAGATGCGTATGACGGCCTGCAGTCCAGGGGCTGACGGCCACAACATTAACAAGAATGAAACTGCAGGAGGGCAATGAAATGAGAAAGGAAAGGAAGTTCGGCGCAATGCTCTGGGTTTGCGCGCTTGCGATACTGGTGTTCGGGGCAGGGCTGCTGCTCCTGGCGTTCTATATGAGCTTTGAGATAGGCGTCATTGTCTCAATCACAGCCGCTGTTGCCGTTGCGGGCGTTGTAATCGCTGCGGTCATCATGAAGGCCGTCAGGCGCCGCAGAGAGGCCCGGAATGAGGACTTGAGAGAAAGTGCATAAGGCTGCTTTGCAAGCGCCTGTGAAGCCCTGTGAGGGGTGAAATGCAATTATAGTACAATAAAACACGGCTTCCCGGAAACGGGAGGCCGTGATTTCATTTAGGTTGGTGTTAGGTAGGATCAGTCCGTGAGGACTCTTACGCGGATGACGCCGGGAACGGCCTTGATGGCTTCGATGCCGGCATCGGATACGGGTGTGGAGGCGTCCAGGAGAAGGTATGCGTACTCGCCCTTGGAGGCATCCTGCATGTTCTCAACGTTTATGCCCTCGCCTGCGACGATGGCAAGAATCTTGGAGAGGATCTCCTTCACGTTCTTGTGATGGATGCAGAGGCGCATTGCACCGGAGCGTGCCATGGAGACGTCGGGGTAGTTGACGCCGTGGCAGATGTTGCCGTGCTCAATGTAGTCCACGATCTGACGTGCAGCCATTACTGCGCAGTTGTCCTCAGCCTCTTCGGTGCTGGCGCCGAGGTGAGGAACGCAGATGCAGTTCTTCACGCCTATCATTGCGTCTGCAGGGAAGTCCGTGATGTAACGGCCAAGCTTGCCGCTCTCAAGGGCTGCTATGCAGGCATCCGTGTCCACGAGTTCGCCGCGGGAGTTGTTGATGAGAACGCATCCGTTCTTGAGCTTGGCAAAAGTGTCTGCGTTGAACATGCCCTTCGTGTCCGGGGTTAAGGGAACGTGCACGGTTATGAAGTTGGCGCGCTTATATACCTCGTCACGGGAGGGGATGAGCTTTACGGAAGGGGATAATGCAAGGGCGTTGGCTGTGGAGATGTAAGGGTCGCAGCCTATGACTCTCATGCCAAGGGC
>JAJPZC010000187.1 GCA_021204585.1 Clostridia bacterium
ACAAAGCCATCCGTGCCATCGACAAGAACCACATGATCATAGTAGAGTACTTCACATTCCCTATCCACGGCGCGCGCCTGTCACACTATAACTGGGAGAACGTTTCGGTTCAGTATCATTTCTATAATCTTACACCGCTCCCTCAGAAGTTTGTAATGAACCTGATGCGCGCAATGCATAACTGGGAGCAGCCGAAAAGATGTGCGGTTCTTGCGGGCGAGTTTTGTATCTGCACAGGGGAGCGCGAATGGAATATCATGTTAGACTGGCTCCAGAAGATGGGCTGGTCCTACTGCAGCTGGACGTACAAAACGAACGCATTCATGTACAAAACCCGTGACAACTTCAAGGAATTTTGGGGTATCATCGAGTTGAACGAACCTCCTGTAGACCTTCATACGGCAACGTATGATGAAATCAAGGCTATGTATGAGAGTGTTGGCAGTGAGAACGCTGTAAGACCTTCCAAGCTGTACAATATGTATATAGCACGTGTAGAGAAAGACAAACAGTACGGTGGACCCGCCAAGATAGACTAATCCTCATATACTGAACCCATATACATGAAAGCATAAAGGCCACGGACAAAGCTCTGTGGCTTTTTTGCTGGCAAGTAATTTGATGAATCCTATAAGAAAGCCCCTTGCAGTTTGTACGCCTGCGGGGCTTTGTCATGTTCCGGCATCTGTAGTCTCCTGTGGATTACCCCTGCATCCGTACTTTCCGGCCGTCCCGTCCTGATGCCGTATTCGCCTTTGCAGTCGAGGGTGAGATTGTCCACACAGCAATTGCTGCGTGGTTAAAGGAATTTGCTCAGCGATTTTTGTTTTCGAAAATGTCCACATATGTGCCCGGTTTGATGTGTAAAACACTGTTTTGGAAAAAAACTTGTCTTTCTTGGTTTTAAAACCTCTCAAAGCTGTTTATATAAAGTAGTGTACGGCAGGTGATTTGCCTACGCCGATTACCCAAAAACAGAACAGAGAGGATCAATATTATGAGAAAAGCACCCGCATCTGAATATAAGAAGAATCTCTATGCTTTCCACAATCACTCCCCCAGGCATGTGCTGACGCTGGAAGCAGATCTTACAGAACAGCAGAAGCGTTTCGTTTTTAACGCCGCAGACAGGCTGCGCCGGTGCGGAAACGCACTTGCTGCAATCATGATGAAAAATTATGAGCAGCTTTTGCGTACGAAAAAGTATCGTGCCATCTTGAAAGCCTATGGCAGGGCTGTTGAGGCAAATAATAGAAAGCTTAAGAAGGAGCTGAGCAACAAGCTTGCTGCAATGCAGAAGCAGTATAACGTCACCTGGGAGTTCTGTCAGAACAAAGCGCTTGAACTGGTACGCACATACAAATCAGGTGCTACTTGTTCCATTGCCAGGGCTGAATCCATATGGTATGGAGTCGAGAAGCTTCTTTACTCCGGTGGGGAGAAGCTCCGCTTTAAGGAGCGTGGAGATCTTCCCATCATCAGGGCCAAGCAGACAACCGCTGCAATTGTCATCTATGCGGGCGAAAAAGGAGGGTTGAGCTTCTATTTCCGCAAGATCAATTTCACCAACATTGACAAGCCGCATGATAAGTTTGTCAACGATGAACTGTCCGCAGTCTGGAACTATCTACAGAATCCGGATGAGAACGACAGGAAGGCCGTTGAGGCCTATATGAAGGATGGCACGCTTACGGACACGTACCGTCCCTGCTATGCCGCACTTAAGTGTGTTGTAATCAGGGGTAGGCTCAGGGTTTTTATCCAGATCACAATAGAAGGCAAGGCCATGAAGAAGTACCGCAAGGTCCATGATGCCAGCGGGAATGTCATACAGGATTCCAACGGGAAGCCCATATATATTCCGAGACATACGTATGGCACTGGAAACGTAGGGGTGGATATCGGAACTCAGACCTTCGCTTATACCTCAAGAACCGAGGTTGGGGTGAAGAACCTTGCGGAGCGTGGGGATTCCATAAAGCACTGTGAGGCAAAAAGCAGGCGTTTGAAGAGGGCAATGACCCGTTCAAGGATAGCGACGAATCCGGACAATTACAATCCGGACGGCACCAATAAAAGGGGGAAGAGGACCTGGATCCGTTCCAGACGTTACATGAAGCTTTGGGCTAAGTACAAGGAACTGAACAGGATTGCCGCTGAGAACAGACACTATGCCATCAACGAAGATGTGAACCACCTGCGTGAGCTGGGCGATGTGTTTATAACGGAGCCTGGTATTGCGAGTGGACTTATGAAGAAAATCAAGCCGCAGAGCGAGGAGGAGCTTGCGGATCCTGCGGTAAAGAACAGGTGCCGCAAGCGCTACGGCAGGTCCATCCGGAACAGGTGCCCCGGCTACTTCCAGTCAAGGGCGAAGCAGGTGTTTGAGATTACCGGCGGGAGATATGTTGAAGTGTCAAGCAACAACTATAAGGCAAGCCAGTATGACCATATAGCAGATGTCTGCATCAAGAGGAAGCTGGGGCAGAGGAAGATCCATCTCGGGGATGGGACGGTTGTGCTGAGGGACTGGTATTCCTCATTCCTTCTGTATAATGCAGACATGGCTTACGAATCAGTTGATAAGGCGAAGTGCAGGGACACCTTCCCGTCCTTCTACCTGAAGGAGCTGGATATGATTGAGGAAATCAAGCAGTCCGGAAAGATAGTGATGAACACCAAAATTTACCCCGCACAGGAGCACAAAAGGAAGAGTGCTTAGCCTGTTGAAACGAAATCTCTAAATCGGTTTCCGGTTTGTTACAACTACCAATACAGCTTACATGCTTCATGGAAGCATCATATAGAAGCAACCTGTTTGCTTCATCCGTGGCGTCTGGCAAACGTCCGTTCCCTTCGTGGAAGAATACGTACGCAAATGTATCCAACAGGGTGCCTGTGCGTATCCGTTGCTCCTGGGATGCCATCTTTTGCCAAAGTCCTTTTGCCCCGGCAAAAGCGATGTACGCAAAGGATAAATGCTCAGCCAATGGAAAAGATAACCGTCATGCTTGCATGGCGGCGCCTGTGGGCGCCTATCGAGTTTCCCATATCCCATATTCATTTATAACAACCAGTCAGCTTATCTGCTTCAATGAAGCATATTATAGAAGCAGAAAATTGCTTTACACTGGGCGTTCAGCAAGCGTCCATTCCATTTGTGGAAGAATACGTACGCTAATGTGCCCGATAGGGTGCCTGTGCGTATCCGTTGCTCCTGGGATACCATCATTTGCCAAAGTCTTTTTTGCTTCAGCAGAAAGCGATGCACGCAAATGAAAAATGCCCTGCCAACGGAAAAGAAGCTGTCATGTCTGCATGGCGGCGCTGGTGGGGCGTTTTCGAGTTTTAAAAGCGTCTCATGTAAGTCCCACACTGAATCGTATTAAGAGATTGTTGAAAATCATACAGGCCACAGAAGGACAATACCCTCTGTGGCTATAATCATGCCATATACAAAAAAAGCCCTGCAGCCTGTACTTCTGCGGGGCTTTGCCTATGTTCCGTTTTCCGTTTTCTGTTCCTGCGGTGCATCCTGCACAGCAGGTGCAGGCTCCGCATCCGTTTCCCCCGGCGGGGTGCCGGAGGTGGGGGTGCCGGGCGGCAGCAGAAGCTTTGGCTTTTTATGCCAGTCTCCGAACTTGTTCACTATGTATATGGCCACGCAGACTATTACGAGGGCAGAGAGGGTGAAGGGAGATATGAGGACGTCCCACTCCGTGAGAATGAGCGCAGAGAACAGGGCAGAGAATACCGGGTCCAGGCTCTTGTATATTGCCACCTTTGATACGGTGCAGTATTTAAGAAGGTACCCCTGGAGGGTGAAGGTGCCGGCAGAGATGAGGGCGAGGAAGATGAGGATGAATATGGCGCCCACGTCTGCCACGGGTATGCTGCCGCCGGCAATGAGCCCGGCTGCAACAAGCACCACGCCGCCAAGAAGGAACTGGTATCCGTACAAGACCGCCGGGTCTTCATGCTTTGCAAAGACCCTCGTAACAGCGGCCGCGAGGGCAGAGAACAGGGCCGAGAAGAGCAGGAAGCCCTCTCCCTGGAGGGTGAAGGTGAAGGTAAATTCACCGCCCACGTTGAGGAGCACAACCCCGCCGAAGCCCAGGATGCATCCCAAGAGTTTCACCCACGTGAACTTCTCCGTCCTGAACAGAAAGCATGCCGCAAGGATTGTGAAGAACACTGCCGTGCCGCCCATTATGGAGGACTTCACCCCGGAGACGTACGCAAGGCCTATATAATAGAATATGTAATGGGCTATGGTCTCAAAGACGGACAGCACTCCCACGCGCCACCAGTTCCTGCCCTGCGGGTACACGAACTTCCTTCTGATGGCAGATGTGACGGCAATAACCAGCACCCCGGCGATGACGAAGCGGAGCCCTGCGAACAGTATGAGCGACCCCACATTGTCCGTGTCCAGGCCGAAGAGGGAGTAGCAGGTCTTGATAAAGGGCGCCGTAGTGCCCCAGAGCACGCAGCAAAGGAGCGATCCTACGCAGATCACCCAGTTCTTTGAGAAGAACGTCTCCGGATTAAACTCCCTTTTCCTTGTGCCCATGCCAATGATTATACCAGCCTCTGGGCCCCAAAACAAGCAAAAACGCCGCCACGCGGGCGGCGCTTAACAGGTCATTTCCAAACTTGCTTGCATAAAAAAAAAACATGCCTTCAGCGATAAAGCCTTGTGGAAGTTAAGCCCCAGACACATGATGCCTAAGCACCAAGACAGGTCATGCATGTTCTTCATGCAATAATCTATATCAAATGCCGGAGATCGTCAAAAAACGGCAAAAAAATAAAGAATGAAGCCCATCCACATAGTGGTGCACAGGATTTCTCCCACGGTGCGAGTTAAGACACATTTCGAGATGCAAAAGCATCAAGACAGTCACGCAACATTCTTTACATGCAACAGTATGAGGACTTTTAATCAGTTTGTCAACACAATGCAATGAAAAATCAGTGAATTCATGTAAAACTGCCGTTTAGACTGCCGAGAACAGAAAACGATACAAATCCGGAAATAAAAATGCAGTGGCTTATTAGGCCACTGCTCTGGACTTATAAACACCAGCACCGCTCAATTTCTTCTGCGATGAATCCGCTTGACTAGTATGCCGCCTATTTTCTCGTGCTCTGGCATAGAAATATCTCGCCTCAATGGCATAAATATAGCCTTCCGGCGCGTGTGTGTCAATTATTTTCATTAAGGGCAATATATTTCATGGACTGAAGTGGGATTGGATTGGGTAATGTTTTCAAGGGCCCCAAGGGTGGTTCGTGGTCAAAAGATTGTGCACTTTGCCTAGAATTATAATTAGAATAATTCTAAAAAGTAGTTGACTTCCGCCCGCAGGGGTGGTATATTATAGCCAGTACAAGAGAGGCGGCTGCAGCCATGGCAGATTACAGGAAGAAGATACTGGACATAGTGTTGAGTTCGGAAGATCACCCCACGGCGGATGACGTATACGTGACCCTGCGGAAAGAGGGAACGCGCGTGGCGCTGGCCACTGTGTACAACAACCTGAACGCACTGTGCGACGAAGGCCTTATACGGAAAGTGAGCCTGGACGGAAAATGCGACCACTACGATAAGCCCACAAAGCATGACCACATTGTGTGCAGGGTCTGCGGAAAGTTTGCAGACATACATTTGGAAGACTTCACGAAGAAGTTCTCGGAGGAGTCCGGACTGGCCATAGAGGGGTATGACCTGAAGCTCATCTACGTATGTCCGGAGTGCCGGCAAAAACTACAGACAACATAAGTGCGCATACGGGAGCACTCTTTATTCCCCGTAAATACTGTTAATAGGAGAACGCATATGAGAAGCATCGCTAAACTTGAGCTTCAGTACGCACACCGTTTCTACGGCTTCAGAGGAGAGGCCCGCTATCTCCACGGACACAGCGGCATCCTCACTATCGAAGTGGAAGACACAATCAATGACGGCGTCAACATGGTATTCCCGTGCAATGAGATCCAGAAGACTGCCTGGGATGTTCTCAGGAACTTCGATCACGCCCTTATCCTCCGCGAGGATGATCCCCTTCTTCCGGCCATCCTGGACGTATACGAGAAGGAAGGCATCCGCTACGGCACCCCTTCCAACAAGATGAAGGGCCCCGCTTTCAAGACAGAACTTGCCACCGCTTATCCTGACTGCCGCCTGGTAGTCACCAAGGAGTCCATGACAACCGAAGGGTTCATCAAGATTGTCTATGACCTCCTCAAGGACAAGCTCAACATCGCCAAGATCACATTCGTGAGCGGCGTCAACACCGCTTCCGCCGAGTTCCCCGTATCCGGCACCATAGACCGCTGCCCTCTCTGCGGCATCGCAATGGTTGACGGCGTCTGCCCCAAGTGCGGATACAGAGAGAAGAAGTAATCCTTCTTCCCGCGCAGCCCCCGGCCATATAACAGTGGCCAGGCTGCAACCCCGCAGCCCCTTGGGCTGCACCACAGCGGCCTTACGGCTGCAACCCCGCAGCCCCTTGGGCTGCACCACAGCGGCCTTGCGGCTGCAACTCCGCTGCCCCATGGCAGCAACCCATAATGCGAACAATTGACACCATAAAGACTTGACAGCAGTGCGGAGCCCCAACCCTGGAGCCCCGCATTGTTGTTGTATGAAATATCCCGGAACATCAATTCGCTCCGGGGTATGTTTCAATTACGCTGTTTTGTCCGGCTCTTCCGGCTCCCCGGGAGGGGGCTCCGCACCGGGATGCTCCTGTGCGGCTTTTTGAGGCTCTGGAGGGGCTTCATCCTCCTCTGTGGGTGTGCCCGGAGGGTCCGGAGAAGAGAGAGAGACGCCGCCCTGCGCCATATAGGCGGGGTCATACATGCCGTAAGGGTCATCCGCGGGATTCTTGACGTCTTCTGACTCCGGAATCTTCTTGCGCTTTTCGCCGTACTTGTTGATGATGAAGATGCCCACGCACACGAGGACAAGGGCAATGAGGGTCATGGGAGAGAGGAGCTGGTCCGTTTCGCCTAGGATTATGGCGGAGAACAGAGCGCCGAAGAGCGGGTTGGTGCTCTTGTACACTGCCACCTTTGAGACGGGGTTGTACATAATGAGGAACCCTTGCAGGGTGAAGGCACAGGCGGATATGAAGGCCAAATATATGAGCATGAAGACAGCGCCCACGGAAACCGTAGGAATAGAGCCGCCCGCAGCGCCGCCTATTATCATGAGTATTATGCCGCCCAGAAGGAACTGGTACCCGGACAGCACCGCCGGGTCTTCCTTCTTGGAGAAGATCTTAACAAAGCCTGCGGCTATGGCTCCGGCCAGGCCGGAGAATATGATGAAGCCCTCTCCCGTGAGGGTGAAGTCAAAGGTGAACTCCCCGCCGAGGTTAATGAGGATGACGCCGCCGAAACCCAGTATGCATCCTGCAAGCTTTATGAGGTTGAACTTTTCCGTTCGGAACAGAAAGCATGCCGCAAGGATTGTAAAGAACACGCCAAGGCCGTTCAATACGGATGACTTCACGCCGGATATGTTGGATAAGCCTATGTAGAAGAATATGTACTGCGCAACCGTCTGGAAGACAGACAGAACGCCCACACGCCAGAGGTTCTTTGCCTTTGGATACACGAACCGCTTCCGTATTATGCTGTACACGCAGATAACCATAACGCCTGCCAGGGCGAAGCGCATGCCTGCGAAGAGCAGGAGGGAGGACCAGGAGGACGAGTCTATTCCAAACAGGCCGTATCCAATTTTTACGCACGGGAAAGCGCTGCCCCACAGAAGGCAGCATATGATGGCTCCTACGCACACAACCCAGCCCTTGGAGAAGAAGCCTTCCGGTGTTAACTTTTCCTTCTCATCCTTGCTCATATGCCCACATTATACAATACAGGGCCATTCTTTGGCAAACCATATTGCCCCTTAAAAGCCTTCCTGCGGCAGATTGCGGCACCTTGCAGGGATGTGCATATTATCTCCGGACGGAGCTCTGCACATGGTTCCGTCTGCACTTGCGAGGCATACGCACGCGGGGCGGACAATAAACATTTGTTCATCATCCGGGCAAAGCAGCTTGTTTGCGGCATAGTTGGCGGGCAACTGACACCATGCGGGCGCCATGCGGGCGACAGGCGTGCCTGCAGCAGGCCTTTTTGTGGAGCAAAGGAAACACCCGGAGCGAAAGCCCCGGGCGTTCCTGAAACTTGTAAAACCATTTAGAAGGATTACATCTGAAGAATTACTCCTCTATGAGGGAGCGGCCTGTCATCTCCGGAGGGATGGGAAGTCCCATGAGAGTGAGGAGCGTAGGGCAGAGGTCTGCGAGTATTCCGTCCTTGCGGAGGGTTACGTGGCGGTATTTCTCCTCTGCGGATATGAGAACCACAGGAACGGGGTTCGTGGTGTGGGCGGTAAAGGGATGGCCCTGGTCGTCTAAGAGCTTGTCTGCGTTGCCGTGGTCTGCGGTGAGGATTACGGTGCCGCCCATGGAAAGGATCTTGTCTATGACCTTCTTTACACACTCATCCACAACTCCTACGGCCTTTACGACTGCAGGTATGATTGCCGTGTGGCCTACCATGTCGCAGTTTGCGAAGTTGAGGATCATGACGTCATAGTTGCCCGTGTCCAGCTCCTCCAGAGCCTTGGCCGTTACGAGGTATGCGCTCATCTCGGGCTGGAGGTCATACGTTGCAACCTTCGGGGAGTCTATAAGATATCTGTCCTCGCCGGGGTTGGGCGCCTCGACGCCGCCGTTGAAGAAGAATGTCACATGGGCGTACTTCTCCGTCTCGGCTATGCGGAACTGCGTCTTTCCGCAGGATGCGAGATACTCTCCGAGGGTGTTCTTGTGCTTGGTCTTGGGGAAGGCTATCATGACGTCCTTGAACTCTGCGTCATATACCGTGAAGCATACGTATACGGGCTCCAGGAAGCCTGTCTTCCTCTCAAAGGCCGTTCCCTTGGGAACTACAAACTCCCTCTGGGAGAGGGCTCTGGTCATCTGGCGGGCTCTGTCCGGACGGAAGTTGAAGAATATTATGGAGTCTCCTTTTTCTATGATGCCTATGGGCTTGCCGTTCTCGCAGACCTTTATGGGCTTCAAAAACTCGTCCGTAACCCCTGAATCGTATGATGCCTGTATTGCCGCCACGGGGTCCTCTGTCTGCACTCCGGTGCCTAAAGTCAGCATGTCATATGCCTTTTCCTCGCGGTCCCAGTTGTTGTCTCTATCCATTGCATAGTATCTGCCGCACACAGAGGCAACCTTGCCCTCGCCGATCTCAGCCATCTTGGCCTGCAGGTCACGGATGTATCCGGTGCCTGCGGTAGGGGGAACGTCACGGCCGTCCATGTAGCAGTGCACGTAGCACTCCTTGATGCCATGGTCCTTTGCCATCTTCAAAAGGGCGTACAGGTGGGTTATGTGGGAATGAACGCCGCCGTCTGACACAAGGCCCATGAGATGCAGCTTCTTTCCGGGCTTCTTTGCGTTCTCCATAGCCGCAAGAAGCGCCTCATTCTGGAAGAAGTCTCCGTCCTGGATGGCCTTGGTAATCTTTGTAAGGTCCTGGTATACGATGCGCCCTGCGCCTATGTTGAGGTGCCCCACCTCGCTGTTGCCCATCTGTCCTTCCGGAAGGCCAACTGCCAGCCCGCACGCAGTAAGCGTTGCGGAGGGGTATTCCGCGCGGTACTTGGTTACGTTGGGGCTGCCGTTGAGGTAGATTGCGTTGCCCGGTCCGGGTGCGGCGAGGCCGTATCCGTCCATTATCATAATTGCATAAGGTACTTTCTTGTCCATAATGTTCTGTCCTTGTATATAAGCCCGCTCCTATAAAGCGCAGCGGGCAGATGATGTCTGAGGTATATGCCCTGCGGCCTTTCTCAAGGCCAGCAAAGGAATGAAGGGGTCCGCCTGTGTGGAGGCTTGCCCGGGTTACTTGTCCCAGTTTACGATCTTGGCAAAGTCCAGCTTGAGGGAAGCGCCGCCGATGAGGCCGCCGTCTATGTCCGGCTGTGCCATGAGGCCCTTGCAGTTGCCTGCGTTCATGGAGCCGCCGTACTGGATTATAATCTTCTCTGCGCACTTGGGACAGTACATCTCTGCTATGCGGGAGCGTATGAAGGCTATGGTTTCCTCTGCCTGCTCATCCGTGGCGGTGCGGCCTGTGCCTATGGCCCAGACGGGCTCATATGCTATAACGATCTTCGTAACGTCTTCCACGCCCTGCAGGTCTATGTCCAGCTGCTTCGTAATTACGGCCTCTGTCTCGCCCGCCTCGCGCTGGGAGAGGGTCTCGCCTATGCACATGATGGGGGTGAGCCCTGCCGCAAGGGCCGTGAGGACGCGCTTGTTTACGGTCTCATCCGTCTCGCCGAAGTACTGGCGTCTTTCGCTGTGGCCAATGATTACGTACTGCACGCCGTAATCCTTGAGCATTGCCGTGGAGACCTCTCCGGTGTATGCGCCGGATGCCGCCCAGTGCACGTTCTCTGCGCCGATTGCAATGTTGGTGCCTTTTGCGGCCTCTGTCATGGCGGGAATGAGAATGGCGGGAACGCAGAGCGCCACATCACAGTTGGCGTCTGCTACCAAGGGTGCGAGGTCCTTTATGAGCTGTGTGCCGGTTGCCACTGTCATATTCATCTTCCAGTTGCCGGCTATGAATGGTTTTCTTGCCATATATTGTCTCCTGTACTGCGCCATAGCGCAGCTCCCTGCAAATGCGCCCCGCAGGGCGCCATATATATGGCCGGATACCCGCCGCAGAGGGCGGATACCCGGAATTCCTGACTAAGTTATTCTGGTGCAGCTTATGGATTAGTCCTTGTCATTGAGGCATGCGATGCCGGGAAGAACCTTGCCCTCGAAGAGCTCAAGGGATGCTCCGCCGCCTGTGGAGATATGGGTTACCTTGTCTGCAAAGCCAAGCTGCTGTATAGCTGCTGCGCTGTCTCCGCCGCCTATTATGGTTGTGCACTTGCCATACACGTCTGCAAGCGCCTGGGCAACAGCGATTGTGCCCTTTGCAAGCTCCGGGTTCTCAAAGACGCCCATGGGGCCGTTCCAGATGACTGCCTTTGCCGTAGCGATCTTGTCTGCATACAGCTTTCTGGTCTTCTCGCCGATGTCCATGCCCATCATGTCTGCAGGGAACTTGTCCACGTCATACATCTTGGTCTCAACGGGTCCGTCTATGGGATCAGGGAATGCAGCCGTTGCCAC
Organism: Clostridia bacterium; assembly: GCA_021204585.1. Classification (GTDB taxonomy): domain Bacteria; phylum Bacillota; class Clostridia; order Christensenellales; family Borkfalkiaceae; genus Coproplasma. Next base: position 11,232 of record JAJPZC010000187.1, read on the forward strand.
AGTATCTATGGGAAGAAGGAGCTCCTTGCCCTCATCTGCAGCCTTCTGGATCATCTGAGCGCAGTAATCCAGCTTCTCCTCGTCCAGGAGAGATGTGCCAACTTCGTATCCCTTGGCCTTCAAGAAGGTGTATGCCATGCCGCCGCCTATAATGAGGCAGTCGCACTTTTCAAGCAGGTTGTTTATGACGTTGAGCTTGTCCGCAACCTTTGCGCCTCCAAGTATTGCGATGAAGGGATGAGGGGGATTGTCCAGCGTGTCCTGCATGACGGTGAGCTCCTTCTCTATAAGGAAGCCGCACACTGCCGTCTTTATGATGCCATACTCAACGATGGCCGCCGTGGAGGCATGAGACCTGTGTGCTGTGCCGAATGCATCATTGACGTAAATAGTTGCATCATGTGCCAGTGCCTTGCAGAAGCCCTCGTCTCTTGCTTCCTCTTCCCAGTGGAAGCGGAGGTTCTCAAGGAGCACTGCCTCGCCTTCCTTGCAGGCGTCTCTCTTAGCCGTAGCATCCGGGCCTATTACGTCCTTGGCAAACGTAACCTTGCCGCCAAGGAGCTCATTGAGCCTTGCAGCGACGGGCGCAAGCGTGAGCTTCTTGGGCTCATCCTTCCTGGCCTTCTCTATAATAGCCTCTGCAGTGGTCTCGCCTGCATCGACCTTCTTAAGTTCCTTCTTGTTGAGCTTTACCTCAGCGGAGAAAATTGAGTGGGGCTTTCCCATATGTGAGCAGAGAGTAACAATGGCCCCGGCATCCAGAAGGTACTGGATAGTAGGAAGGGCACCCATGATTCTGTTCTCATCTGTGATGACGCCGTCTTTCATAGGTACGTTGAAGTCACAGCGTACGAGAACCTTCTTGCCTTTAAGATCTCCGAGATCTTTCACGGACTTCTTGTTCATAATTTCACTCCTTGCATATTCAATACAATTTTACTGAATCCAAGTATACCAACCGCAATATGAAAAGTCAAATGAAATAATGTCCGTACACGCGCGCCCGCGCACGTCTTTGCCAAATTCACAACACCTGATACATTCTAACATCTGTCCCGGATACGCCCCTCCGGCAGACAAAAATGGCGTCTCCAAAGCCAGGGGAGGGCATCAAATCTTTGGGATTGCAACGTCCGAATCTTTGGGTTTGTAACGTCTGAATCTTTGGGAATGCTTCTCAATCCGGGTATAAAATTCAGACCAGGAATGGACTCAGATCCCATGGAATTTACAGGCTGAAATACAGCCTGAGAAGGCACCTCAAAAGGCTAAAATAATATACCCTTTTTTTATGTTTTTGGGTATATAAATTTATTGCAAACCTGCCATATGCATCTTGCTCAAATGAGTATTCCGTGCGGCTGAAAAACGCAAAAATATATGATATAATAGAAGTATCCATAGGAATAAAGCGAGGCACCGGATCATGAGCAAGCTGTATTGTATCGGAGAACTTCTAATAGACTTCAAGCCTGATACGGGTGAGATGACATTCAAGGGCAACGCCGGAGGAGCTCCGGCCAATGTCTGCGTGCAGGCAACGAAACTTGGGCAGGAAGGGGTATATCTCACGCAGGTCGGCAAGGATGTGTTCGGAGACTATCTCATAGACGTGCTCAGGGACTGCGGCGTGGATACAAGCCATATCCTTCAGACGGATGCGCACAGCACATCTCTTTCTTTTGTCTCTCTGAATAAGTATGGGGACAGCACCTATTCATTCTACAGGCGCAACGCTCCTGATCTATATTTCCCCAAGAACAGTTTCAATGACATCACGTTCGAGGCTGGTGATGTGTTTGAGTTCGGCAGCGTCTCGCTGGCCACCGCGGCATCTGCGGACATTCATCTGGATCTGATACAGAAAGCCAGGGCAAGCCGCGCCATTGTGGCTTTTGACCCCAATCTCCGTCCGGACCTGTGGAGTGACAGATACAAGATGTTAGTAACAGTCAAGAAGTTTGCGCAATACGCAGATATTGTCAAGCTGTCTTCCGGCGAGTGGCAGGATCTATCTTTCAGCCCCTCACGCGGATTCCGTCGTGAAGAACCGTATCCGGAGTTTTTTGGCCTTAATACCAAAGCACTGCTTGTTACATACGGCCGCTACGGTGCCAAGGTGTATCTCAGGGGAGGCAAAGTCTTTGAATGCCGGGGGTACAAGGGTGCTGCCGTAGATACAACCGGAGCCGGAGACTCGTTCTTCGGAGCTTTCCTGTCTGGCATGATGGACGCCGGGGCAGATATCCGCAATCTGGCCAGTCTCCCGTACCAGGACACACTGGACTTCGCCTGCAAGGCTGGAGCGTACACATGCACCGGATACGGTGCCATTCCTGCCATGGGAAACAGAGAGGCCATCCTGGAGACCATCCGGGAAGCATGATGCCTCTGCATGTGGCAGCGCTTTATGTTATGTTTTCGGATGCCGCTGAGATTCCGGCGGCTTTTTAAATCTTCGTCAAAATTTTGTTATAATGATTACTATTTGATATGGAAAATCTTTACTATTTACATTGCTCAATCCTCGCCATTGTGCTATATTATTGTGTACGAGGTATACGGGATGAACAAGGACAGATATAAAAAGCGCATAATAGATGAACGGTTGGACACATACGTCTCTTTGTTCGGAGCAGTATGCTTAGAGGGTCCAAAGTGGTGCGGCAAGTCATGGACGGCAGGATTCCGCTGCGGCAGCCAGATTCTGCTGGGAGATCCGGCAGGCAATTTCCAGAACCGCAGGCTTGCGGAAATCTCTCCGTATACGGTTCTCGCAGGTGAGACGCCCAGGCTTTTGGATGAATGGCAGGAAGTCCCCCTAATGTGGGATGCAGTGAGACATGAAGTGGATGTAAGGGGCTTGAAGGGACAGTTTGTATTGACCGGGTCTTCAACTCCGGAGCATAAAGGCATCCTGCACAGCGGTGCCGGCAGATACGGATTCCTTAGAATGAGTACAATGACCTTGTATGAGACGGGCGATTCCAGCGGCATGATCTCCCTGAAGGATATATGTGAGGGCAGGCTGGAGCCGGTGTTCACAGGCGATGTGGATATCTTCAGCCTCGCAAAATACATCATCAGGGGCGGCTGGCCCGGCAGCCTGGATGTGTCCGATGACGAGGCCCATCTGTTCCCGCAGTCCTATGTCAAGGCCATCGTGGAGGATGATTTCTACAAGACGGAGTATCCGGAGTACGTTCCTCTCAAGGGAGTGAAAAGAAGGTACAGGCCGGATAAGATGCGCATGCTGCTGGATGCCCTCGCCCACGGTGAAGGCACTACGGCAAGCAGGAATGAGCTGCGTAAGGGAATGGCCGAAGGGGGCGGTGACAGGCTGCGCCCTGAGACTATCAACCAGAACCTTGGTCTGCTGGACCGCATGTTCATTCTGGACAACCAGCCTCCGTTCAGACCACGCAGGGCCACTGTGCGCGTCAAGCAGTTGGAGAAGAGGCATTTCTGCGACCCTTCCCTTGCCTGTGCGCTCCTCGGCATCACCACACCGGAACAGCTTGTGGGGAACTTGGATGCCTTTGAAGTCCTGTTCAAGTCCCTTGTTGTGCATGACCTCAATGTATATGCAGAGTCTTTCAAAGGCAAGCTGTATCATTACCAGGATTACAGGAACAATGCTGCGGATGCTGTCATAGAACTGGACGACGGGTCATGGTGTGCATTTGAGATAATATTCGCCCACAACTACGTGGATGACGCCGCAAAGCGTCTTCTGTCCCTGAGGGACAGCTTTGTGAAGGACGGGGACAAGGGTCCGTCTGTTCTCTGCATCATATGCGGGCTAAGCAATTTCGCCTATGCAAGGCCGGACGGGATTTTTGTCGTGCCTATAACGGCTCTGAAGAACTGACAGATATGCAAGCGCCTGCATATATGCACCGTTTGCATAATTTTTTATGCAAATATGCAAACATATGTTTGGCTGTTAATTCAACCGTCAAATTTTTGTCCGGATTTTGGGGTGTATAATGCATACCCTGCCGGGTAATTATGCAATTTTGCAGAATCCGGGCGGCTGGAGCGGCATGCATGGGCCGGGGTAAGGTTGTAATGAGTGTGGTATGAAGAGCGTGCAATTCAACGCATATTGCAAGACAACAGCGGCCGTAAAACGGCCAAAAGCATTGTACAACGGCCGTTAAAGTGGTATAATCTGAGCAGCAAGAGACAGGGGAGCACGGATATGCGCATTTGTGTCGCAGGCCTTGGAATCATCGGCGGGTCCATATGCATGTCATTGAAGCGCGCAGGATACAGCGTGGACGGCTGGAACAGATCCAAAGATACTTTGCAGTACTGCGTGGACAACCATATCATAGATGGCAGGGCTGAAAACTTTGCGGACTATGACGCAGTCATCATAGCTCTTCCGCCGGAGGCCACCATAGACTTCATCAACAAGGCCACATTCAAGGACGGGGCCATTGTTGCGGATGCGTGCGGCATCAAGGGATGGATGGAAGAGAAAGTGTATGCAAAGGAGCGGAACTTCAGGTATGTGGGATGCCATCCTATGGCAGGCAAGGAGACAAGCGGCATCAAAAGCGCATGCGAGACGCTCTTTGACGGCGCCAGCATTGTAGTTGTGGAGGCCCCGCAGACGGACCCGGATGCGTATGAGACCATAATTTCCCTTGCCAGGGACATGGGCTTCAAGCTGGCTGTGAAGTGCTCCGCAGAGGTGCATGACAGAAAGATAGCGTACACCTCCCAGCTGTGCCACATTATCTCAAACTGCTACGTGAAGAATGACGAGATAGAGAACTGTCTGGGGTTCACGGGCGGGAGCTTCAGGGACATGACCAGGATCTCAAGGGTGAGCCCGGACATGTGGACCTCTCTCTATATGAAGAACTCCGGAACGCTTGTAGGGGACATAGACAACCTCGTGGACAACCTCATAAAGGTCCGGGACGCAATTGCGGCCGGGGATGAAAAGGGCCTTGAGGAAGTGCTTGCCGGCGGCGTGGAGAGAAGCAGGAACGCCACAGAGGTGAAGGAGAGCCCTGAGATAGAGCTCATACGCCTGCAGGACAAGAGATGAACAAGCCGGAAGTGGTGCATGTCTTCGTAGAGGGCCCGGAGGGGTGTGACGTCCAGGGCTTCATGCTTGCGGAAGATGAAACGGGCCTTTTCCGTGTCTCGTTCCGCTATGACGGAGACAGTGTGGACGTGGAGCACACTTGCGCCGGCCTGCATTATGCAAGGCGGGGCAGGCAGTACGTGGACGTGACATATACAGAGGGGCAGTCTTCTGTCTGCAGGATAGGGGACGGAAAGCACAGCGGGGAGTTCCCCGTGTATACGGAAAGTGTTGAAATTGCCAGAAAAGGCAAGCAGACGGATGTCTGCGTGGCATACAGAACGGAAGATGGCTGTGGTGTGAGAAAGATAGTTAAACTGAGGATATGCAAGGGGGATTGAGATGAAGATTGAGTATTTCGGGCATTCATGCTTCAGGATGACAGACAATGAGGGCTTCAGGATCGTAACGGACCCGTACCCGGAGGACGTGGGCTTCTGCATGCCGAAAATACAGGCAGACCTTGTGACCATATCCCATAATCATTATGACCACAACGCCATAGAGAAGATCGCGGGCAAGTATGTCGCAGCCAACAAGCCCGGCCGCTACAGCGTGGCAGGGCACTCCTTTGAGGGCATAAAGTGCTGGCATGACCCCCTGGAGGGGCGGCTTCGCGGCCCTTCCGTGGCGTTCAAATACAAGCTGGACGGGCTGGACGTGTGCCACCTTGGCGACCTCGGCGAGAACTTTTCTCCGGAGAACGCTGCACGCTTCGGGCACGTGGACGTGCTCTTTATTCCGGTAGGGGGCGTGTTCACGATAGACGCCAAGGCCGCAAAGCAGTATGCGGATGCGATAGGTGCGAAAGTGGTCATTCCCATGCATTACTGGACCCCCGGGTGCACGCTCAACATAGACAGGGTGAACGAGTTCACCAAGCGCCTCAGGGGCGAGTATACGGTGGAGAAGCCGGACGGGGAGTACGAGGTGCCGGACCTTTCCGCTTTGGAGCAGCCTTTGGTTGTCATTTTGGAGAGAATAACCAGAATATAGGAGACAAATGGCAGACAAGAAAATATTCACAGACAAAATCTGGATCACGGTCAAGTCCGGAGACGGCGGGGACGGAATGAACTCCTTCAAGTCTTACAAGGGCAAGCCGGCATGCGGTCCGGACGGAGGAGACGGCGGCAACGGCGGCAACGTGTACCTGCAGGCAGACAAGGACATGGGAGACCTTTTAGCCTTCCGCTACCAGAACAAATTCAAGGCCGGAAACGGTGAAAGAGGCGGTTCCGCCATGTGCACGGGGCACAACGGCGAGGACTGCATAATAAAGGTTCCCACGGGAACTGTAGTTAGAGACCGTGAGACGGATGCCGTCATAGCGGACATGTTCGAGGACGGCGAAAAGAAGCTCATCGTGGAGGGCGGCCGCGGCGGCAAGGGCAACATCCGTTTCACCACCGCAAAGCGCCACGCCCCCAACTTCGCCCAGAAGGGCGAGAAGACGGAGCCCCACGAGATAGTGCTGGAGCTCAAGATAATCGCGGACGTTGGCATCATAGGCTTCCCCAACGTGGGCAAGAGCACGCTCCTTTCCAAAATCTCAGGCGCCCATCCCAAAATAGCCGGCTATCACTTCACAACCCTTGCGCCCAACTTAGGGGTTGTGCAGCGCTATGACAGGGCCTTCGTGGCCGCAGACATTCCGGGCCTTATAGAAGGAGCCTCCGAGGGCGCAGGCTTAGGGCACGACTTCCTCCGCCACATAGAGCGAACCCGCATGCTCCTGCACATAGTGGACATATCCGGCGTAGAGGGCCGCGATCCCCTGGAAGACTTCGAGACAATCCTCTCAGAGCTTGCAGGCTACAGCGAACTCCTTGCGGGCCTGCCGCAGATAGTGGGCCTCAACAAGTGCGACATATACGGCGCCGGGGACAACATCCGGCGCTTCCGTGAAAAGTACGGCAGCAAGTACCAGATCTATGAGATCTCAGCCATCCGGGCAGAGGGCCTGGAGGCCCTGCTTGACGCAGTCTTCGTGATGCTGGACACTCTTCCCCCTGTGGAGCGCATGGAGGCAGACGAGTCATTCACGTACCGCAAGGACTCCAACCTTTCATATGACATCTTCGTGGACGGGGACGTGTACGTGGTCGCAGGAGACTTCGTGGACATGCTCTGCCGCTCCGTAGTCCTTACGGACTCAGAGAGCATGGCATACTTCCAGAAGGTCATCCGCGAGAAGGGCATCATAGACCGGCTCCTCAAGATGGGCATCAGGGAAGGCGACACCGTCTCAATAGGCGACGTGGAGTTCGAATACATCCCTTAAACCAAACCCAGGGCCCTTCCATGGGGCCGCGCAGAGCCTCCGTGAGGCTCACCCAGAGCCCGTACAGGCTCTTGTTTCTCTCTGCAGGAAATCCTGCAGAGAAGCGCAAAACAGCGCCTAATATGCTTGAAACAGCGTCATCTGCAGACCTCTCGTACAGAGCCCTGCAGGGCGCGAAGGAATATCATGCTTACATCCAAACAAAGAAGCAAACTGAAGTCTTTGGCCTCCGTCATGGAGCCTGTGGGACAGGTGGGCAAGGAAGGCATAGGAGACAACATGCTCAAGAGCTTTTCAGACTGCCTGGAAAAGCGGGAGCTCATAAAGGTGGCCATCCTCGGCAACTCCCCGGAGGAGGCAGAGGAGACGGGCAGGGAGCTTGCACGCCAGCTGCATGCGGAGTGCGTCATAGTCATCGGCCGCAAGGCCGTGCTGTACAGGCGCTCATCACGCAAGGACGTGGAACACATAAAGCTGGACTAACCGTACCATATAGAAAGCAGAGCCCCGGTTTGGGGCTTATATGAACGCATACAGGGAATTTAAGGCTCATGAGAATAGGCCTGTACGGCGGGGCGTTCAATCCGGTGCACAGCGAACACGTAAGGGTGGCGCAGGCGGCGGTTGAGGCCCTGGAACTGGACAAGTTGATAGTGATACCCACGTACGTCTCCCCGCACAAGAAGGGGGACATTATGGCAAGGGGGAAGGAAAGGGCAGAGATGTGCCGGCATGCCTTCGCATGCATTCCGTGCGCAGAGGTGTCCACGGTTGAGCTGAAGCGCAAGGGCGTGAGCTACTCATACGTCACCTGCAGGCACTTCAAAAAGGAGTACCCGGATGATGACCTGTTCTTCATAATGGGCGCAGACATGCTGGAATGCTTTGCGGACTGGAAGGAGCCGGAGGAGATCTTAAAGTGCGTAACCCTCGCTGCCGCAGGCCGTGAAGGGGAAAAGGACCTGCGCAGCTTAATCCTTTCATTCTCTAAGAAGTTTCCCCACAGCGAAGTGGTGCCCGTAGGCTATACCGGCTCCAAAGTATCCTCCACACGCGTCCGTGTTCTTGCGGCCCTCGGAGAAGACCTCGGAGACCTGGTGCCGGAGAAGGTGCGTTCGTATATACGGCACCATGACATCTATCTCATGCCAAAGATAGCTTCATGCAGGAAGTACATCAAGGAGAAGCGCTGGAAGCACTCCGTCCGTGTGGCCATCCTTGCCGCAGAGAACTGCAGGCGCATGGGCATCTTCGAGGAGGATGCGATAATTGCAGGCGGCCTGCATGACTGTGCCAAGTACACCTCCCTGGACTCCCCGGACTTGAAGGGCTTCATATGCCCTCCGGATGTTCCGGAGCCGGTGCTGCACCAGTTCACGGGCGCCTATATGGCAGAGCACGTCTTTGGCATAACTGACGAGAACATTCTGGACGCCATCCGCTACCACACCAGCGGCAGGGAGAACATGGCACCCCTGGAAAAGCTCCTGTTCCTTTCCGACATGCTGGAGGAGGGCAGGGACTTTGAAGGCGTGGACCACCTCCGGGAGGTCTTTGCAAAAGACATAGACAGGTGCCTGTACGAGTCCCTGAAGCAGCAGGTGGCTTACCTTGAAAGCACGGGAAAGCCCGTGTATCCCTTAACCAAGCGGGCGTATGACTATATAAAGGAGCAGTATGAACAGTAAAGAAACAGCGCTTGCCATATGCAAGTGCCTCGCACAGAAGAAGGCAAAGGACATAGTGTACATAGAGGTCAAGGACCAGTCCAGCATCTGCGACTACTTCGTGGTTGCCGGCGGCACCTCCAGAATCCAGGTCCGCTCCCTTGCAGAGAACGTGGATGAGAAGATGGAGAAGATATACGGCCTCACGCCCCGCCGCAGCGAGGGCATCCGCGAGGGCCGCTGGGCCGTCCTGGACTACGCAGACGTCGTAGTGCACGTCTTCGTGGACGAAGAAAGGGACTTCTACAACTTAGAGCGCCTCTGGGTCAGCGGCAACAACCTCGTCCACTTCCAGGACTCCGATGACATCCGGATCCCCGCAGCCGCAGACACTTCCGAAGGCGAGTAATATCCCGCCGGCGGCAGCAAAACAACAAAATCCGCAAGCTAAAAAGGCTCCCCAAATGCGGGAGCTTTTTGCATAACTCTTTTACAGCTCCATGTGGCTCCGAAGTCCCCGTATTTGGGCCATATATGCTCCTGTACGGCCTCATTTTGAGCTCTTGGAAAACCGTATGGGAATATGGTAATTTTGCGTATACGGCAACTGAGAAGGCATATGAGGGACTGTAATATCCGCAACATAAAAAGCCCCCGGGACTGGAGGCTTGGCGTACGGGTACATGCTTGCCTTGGCCGTGGTTTATGACTGTATGCTTGCCTGATGCCTGTGTGCAGGCCTGATGGGCTTAGAAGAGACTTATAGTGCTTTATCCGGACTTTTCTTCAAAAATCGGGGTCAAAAATCGGACTTTTGCCATGAAAATTAGAGGTAAAAAAAGGACTTTTCAAGTTGAACTTTATTCTGCAAAGTCCGCAACATACCCCCTCCCCCCCGGGACGGGAGGCCTGTCAGCGCACAAGCACAAGCTTGTTCTTGGCGCGGGTTATG
>JAJPZC010000107.1 GCA_021204585.1 Clostridia bacterium
CAATTCAATGAGTACCCTTTCCGGATGCGTACGATCATACTTTCCTGTGCAGTTGCCAGTCTCCGCTCTTTCCGGAGAACTTATTCCGCTTTAGCTCAGCCGGTAGAGCACTCGGCTGTTAACCGAGTTGTCGTAGGTTCAAGTCCTACAAGCGGAGCCATTCCGGTGATGATGGCAGCAAGGATCCACCTGTTCTCATTCCGAACACAGAAGTTAAGCTTGCTTACGCCGAAGATAGTTGGGTTTTAACCCTGCGAAAATAGGGAGTTGCCGGATTTCAATCAAAAGGGACATCCATAAACGGGTGTCCCTTTTCCTTTGCGGAAAAGGGCCCCCTTATGGGTGGGTTTTTATAATCACTATCAATGAGACTCTTGTTATAAGACCTAACACTATTGCTTTTTAACGCGGTTGTGAGTATAATGATTATAATAGTTATTGATGCCTGCGATCTAATGTGGTAGGAGATATTATGTTCAAAAAACAGAATCAGCAAGCAACTAAATCTAAAAGGAAGCCTGTTCCTATCTCCGTTGAAGATTTTGGACAAGCAGCAACCGAATTTTACTATGTTGATAAAACTCTGCTGATAAAGAATATTATAGATAACAAGACCCCTGTCACTTTGTTTACCAGGCCGAGAAGATTTGGGAAGTCGCTCAATCTCTCCATGCTCAGGACTTTCTTTGAAAAGTCTAAAAAGAATACTTCCATATATTTTAGAGATAAAAACATATGGAAATGCGGACGGGAATACAGGAAAGAACAGGGGAAGTATCCGGTTATATATCTCGATTTCAAAGATATAGATGTGCAAAGCTGGGAAGATGCTTCCGGCAAGATTATTTCACGGATTATTGATGTCTATGCTTCTTTCCCGGAGCTTCTTAAGAGCAAAAGGGTTAACCATATCAATGATTTGCCATACTACAAAGATGTGGTGTCCAAGAGCTTGGGTATTTCAGAGTATCAGGATGCGCTGCAGAAACTTTCACGCATGCTGACATCTCATTACGGTGTTGCGCCGGTTATTATCATAGATGAATATGATAAACCTATTCAGAGCGGATATGATCACGGATATTATGATGATGCTCTGAGCTTCATGAAGAATTTTCTGTCAGCCGGGCTTAAGGGCAATAACGCCAACATTCACTATGCCTTTATCAGTGGGGTACTCCAAGTAGGCCAGGTAAGCGCATACAGCGGCCTGAATAATATTTATGCTTCCACCGTGCTTGACTGTGATGACTACAGTGAATTTTTCGGGTTCACGGCAGAAGAGACAAAATCCATGCTTGAATACTACGGACTGGCAGACAGGTATCCCGAGGTTTGCGAATGGTACGATGGGTATTTGTTTGGTAAGACGGAAATCTTCAACCCGTGGTCTGTGTTAAAATACATCAAGGCAAATGCCAAGGCGGGCACGTATTGGGTGGATACCGGAGAAAACGATATCATATATAATGTAATGTCAAATATCTCCAGTGACACTGCGGGAATATTGTCTTCACTGTTAAAGGAAGAATCCATTACAGTACATGTGGATAAGAATGTAACTTTTAATAAACTGAAAGAAAATTCTTCTTACGTATACACTATTCTCGTCCACAGCGGATATCTTAAAGTGGTTGATGCAAAAAATGATGCCAACACATGGACGCTTACAATGCCCAACAGAGAAATCTATGAAGTATACTCTTCAGAGATCATTTCAGCAATTGCAGGCAATGACAATACTGCAAACACTATAAGGGATGCGTTATTAAATGGAGATGTAGATGCGTTTAAAAATGAGCTGGCATCCTTTCTGGCAAGTGCCATAAGCGTCAGAACCCTCCACAAAGAATATTTTTATCAGGTTCTTATGATAGGCATTCTTGCCATTATGAATGGCAGATATATCCTTAAGGAAGAATTTGAGTCTGGGAGCGGATATCCGGATATTATTTTAATCCCCAGAAATCCTTCAGCATATCCTGGCATAATAATAGAAATCAAGACATGCAGCAGTGCACAGGGACTGGTTCCCAAGGCAAAGGAAGCTGTGGCACAGATTGACAGGATGAAGTATGATGCCGCCTTAAAGACAGCAGGCTGCAGCCGGATATATAAAATTGGGGCGGCGTTCTGTACAAAAGATGTTGAGGTTATACTTGAACAATCCTGATCCGGTATGTCTTTTGCAGGTATAAGATATTACAACAGCTGGCGTCATGCCGGCTGTTTTTGTCGGTATGACGGGCATGTCCCGAATCTGAAACAATACCTTCAAATTTTCCTGCTGTTCCTGGAAACAATACCTTCAAATTTTTGAGTTTTTCGGCGACATTACAGCATATCCGGGGGTGTTTGCATGCCAGAAATGAAGTACGGCGAGATCCCATACATATCCAGACCCGTGTCCAGGATTTTCTTCGGGACGGCTTCCATAACATCCGTTCCAAAGCAGGAGCGGGATGCCCTCCTGGACGGCATCCTGGCTCTTGGCGTTAACGCCATAGACCTTGCCAGAGTGTACATGGGTGCAGAGGAGACAATAGGCTCCTGGATGGAGAAGCGGGGCAACCGGGACCGGCTGGTCCTTCTGTCCAAATGCGCCCATCCCAGCCTCTTTGGCATGAAGCGCCTCAACGAAAAGGCCATCCGCAAGGACTTCCGCAAGAGCTCTGCAAACCTTCATACGGACCGCATAGACATCTATCTCCTGCACAGGGATGACCCTTCAGTGCCCGTGGGAGACATTGTCCAGATCCTCAACGCTCTCCACGCCGAAGGCAGAATAGGGGCCTTCGGGGCATCCAACTGGACCTATACCCGCATATCCGAGGCCAACGAATACGCCTACGCCCACAACCTCATCCCGTTCACCGTCTCCAGCCCAAGCTTCAGCCTTGCAGAGCAGGTCTCAGCTCCCTGGGCTGGCTGCGTCTCCATCTCCGGGCCTTCCAGCAGGGCCGCAAGAGACTGGTATGCGCAGAGCGGCATGCCCGTCATAGCATACTCCAGCCTGGGGCGCGGCTTCTTTTCCGGACGCCTCAGATCCGGAGCAGACAGATCCAAGGCCGCAAAGACCCTGGACAGCCACGCAATGAAGGCATATTGGTGCGAGGGCAACACAGAGCGCTTAAGGCGCTGTGAGCTCCTCGCCGCAGAGAAGGGCGTCTCCGTGTCCCAGATTGCATTGGCCTGGCTATATGCGCAATCCATGAACTCATATGCCGTAATATCCACGTCCAAACTCTCCCGCATGCAGGAGAACATCCAGGCCCTGAACATCCGCCTTACCCCTGCAGAGGCGGCTTGGCTGAACCTGGAAGGGAAGTGAGAGAGCGGAGGCGCAAACAGTTATACAATGAGATATTATATAAAATATAATATAAAATATAATATAAAATGTATTATAACTTGACATAGAAAGCAGTACGGCGTAATATACAGGCAGTTCATTCACCGGAGGAAGACGCTGTATGACATCCGTAACCCAAGAGACAGAATGGCATGTAGGTGCCGTGGATATGAAGGATATGCACAGGCATTTTGTCCCTGTGGAATCCGATTTCTTTACTGGATTGCCATCCAGAAGGCAGAACCTCACGTTTGCGCAGCTTAAGTCTTTGTATCTTGCCAAAGGGATGTCCGTGAACGAACCGGAGTTCAGCAATAATCTGGGCCTTCTGACGGCAGACGGCAGGTACAACCAGATGGCATACGTGCTTGCAGACTCCAATGAGGTCTCAATCCGGGTCTCCGTATACAGCGGCACAGACGATACCATCCTTGCAGCAAGCAAGGAATACGGGAACAGGTGCCTGCTTATTGCCATGGCCCGGGCAGCGGAGCATGCTGAGGCCCTTAACGACACATATGTGGACGTGTCCGGGCGGGTGCGTGCTGACATCCTTCTGTACGATGCAGACATATTCCGTGCGGCATGGCACAACGCATGCCTTCACAGCAGCTGGTATAAAATGGTCCCGCCGCAGATTAACATATACGATGACAGGATGGAGATAGTGTCCGCAGGCGGACTCCCGCAAGGGATGACGGAGGATGAATTCTTTTCCGGCACAAGCCGGGCCGTGAACCCTGAACTGCATGATATAATGACGCAGCTTGGCATTATCCAGCCCGCAGAGCACGGGGTACAGCGCATCCTTGCATCCTGCGGAAGGGATGCGTTCCGCCTTACAGACAACTTCATAACCGTAACAATCCCGTTCCGCTTCCGCCGGTCGGGCAACTATACAGGCGGTTCCGTGTCCAACGGCCAGATCCGCAAGGTCCAGCTCCGGCGGCAGATCCTGGAACAGATGAAGGCCAGCCCGCACATCACAACCGCACAGCTTGCCTCCTCATGCGGCGCAGGAACTGCCACCATATCCAACTGCCTGGCCCAGCTGACCAAAGACGGCCACATAGCCCGTGAGGGCTCCCGCAAGACCGGCACCTGGAAGGTGCTGTAATGCAGCTCCGGGCTCTGCCTCAACTCCATATAGACAAGCGAAGGCGGCAGTGCAGACTGCCACCTTTGATGCAAAATACAGGCACATATGGCCGATGCAATGACTTATTTCTTGTCCTGGCCAGATTCTTCGCTGCTGTCTTTCCTGCGGTAACGGAGGGAGTCTGCCACTATGGACAGATAGTATATGACAAGCGTGAGGAAGGTATACAGTATTTGTATGACAATGCAGACTGATATGGTCACCAGTGTGTTTTCTCTGAGTACGTCGTATAAAGTCCAATCAAATACGGCTAAAATAACCAGCAGTATAAAAAAGATTATGTTGGCCCAGTACAGCACTCTTTTTCTTGTCCAGTATGTCGGTTTTGCAGAACCGGTTTCCGTTTCGGGTGTTGTGTTATTTTTTTTCATATGTTATTTCTCCTAATATGGAATACCTGATACATCAATCTGTATTTGCCATGATTTTATTGATGAAGAGAAGGAAAGTCCGGCTGCCAACCCTCCGTTCGATGAAAGGGAAATAGAAACACTGGAATCCGTTGTCCCGTATGTGTGAATGTAAGTCAGTTTAGCGTTTGTTTCCTTGCCCTGTTCCGCGCCTATGAGAGAAATATTTGCTTGTACAGTTGCATTTTCGAGTTCTTTGCCTAAATATCCCGATTTCTCATAGAATTGCCAGACATAACCGCTATAAGCATCGGAGATGCTTCTGGTCATTGTAGCGGTTTTCCCATTATAGTATTTTCCGCTTGCTGAGTAGGATGAGGCCTTGAAAGCCCCGTTGCCACCCCATGTCAAACCTATGTAATCCAAGAAGTTTTCCTCTGCAGATTTTTTTGTGCTTGCGGAAAGGATTTTAGCCCATGTCGCTGTTCCGACAACGGAATAATATCCGCCAGTGAGATTATGGGTTACTTCAAGGACTATTGTCAGCTTATAATAGCTTTCGGTGTCACTTCCTATTTCCGTTTCACTTGAAGACAGCAGATTGATTGAAGCATTGTCATTCCCTATCTCGTCCACTTCGGCTTTGGAGAGCAGACGGCTTTCCTTCACCAGACCGCTCTCATCCTCTGTCTCATATACCCACATGGACTGCGCAACAGCGGATGCGAATTCAATATCATTGCTGAGAGTTTCTGTAGCTTCAGAAAATACGGCTGTACATGATGACGCCTGAAGATATGAATTAAAGGATGATTCTGTTGTAAAGTACGTACTTTCAGAATAATAATCCTCATCTGCGTATACGGTATATGTATCAGCTCCAGCTGACTTTACGGCCAGGCTTAACGATAAAGCCAGGACAGCGAACAATGCGGCAGCCTGTACCGCAACTGACCTTGTAAATAATTTTCTAAAGGGTTTCATATATTATTCTTACCCCCGATTAAATTTGCACTTCAGTTAGCGGCTTAAAAATAGCATTGAACAGCGGTCAAGTCAATATTTTTGCTGTCCCGCTTTTGTCCCGTTCTGCTCTGTGGCATGGTTCAGCCGGAATCCGTATGTGCAAAAATACTGTTAAAGTCATTCATTTTCCCTTACCCGTTGTTGCGCTGTGGGAGTCCAAAGTGATATAATGCTTGTAGCAGGGGGCTTGGCATGCAGAGAATAGACGGAAGATATTTGCAGGATCTCAGAAAGGAGCACGGGTATTCCATCCGTGCCTTTGCGGATATGATCTACGTCTCTAAATCCACAGTATCCCGCTGGGAGGCATCCTCTGTGCCCGAGGATAAGAGCACCCTCGCAAGGATAGCCGATGTGTTTGGCACAACCGTTGAGGACATGCGGACCCAGTCTGCCCTCAAATACCCGCCCGCCAAAGATCCCCCTGAGAATGACGAGGAGGAAGACTTCCTGTCTGCGGAGCAGCGCGCCGAAGCGAGGTTCGGCATAAAGGGCCTTGCCATCTGCCTTAGCGTGGCAATCGTTATAGTGGTTCTGTGCCTGTTTTTGACTCTGCTGTAATCCCTCATATCCGCTCCGCCGGGACCCTGTACAAACCAGCATTTGCCACTCCGCACCAGGTTGCGCAACAAATTTCCCTAGAAATGCCCGAAAACTGTTGAAACGCCGGATCTTCTGTGCTATACTAATCCCCGTTGAAGGGCAAAGGGCCCCGACATACACATTCCGCTTTAGCTCAGCCGGTAGAGCACTCGGCTGTTAACCGAGTTGTCGTAGGTTCAAGTCCTACAAGCGGAGCCACAAAGAAGGCAGCTTTAAAAGGCTGTCTTTTTTGCGTATGACGGGCATGTCCCGAATCTGGGGTGAAATTCCCCTGGGAGGTAGCTGCCAGCTAACCCTATAGCGACTCACAAGGTTATCATAGCGATGTGATGGCGAGAAGAAGTGATAGCGAAGCCGTGGTCTGACGTACAGGAACCCGATTAGAGGCGTACAGAGAGGACGAGTTGACGCAAGACAACGAAATCCAAAGTGGCAGACGTAACTCGCAACGTAAACTCGGGCAGATAAACGGTGAAAGATTCGAGGCTTATCCCGCGAGGTCTCACAGGCATACCGCAAGCGATATGTAGTAATAACGAACTGTGAGAAGTCAGCAGAGGTCATAGTAGACTGGAAACAGCCGAAGGACCGAACAACAATTTCGTGCAAGCACGATAGATGTCCCTAGACTGGGTACCCGTTGAGGCATTAGGTTGCATCGTATGGCAATTGAACCCGACGAAATAGACAGAGGTGGACACTAGGGAGCAGAAAGAGGAGGAGCACACAAGGCATGTCAAAGTTACTTGACAGGATATTAGCTGGCAGTAACATGCAAGAAGCACTCGACAAGGTAAAGGCCAATAAAGGCACATGCGGTGTGGACGGCGTGAAGCTGGAGAACATTGATGAGTACATCATTAAGAACTGGTCTAATATCAAAGAGCAAATTCGCAAGAGGCTGTATAAGCCTCTCCCCGTGAAGCGAGTAGAAATACCTAAGCCCAATGGGGGCAAACGAAAGCTTGGAATCCCTACAGTAATGGACAGGGTTATACAGCAGGCCATATCGCAAGTGATATCCCCTATGTGTGAGCCGGTATTCTCAGACCACAGCTATGGATTCAGGCCGGGTCGCTGTTGTGAAATGGCAATTAGGGAAATAACGAACTTCCTTAACGAGGGCTATGAGTGGATTGTGGACTTTGACCTAGAGAAATTCTTCGACAATGTACCGCATGACAGACTTATGAGTTATGTTCATGTCATTGTAAATGACGGCGATACGGAATCACTCATACGCAAGTATCTGGAATCTGGCGTCATGGTGGGCATTGACTTTGAGGAAACAGAGGTTGGCACTCCGCAAGGGGGCAACCTGTCTCCGCTCTTAGCGAACATAATGCTGAATGAACTTGACCATGAGCTGGAAAGGCGAGGCTTGAGGTTTGTGCGTTATGCGGATGATTTCATAGTGGCGGCTAAAACGAAAGTAAGCGCAACAAGAATCATGCACACAGTAACGAACTGGATAGTGAGCAAGCTAGGGCTAAAGGTTAATGCCGAAAAGACAAGAATCTGTAAGCCTTGGGAAGTAAAATATCTGGGGTTCAGTTTCTGGTACGACAGGAATGACAAGAAATGGGGGCCTCGACCCCACCAGGATTCTGTTGCAAAATTTAAGCTAAGCTCCGCTGGGAAACAAAGCGCAATAAAGGCATTAGCATGGAAGCACTGTTTAAGCGATTAGCCTCAAAAATTCGTGGCTGGATTAACTATTTTGCGATTGCCTCGATGACAGGGCATATGAACAAGGTTGACCAGATGCTACGAGTTCGCGTGAGAGCAAAGTTCTGGAAACTTTGGAAGAAGCCTAGTATGAGGCAGAAAGAACTCCAGAAGCTTGGCATTGACCAAGATATGGCAAGACGAACCGCATACTGGGGAAACCACTACATGCTGGTAGCACATTGCAAGTGCATAAACAAAGCTCTTTCTAACAAGGAACTCAAAAACAGAGGGCTTGTAAGCTGTGCAGAGTACTACCGTACTCAACACAGCAAGAAGCTACAAGCCCTCATGTCTTGATAAATTGTTGAACCGCCCCGTGCCGAACGGCATGCGGGGTGGTGTGGGAGGGCGGTTGAGATCCGCCCTACCCGATTGTGCAAAAAAAGTTACGGCCTTTATGCAAAAGGTGCGGATTTCCGTTTGCCAGCCCTGTTTTTATCCGATATAATTTGCGGACCAGCTGCAAAACAGCGCACTTATGCCTGATCCAAGGCCATTAAAGCGGCCTTGAGGGAGGGTTGACAATACAAGAAAACGCCAGGCCCGTGCATGAGAGGGGCCGGCTTTAAGGGGGTGACACGAATGAAGTGTGACAAAAAGAGAATGTGCTGCCAGGGCAGGAGGAGAGCAATGGCTCTGTGGGAAAAGAGTTACGGCTCCAAGACGCGGGCGAAGGATTTCGCCGGCAGGGAGATGGCCAAGACTGCATACAACAACAGGGACAGCGAGTTCTCCTGGAACGTGGATCATGTCCTGCCCAAAAGCCTTGGCGGCAGGACCCATGAGAGCAACCTCATATGCTGCAACATGAAGACCAACGAAGAGAAGGCGGCTTCTTTCCCCTTCTTCAACACCAACGGCATCCGTTTCCGGGTGCTCATGAAGCAGGGGCGCTGCGAGATAGAGGAGTGCCGCATGGCTTTGGGAGACGGCAGAGGGGCTGCATGAAACGGAACATGTTCCACACGCATAAGGCACCTGGCAGCAGGTGTCTTTTTTCCTGGCTGCAGGGTGTGCCTGTGCGTATCATATGCTCTGCAGAAAACGCAAAAGCCAGCACATGCTTCGTACTGGCTTGAATTCTGTATTGGCAGCAACGCACCCGGGCTGGCGCCTACTTGGAGGTCTTCTCTATTATGCATGAATGACATTTCGTGCGGGTGTCATAGTTTATGCCCACAAGAAGAATCTGCCCGCTGTATTCCTTGAAACAGTCCGGGTAATGCTTCTCTTTGATTTGTTTGATTGCGGTATCCGCGCTGTCATCATACTTGAGTTCCACAAGCATTGCTGGGACAGTGCCTTTGAGGGGCACAAACGCAATGTCTGCAAAGCCGTTGCCCGCAGGCATCTCACGGACCAGCTTGTAGTCCTTCCTTGCGACATAATATGCAAGGGTTATGACGGTGGACAGGGAGTTCTCATCGTTGTACTGCAGGATGGATGCATTCTCGCGGTGGGCTTCATCTATATACTTTGCGACAGCCTCCCCGTTGCACTCATATGTGGCTTTGAGAAGATCTTCAGAATTGCTGAGAGCCGACGCAACGTTCTTCCAGCCCATGTCATCCACCGTTGCAGCAAACTCCTGTCTGATTTCATAATTGGGTATCCTGACTGTTTTGTCCTTGTAATTGTATGTGAGATATCCGAGGTGGATAAGCAGCGTGAGTATATGGTCCAATGAACCGAACGTGACCATGTCATTGCTGAAAGTCCGGGTGTTTACAGGCAGGCTCTCGCCCTCAAGCAGCTGCAGTATCGCATCATATATGCCGAAGATATTGTTCTCAATATAGACCTTGAGGGCCTCTGTGGATTCCGTCTGGGACCAGTAATCATCAAACCAGTTGCTTTTTATGCATTCAGTGACGGACTTCGGATTGTATATGGCCATGCCGTTGACATTGTATCCGTTATACCATGCCTTTACCTTGGAGAAGTTCACCTTGTGCTTTCTGCACAGGACCCTGACTTCCTTTTCCGTGAACCCTGTAAACTCCTGCAGGGGGGAGGCATTGGTCATGGAGATCTCCTTGAACATGTTCAGGGCAGAATGCTCACCGTATTTCTTGATCGGCAGTATGCCGGTCATATATGCCAGCGCAATATAGCTTCTGCCTTTAAAGAGATCCCGCAGGTAATCCAGATATACCTTCTGCGCATCACTGTCATATCCCTTGACGCGGAACACGCTGTCCCACTCGTCAATCAGGAAAATGAATGAGATGCCGGTCTTGTCATAATAATCCTGCAGCACAATTCTTAAACTTCCGTCTGCAAGTGTCATATCCGGATTCATTTTCCGGAGCTCATTTATAATACCGCATGACAATGCCTGCATCATTTCCGCCGGGTCGTGGTGATCATACAGGCAGTCCAGCATATTGACATGAATGACGTTGTACCTGTTGCGGTGCACTTCAAAACTGCCGCATGAAGATATGGCAAGGCCTGTGAACAGATCCCTGGCATCATACCCGCGCCTGTAGTATTCTGCAATCATGCTCACGGCCAGAGTCTTTCCGAATCTTCTGGGCCGGGTTACGCAGATGAACCTTCCGTCTGTATTGATGCATGAGTTGAGCCAGTCCAGCATCATGGTTTTATCTACATACAGTCCGCCGTTCAAGACATAGCGCAATTCCGAATGGGGTGTGTTTATGAATTCCATACTCATCACGAACCCTTGCAGGATGTCATTAATATAGCACCATGCCGCCCTTTTCGCAAGAGCAAAACAGACCCTGCAGAGCATGTATTGCTGCCATGTATTGCAAGACAAAAATATCTGCATATGCGCTTCGCGTCCATTTGGATGTCTGTTGTGAAAATCTTAAATTTGCCGTTTCCGGCGTTTGACTTAATCCAAAGGGCTGTGCTATAATCCGCAAGGATTAAGAAAAGGAGCTGTTGCCACCATCATGGATGACGGACACGGACGAAAAGCCTTGCATACAACTGAAGACTCTGTCCGCCGCAGTGGTGCAGCTGTGCGGACGGACTTATATCTGGAAGACAGCACACGCACGCTCCAGCTGCGCCCTTAACGGCATACTGCGCCCTTAAGGGGTTCATATGAAGCATAAGCCAGGCCTTCCGGACAGGAGGGCTTTTTTGCTGCCCGCAAAACTCTTGCGGGCGCTGTGCGCGAAAGACATGAGGCCCCGGGAAGGCCCGGGGAAAGGGGACATAAGACCGGAGTAACATATCCTAATACAACTTAAAAGGAAGGAGGGAGCCGCAATGCAGATAAGCTGGGCATGCCTTGCCGTGGGCATAATCATACTGGCCATAGGCGCCGTGACCTTCGCAGGCAGATTCCACACGCTCTTCAAAGAGTGGAGGAGGATGCCGGAAGACGAGAAGAGAAAGATACACATAAAGCCGCTGTGCCGCAACATAGGCGCAGCCATAATGGTGTGCGGGGCATTCATCCTCGCAGCGGCGTTCTCTTCTTTTTTCTTGCAGAAAATGTTCTCCTGGTTCATGCTGGGCTGGTTCATCCTGGCGGCCATAGACCTCTGGTACATCTCCAAGAGCAAGAGGTACATAGACAAGTAATGCGGCCCCGCCCGCCCCAGACGGGCAGGTGCGCCTCATAGATTCATTGCAGGCCCCGCCCCGGGGCCGTGCAGGCCAAGGCCTGCAATCCATGAGGGCCATTTACGGCCCTGCATACGGCCTTGCAGGCCGCATATCCCTGTTTTAACGCCTTATAGGCCTGTCCGGACAGGCCGGGGACGCTATATATATCACAGATAACATAACAGCCGGGCGAAGCCCTAAGCAAAGGCATGCGATGCCAGAGTAATAACACAAAGGAGGCTGGAAAGTTAAACATGAAGAAGGCTAAAGAAAAGGCGCGCAGCTTAAAGGAGGCGGCGGCTGTGCGCGACCGCCAGAACATCCTGCTGCGCAAGGCGGCTCATGAAGAGACGGATGAAATCTTCGCAGAGCTTGGAACCCGCATGACGGGCTTAAGCGATGACGAGATCCGTGCAAGCCGCGAAAAGTACGGTTCCAACAAAGTGACGGACCATAAGAAAAAGTCCCTGGGGCAGCGCCTTTTGGGGGCGTTCATAAACCCGTTCTCCGTAATCCTTATGGTCCTTTTGCTTGTATCCGTAATAACGGACGTAATATTCCCGCTCTTTACGGACGACGACATGGACTTCATGACCATAATAATAATTGCGGTGATGGTAATAGTCTCCGGGATACTTCGCTTCGTGCAGGAGACCCGCTCCGGCAATGCAGCTGAAAAGCTCATGGCCCTCATTACCACGCAGTGCACGGTAGACCGTGAGGGGCGCGTGAAGGAGGACATCCCCCTCGAGGACGTTGTCGTAGGCGACATAGTCCATCTCTCCTCCGGCGACATGATCCCCGCAGACCTCCGCATCATCCAGGCCACGGACCTCTTCGTGTCCCAGTCCTCCATGACGGGCGAGTCTGAGCCGGTTGAAAAGATGCCCGCACCTGCTTGCGCAGACGCAGACGCCATAACTGAATACAGCGGGCTTGCCTTCATGGGCACCAACGTAATCTCCGGCAGCGCCAAGGGCGTCGTGGTCTCCACAGGCGACCGCACCCTCTTTGGCACCATGTCTGCAGGGGTCTCCGACGAGGCCGTTGAGACAAGCTTTTCAAAGGGCGTGAACGCCGTCTCCTGGGTCCTCATCCGGTTCATGCTTGTCATGGTGCCCGTCGTATTCCTCTTGAACGGCCTCACCAACGGCCTCATATACGGAGGCGGCGCCGAGGCCTGGCTCTCCGCATTCATGTACGGCATGTCCATAGCCGTTGGCCTCACCCCGGAAATGCTGCCCATGATAGTAACCACATGCCTTGCGCAGGGGGCCGTGTCCATGTCCAAGGAGAAGGTGGTTGTAAAGAACCTCAACTCCATCCAGAACTTCGGCGCCATGGACATCCTGTGCACTGACAAGACCGGCACCCTTACGCAGGACAAGGTTGTCCTTGAATACCACATAGACGTCATGGGTCGCGAGAACTCGCGCGTCCTCCGGCACGCATACCTGAACTCCTACTTCCAGACGGGCTACCGCAACCTCATGGACCAGGCCATAATTACAAAGACCGAGGAAGAGGAGGAGCAGGACAAGACCCTCACGGACCTGTCCGAAACCTACACAAAAATAGACGAGATCCCCTTTGACTTCGTGCGCCGCCGTCTTACGACGGTAGTCCGTTCAAAGGACGGCAAGATCCAGATGGTTACGAAAGGCGCCGTTGAAGAGATGCTCTCCATCTGCCGCTATGCCGAGATAGAGGGGGAGGTGAAGCCCCTCTCCGACTCCATAAAGTCCCGCATCCTTGAGACCGTGGACGTAATGAACGCCAAGGGCTTCCGCGTCCTTGCGGTGGCGCAGAAGTCTGACTTCGGCTACACGCCCAAATTCTCCGTCTCGGATGAGCGCGAGATGGTCCTCATGGGCTACCTCGCCTTCCTGGACCCCCCTAAAGAGACCACCAGGGGCGCCATCCGGGCCCTCAAAGAGCACGGCGTCTCCACCAAGGTCCTAACGGGCGACAACGAAAAGGTTACCGCCACCATCTGCGCGCAGGTTGGCCTGAACGTCCGTGGAATGCTCTTGGGGCGCGACATAGAGCTCATGTCCGACGAGGAGCTTGAAACCAAAGTTGAGGACACGGACGTCTTCGCGAAGCTCACCCCGGACCAGAAGAGGCGTGTTGTCTCCGCCCTCCGCGCCCGCGGGCACGTGGTAGGGTTCATGGGAGACGGCATAAACGACGCTGCCGCCATGAAGGCGGCGGACGTAGGCATATCCGTTGACACTGCCGTGGACATAGCCAAAGAGTCTGCCGACATAATCCTCCTTGAAAAGGACCTCATGGTCTTGGAGAAGGGCATAATCCAGGGCCGCAAGACCTACGCCAACATGATAAAGTACATAAAGATGACGGCCTCCTCAAACTTCGGCAACATGTTCTCCGTCATAGCCGCCTCGGCGCTCCTTCCCGGCTTCCAGCCCATGCTTGCGCAGCACCTCATCTTCCTCAACCTCATCTACGACCTCTCATGC
This sequence comes from Clostridia bacterium, assembly GCA_021204585.1. Lineage (GTDB taxonomy): Bacteria > Bacillota > Clostridia > Christensenellales > Borkfalkiaceae > Coproplasma. The sequence continues at coordinate 14,293 of JAJPZC010000107.1, forward strand.
ATAACGATCCCCTGGGACAACGTAGACCCCGAGTTCATCCAAAAACCTAGATCTTGGGACGCCTCGTCCGTGGGAAGCTTCATGATATGGATAGGGCCATCAAGCTGTTTCTTTGACTTCACGACATACGCCTTCATGTACTTCGTCTTCTGCCCCATGGCCAACGGCGGCCATCTCTACTCCGAGATAACCCCTGAGCTTGCGGCCTCCATGAACACGACCGCAGAGGCGATGAAGTCCTCCTACGAGGGCATGTTCCAGGCCGGCTGGTTCATAGAGTCCATGTGGACCCAGACTTTAGTCATCCACATGATCCGCACCGAGAAGGTGCCCTTCATCCAGTCCCACGCCTCCTGGCAGGTTACGACGCTCACGCTTATCGCGATAGCCGTCCTGACCATAATCCCGTTCACGCCGTTTGGCACGGTAGTCCTCGGCTTCACCTCCCCGCAGCCCATCTTCTTCGCCTACCTCATCCCGTGCGTAATCCTCTACATGGCCCTTGCGACCTGCATGAAGCGCGCCTACGTGAAGCACTACGGCGAACTCTTATGACCCCTGCTCATTCCGCAGGGTCCCCGATATCACTCCGTCTGCGCCTCGTGCAGGCGCATACGTGAGCGCACACATGCGCATGCACGCCCGCCCCTGTCCGGCACACCCTGTCCCGTGTCCAGACGAACACCGGCACACTGATCTGCATCCTGCGCAGCCCTCAACGGGCCTGCAGAGAGCAGAGGGAGACGCCCGCCGGAGGGTGCTCCGGCACCCCGGCACAGCTCATATAACTGCTCTTAGAAGCCACTTATGCGCGTTCCAAGGCCCGTACAAGGCTCCAATTCGCAGGGCGGAGAAAGACACGGCGCGCAAAACAGACGCATACAACTTACACAGCGGAGGCAAAAACAATGCTTAACTTACTCGCATACAATTTCTGGTACAATCTCTGGAACCCCATGTACGAAGCGATGTTCGGCTCCATCCATGACTCATCCGGCTGGCTCAACTGGGGGTTCTGGTTCTCAATGGTAGTCATCGCCGTTCTGGCCGTCATATACATCGTAGTCTTCTGGTGCATTAGACCTAAGAAGAAGGACGCCCCCAAGGACATCCGCAAGGGCCACAAGCACAAAACAGACGGCACTATGCCGGATGCACACGACTCCGGCTCTGCAAGCTCCAAATAATGCATATTACGGGGTCTGTTCTGCGTACACGCAGGAATATGCCCCGGATACCATAATGCAGGCAAAGCGCTCCAGGCTCCCCCGGGGCGTTTTTCCTATACGCCCTCCCCGGCTCCGGACTGCATAATTATGCAGGATACGGCCGTTCTATGCATATTTATGCACAATGTATAATTTCCAAAAGGCTCTCTGGAGGGTATGAACAGGGGTGCATACGGGCAGAAGGCGGCATTTTGCGGCCCAGATGGCCTCCAAGACGACGAATATCCCAAAAACGTGCATATATACAGCCATTTTGCTTTAAACTGGTAATGTGTAGTATGAACAAATGTTTATCATAAACGAATGTTCATGGAATAATTATGCAAAATCTCATGCATTTATGCATTTATGCAATATCCTGGCAGACGCATGCACCTTTGCAGGCAGGGGACTAAGAGATGCCTGTGTCTGTCTGTGGGCAGCAGAAAAGGCCGCCGTGCGCTGAATCACGTGGCGGCCTTGAGATGGTCTGTATGTATGGCGGCTGGCTACTGGGACTGGCTGTTTGTGTTCTGTGTGCCGCTGCCGGCCTGCCGTGCAATGGATGGCTGTGAAACCTGTATACGAATACTCCCGTACGCAAGTATGTTTGCATATCCATTTAAATGACATACGTTATTCCTCTGAATGTACGCCGTTTTGTTGTCATGAACTAAAACGCGGGGCCTTCGCTTATTGATTTTTTATTATGCCTGCGTTAAAGTTAATATGTAGATTTTTGGAGAACAGTGTTTGGACATTAAATCTCAGGAGACAAACGGAGCATATCATGAGTGAGAGCGGGGTTAAAAGAATAGGCACGGGCACAATAACATTTGCAGAAGCTCAGAAATATTACTATGTGGACAAGACGCTTTTTATACGTGACGTCATAGACAATGCTTGGAAGGTTTCGCTTATAACCCGTCCCAGGAGATTTGGCAAGAGCCTCAATATGCAGATGCTCAAGACCTTCTTTGAAAAGACGGATGAGGACACGTCCAAGTATTTCCGGGATAAAAAGATATGGGCATGTGGCGAAAAATATCAAACAGAGCAGGGCAAGTATCCCGTGATATATCTTAATTTATCTTCTATGGATGATGATACTTGGGCCGAGTCATATGAAGATTTTAAAGACGTGATAGCAAAGGAATTCAACAGGCACAAAGAGCTTTTAAACAGCGAACATTTAACCCCGGCAGATATCGGAGCGTATAACAGAATTGTCAACTATACAGCCAGCAGAGCCGAGTATCGTTCATCTTTGAATTCACTGTCAGATATGCTTAGCAAGCACCATGAGAAGCGGCCAGTAATTCTCATTGATGAGTATGATGTTCCCATACAGTCAGGATATGACAAAGGGTATTACAATGAGGCTCTTGCATTCATGAAAGGCTTCATGTCTCAGGGGATGAAATACAACCCCAGTTTTGAGTTTGCAGTCTTGACAGGCGTGCTGCTGGTATCCGGCCAAAGTTTGTTCGGCGGGTTGAACAGTTTTGTCTCGTGTTCAGTTCTAAATGGTAGTTATGCCGAGTATTTCGGTTTTACAAGAGAAGAAGTCAGCGACATGCTGTCATACTATGATGCGGATAATAAGAATAAGGAAGTCTGTGAGTGGTATGACGGATACATATTTGGAGCCACAGAAATATTCAATCCATGGTCTGTTTTACTTTATGTGATGAATGGATTTCTTCCGGATACATACTGGGTTAATACAGGTGAAAACGCAGATCTGGGCAAACTGCTCCGGAATGTATCACCTGATGTTGCTGCAAAAATCTCTGAGCTGAAGGACGGATGTACAATTACTGCCAGGATTGATGAAAATATTGCATACCCCATGCTTATGAATGACAGTGAAAATGTCTTCACACTGCTTCTCTGTTACGGGTATCTCATAGCCACAGGGGAGAACAAAGAGTATCTGAGCATGTACAATTGCAACAGAACGGAGAAGACCACGGACCGGTATTATTATCTCAAAGTTCCCAATGAGGGAATAGCCAGAGTATTCAGAAAAGAGGTCTCCGACCGGATGATTGTTTCAGAGAATGAGTTTGACAGAATCTGGGATATAATTGAACGGTTCGACGAGGATGAAATCGAAAACGGGATGCAGAAGTTCATTGAGGACAGCGTGACATACAGGGATGCGCCGTATGAGGAATTCTATTCCGGTTTCGTTAGATGCATGTGCAAGTACAAGAAAAACGAGTACACCATCATACCTGAGGGCAATTCTGGCAAGGGGATAGTGGATATTGCTATGAAACCTAACAAACCAGGGAAGCCTGGCATCGTCATTGAACTTGAGCGCACAGGCGAAGACAATCCGGACAAGCTCAAGAAGCTTGCGCGTGAAGGGCTTAAGCAGATCATTGAGCAGAAGTACGATACTGTTCTGCGGGTTCTCGGAGTCACAGACATTGTTAAAATAGGAATGGCATTCAGTGGGAGTTCCGTGAGGGTAGCCATAGCACGCTGAACAGCCCATTGAGGTGCCTTTGCAGAAAGCAACAAAATAATACATGGCATATGCTTCGGGGGCGGATATAATTCCGCTCCTTTTGTCTGCCTCCGAAGCAGCTTCCGTATGTTGTCGCACACAAGGCCAGTTATTTGTCTCAGCCCGGTTTTCCGTGGGTTCGTCCGTCCGGCAGAGACCCATTATGAGGGCGTTGCACAGGGAATGAAATACTCCACAGATTTTACCTAAACGCCGTCCAATCCTTTACTTTTGCCCCTGCGGGGTTTATAATTCATATGATATGGGACCGGCGCGTGCGCATGCGCATGCGTGCGGACATGGCCCGCAGGGAAGACAGGGAGGCAGAAAAAGCAGATGCAGATATCATGGGCATGCTTTGGAATTGGCCTCGTAATCCTCATCGTGGGCTTCGTAATGTTCTTCGGCGGGCTCCACGTCTTCTTCCGCTCATGGAAGAGGATGCCGGAGGAGGAGCGCAAAAAGATACGCATAAAGCCCCTCTGCCGGAACATTGGCGGGGTAATAGCCCTCTGCGGGGTTATAGTCCTCGTGGCGGCCTTCTGGCCGTACTTTTTGGACAAGATGTTCTCCTGGTTCATGATAGCCTGGTTCATACTGGCGGCCGTGGACCTCGTATGGATCTCCAAAAGCAGCAGATACATAGACAGGCCGGACAAAAAGTAGTGCCTCAAGGGGTGTGGCAGGGTATCCGCACAGGGGCACACAGTAACCAGTGCCCGCAGAGGGCACGGTGTGCCTGCAGGCAGCGTTTGTGCGGCGCTGCAGACGGAATACGGACGGCGCCTGGAAGGGTGCATATGCGGCGCAGGTAAGCGCCACGGGCGGCACAAGGGGGCCGCAGGAAAGAGACATAAGTACTAACGTTGTAATGCATACGTAGCATATACTTGGGAGTGCAAAAGCTTCAAAGCACGTGAAGACGGATACATAACAGCCGGACCATGAAGGCCCAAAGCAAAGGACAGGCGGGACTTGGAAAAGAGACATGCGCCCTTTGAAAAATCTCTGTGAAAGGAGGCTGGAAAGTTGAAGAAAAAGAAGCAGGGGCGCAGCGCAAAGGAAGTGCAGGCAGAGAGGGAGAGACAGAACGCCTGGCTGCGCGAAGTGGCTCATGACGACGTCCGGACGGTCTATGAGAAGATAGGCTCAAGGGACGCAGGCCTCGACGAGGACGAGGTGGAGGAGAGCCGCGAAAAGTGGGGGACCAACAAGGTGACGGGCCACAAGAAAAAGTCCCTCGCACGCAGGTTCTTCGGTTCATTCGTGGACCCCTTCTCACTCATTTTGCTTGTTCTCCTCATTGTCTCCCTGGTGACGGACGTCATTGTCCCCGTATTCACAGGGGACGACATGGACTTCATTACCATAGTGATAATCGCCCTCATGGTGATTATCTCCGGCATAATGCGCTTCATACAGGAGTCCCGCTCCGGCAATGCCGCAGCCCGGCTCATGGCGCTCATCACCACCATGTGCACCGTGGACCGCAAGGGGTACGTGAAACTGGACATCCCCATTGAGGACGTGGTGGTAGGGGACATAGTGCACCTCTCCAACGGAGACATGGTGCCGGCAGACCTTCGCATTATAGATGCGAAGGACCTTTTCGTGTCCCAGTCCTCCATGACGGGCGAAAGTGAGCCCGTGGAAAAGCTTGCCACCCCTATGGACGGCCCTGCGGAAAGCATAACGGATTCCTCCTCAATTGCCTTCATGGGCTCCAACGTAGTCTCCGGAAGCGGCAAGGGCGTGGTTGTGGCCACAGGGGACAGGACAATGTTCGGCGCCCTCTCCGCAGGCGTCTCGGACGAACCCGTTGAGACCAGCTTCACGAAGGGCGTGAACGCAGTCTCCATGGTCCTCATAAGGTTCATGATCATAATGGTGCCCATTGTGTTCATCATAAACGGCGTGACCCGAGGCGTCGTCTATGACGGCGGCTCCTCCGGCTGGATAAGCGCCCTCGTGTATGCCCTCTCCATTGCCGTAGGCTTAACGCCCGAAATGCTTCCCATGATAGTCACCACCTGCCTTGCCAAGGGCGCCGTCTCCATGTCCAGGGAGAAGGTCGTGGTGAAGAACATGAACTCCATCCAGAACTTCGGCGCCATGGACATCCTCTGCACGGACAAGACCGGCACCTTGACGCAGGACCGCGTGGTCCTTGAATACTACATGAACGTGAACGGCGAGGAGGACTCGCGCGTCCTTCGGCACGCATACCTCAACTCCTACTTCCAGACCGGCTACAAGAACCTCATGGACCAGGCCATAATCTTAAGGACCGAACAGCAGGAGATGCAGGACAAGACCTTGACGGACCTCTCCGAGACCTACACGAAGATAGACGAAATACCCTTTGACTTTGTCCGCAGGCGGCTTACGACCGTGGTCCGGGACCGCAGCGGCAAGATACAGATGGTTACCAAAGGCGCCGTGGAAGAGATGCTCTCCATCTGCACCTTCGCAGAGGTGGAGGGGAAGGTGACGCCCCTCTCGGATGCCGTAAAGGCGCAGATCCTTGCCACCGTGGATGACCTCTCGTCCCGCGGCTTCCGCGTCCTGGCCCTCGCCCAGAAGAGCGACTTCGGCTACACCAAGTCCTTCGGAGACGGCGATGAGCATGACCTCGTGCTCCTGGGCTACCTCGCCTTCCTGGACCCTCCCAAGGAGACCACGGCAGACGCAATACGCGCCCTTAGGCGCCACGGCGTAACCACAAAGGTGCTCACGGGGGACAACGAGAAGGTTACCGCCACCATATGCGCGCAGGTGGGCATAAAGGTCCGCAACATGCTCCTTGGAATGGACATAGAGCCCATGACGGATGCGGAGCTTGAAGAGCGGGTTGAAGACGTGGACGTCTTCGCAAAGCTCACCCCGGACCAGAAGACCCGCGTCGTCACGGCCCTCAGAAACCGCGGGCACGTCGTAGGCTTCATGGGAGACGGCATAAACGATGCCGCCGCAATGAAGGCGGCGGACGTAGGCATCTCCGTGGACACTGCCGTGGACATAGCAAAGGAGTCCGCCGATATCATCCTTCTCGAAAAGGACCTCATGGTCCTCGAAAAGGGCATAATAGAGGGGCGCAAGACGTACGCCAACATGATAAAGTACATCAAGATGACCGTCTCCACCAACT
>JAJPZC010000193.1 GCA_021204585.1 Clostridia bacterium
GTTTCCTATTGACAACCGATGATTGTATAATATAATAGAAAGAAAACGAAATAGAAATGACACAAAGCACGCAGTAAAAAGTTTATGGGGGATAAGTCATGAACGAACTGAAAGCATACCAGGCGCAGGAGATCGAGGCGACCAGCACGGCCATTACAGGAAACCTCTTTTCTGATTTTGTGGCATGGATAGACCGCAGCGACAAGACCGCGCGCACGTATATTACAAATCTGCGGCAGTTTGCCTATTGGATGCAGGAAACCGGCACGACACAGCCGACCAGGGCTGACATTGTGGCCTATAGAAACGACCTCACCGCACGCGGATTGAAGCCGAACACAGTAACAGCATATCTGCGAGTTGTCAAAGAGTTTTTCTGCTGGACGGCGGCGCAGGGGCTTTACCCCAACATTGCCGCAACTGTCCGGGCTCCGAAAGTGGACCACAGCACACACAAGAAAGACGCCCTCACGCCCCATGAAGTACAGGAAGTAGAACAGAGCATTGACGCGACAGCACAGGCCAAAACAGAAGCGGCCGCAGCTGCCCTGAAGGACACGGCCGGCAGAGTACAGCGCAGCGAAGAACAGGGCAAGCGCCTGCGGGCTATTTACCTTTTAGCCGTGAATGCAGGATTGCGCACCGTGGAAATCAGCCGGGCCAACGTGAAGGACCTTGAAACGAAAGGCGGGCAGGCGTGGCTGTACATTTGGGGAAAAGGACACACAGAGCCCGACCAGAAAAAGGCCCTTGCCCCGGAAGTGGCGGCAGCCGTGAAAGAGTATTTAGCGTGCAGATCGGACAGGCCGACAGGGAACAGCCCGCTATTTGTGAGCACGGGCAACAGATCGGGAGGGCAGCGCATCGCCTCGACGACAATTAGCACCATGTTAAAGCGGGCCATGCAGGAAGCCGGCTACAATTCCGAAAGGCTGACGGCGCACAGCCTGCGGCACACTGCCGGCACGAACGTGCAGCAGCTGACGGGCGACATTTACCAGACGCAGAAGTACATGAGGCACGCAAACCCGGCCACAACAGAAATTTATTTGCACAATGAAACCGAACAGCAGGAAGCGGCCATTGCACAGCAGCTTTACAACCTCTACCACGGGCAGCAGGAGACAGACGGCATGACACAGTTAGAAAACATGCTCCAGCGCCTGAACCCGGCACAGATTGCACAGCTTGCCGGCATCGCGCAGGCCATGGCATGAGCGGCAGGCAGCAGGACGAAAAGCCAAAGGATCCCAACATATTCTTTTAAAGGCAAAAACCTGACAAAACCTGAACCTTTTTTCGCGCGTGCGCGCGCGAGGCCGCATCAAATCCCCAAAAAGGGGACTTGAAAACCAGACTAGACCAAACCAGACCCTTTCTATTAAAGGCCATTAAAAAGAGTATAAGAACAGCCGGCGCCGCGCTGATCGGCGCCATGATGGGGAGATAACGGGGAAATGATGGGGAGATAATGGGGAATAAGCACGCGGGGACTTCTAACACTTCATGTGCGTTAAATACCATGTTTAACACTTCCAAAGCGTTAAAAGCGTGAACCCCCGAAAACCCCAACCAGGGAATAACAGGACACCGCCACGCGCGCACAGCGCAGAAAGGAAGGAAAGAGCATGAAAGAATTTGTTGTGACACACGGACAGACCGGCGCGGACTTCTGCAATGTTTTTGATGCCGTGAACGCCCTTTATCTGCTGACAGACAACATTGCACCCGACATTTTCACGCGGGACGCGAAAGAACAGCAAGAGATTAAAGAGGCCGTGAAACTTTTTGGACATTTTGAGCGGGACGGCTTCACCGTGGAAACACTGCAGCACTATTTGACCAGGACACACGGCGGGAAGACCAGGGGCCCGCAGGCCAAAGCGGAAACAGCGGCGGAAAAGGCCGTAAAGAAGTATTTGCACACCCGGTTTATTCAGATGCAGGACAGCACGGCAGACCCGCACATCATCTTTCTAAATGACATCGCGGCCGCCTGCGGCTATTCCATGGAAGACCAGGAAAACAAGGCAGCTGTGCAGCACTATGCAGAAAAGGAATTTGACCGGCAGACAAACAGCGGCGATGTTTTGAGCGTGGAAACAATGCGGCTTGATAACGGCGATCTGTTTTACATGGTGCTATTTCCTCGCACATATTACGTGCCGCACTCATACCGGCAGAAGCCGCAGAAAGTGTGAACGCAATGGAAAATTCAAAGCAAATCATTGAAGCCCGGCGCCCCGTTGACCTGACGCCCGAAGACCTGACGATCATCAAAGCATTTGTTGACATGGAACCGCAGGAGCGGCACGCCCTTTCAGGCTTCCTGCTGAAAGTGGCGGACATCGCACAGGGCCTGCCGGTGCCCTGCTGTGATACCCCGATAGAGGAACAGCTGCAATATATGACCGATGAAGAAAAGACCAGGCTTTACCGCAGCGAACTTATCAAAGAACGGCGCACCGGCGTTACAAGCATAACGCGGCAAATCATGGCCGCAGCTGCGCACGGCGACCAGTAGACCAGCACAGCCGGCCACAGGCGCAGCAAAACGCAGCGCAGCACATGGCCCCTATTATAAGTACAAACGGGCCCGAAAAATATTTCTAATTAAACTAATATTGAATAGCTTAATTAGAAAATTGGCTTCACTTCATGTGCAACATGGGCGGAAAGTACACGAAATGCGCCGCCCCTATTATATACAATAGAAACAGGAGGAACAGAGAAACCATGGCAAAAGCCAAACAGAAGCCGGCGCCGCATGTTTTCACTATTGGCGCCATAAAAGGCGGCGTAGCAAAAACGACAACATGCGGGGCACTCGCACAGGCCGCAGCCGCAGCCGGCAAAAGAACCCTGTGCATTGATTTAGACCCTCAATGCAATTTGTCTTTATGGATGGGGGCAGACTTCACAAAGCCCAACAGCTGCGATGTTATCACAGGGCACCCCGCCCGCGATGCCGTGCAGGAGATCGGCGACAATCTAAGCATCATCTGCGGCAGCGCTAATTTGGCGCAACTGAAAACAGGACCCGGCAGCGCGTGGCGGCTATTCCAGGCGCTTTCAGGAGGCACGGCGAATGATTACGAGTATATATTCATTGACACCGCCCCGGCCATGGGAGAACTGCAGAACATCGCCCTTTTCGCATCGGGCCGTCTGATCGTTCCTTTAGAGGCAGAGACAAACAGCCTGCAGGCCCTTTATCAGATTGTGGACATCGCGCAGCACGTGGACCAGACAAAACATCTGCAGATTGTCGGCGCAGTTGTAACAAAATTTGACCCACGGCCGAAAATAAACCGCTTCATGCGGGACACGATCAAAGACCAGGCACAGGCAGCCGGCGTGCCCTATTTGGGAGAGATAAGGCAGGGCATTGCCGTGCGCGAGGCGCAGGCCATGCGGCAGGACCTTTACAGCTATGCACCAAACAGCAAACCGGCGCAGGATTATTTAGAGTTATTCAAAAAAGTTGCACAGGAGGATTAAGAAGCCATGGCAAAACAGCCCGATTTTTCGACCATTAACACAGGCCGTCAGGAAACCGGCGTGAACACCGGCGCAGTTTATGCAGCCATTGAAAGGGGAAAGGACACGTTTAACGCGCAGCCCATGGCAAGCCCCGATGAACAGAGAGAGCGCAGAAAGAACATGAAGACGCAGGGGCGCAAGGGCTGTAAACTTCCCCGAATAAACCTTGCCTTTTCTCCCGACAATTACGAGTTTGCCCGCATAATGGCACGGGCCACAGGGCAGAGCATAACACGCTTTGTCAACCTCTGTTTGCAGAAGTACAAGGAAGAACATGAAGACCTTTACCAGCAGGCCCGCGCCCTCGCTGAACAGCTGGACGCAGAGGCCGCAAACCTCACAGGGCAGAACATCGAGCCCGACACAGCACAGGAGAGCGAAAGCGAATGAACACCAAAAAGAGCACGCCTGTAAAAGAGGACCAGGCACAGGAAAAACCGGCACAAGAGGCACAGAAACTGAACGGCGCACAGCTGCAGGACGAACAGGCAGAACAGGCCGCAGCGCAGGACATTGACCCGGAAACAGAAGCCGAATTTGAAAGGCGCATGAACGAGATCGAGCGGCAGACAGACGAAAAACTGCGGGCCGATTTGGAAAACATGACGCCCGAACAGCGCAAGGAATTTCACCAGGCACTGCGGGAGGCAGTAAAAGCCATGACAGACGCCATGATGCCGGTTGTGGAAGCAAAGAATAAAATGCAGGCCGCATGGCATGATTTAGGCACACCCATTGAAGAAGGGCGAAAAGAACTGCAGGAGGCTTTGAAACGGGGCACCGCGATAGAGGGAACAGCCGCAGAAGAAGCCGACCAGGGAAAGCACGATTCTGCGCATGATGCACAGGAAGTGAAGCACATTGCCGGGCAGATCGGGGAGGCCGTGGGCCTGACAGAGCAAGAATTGGAATTTGTGCGGAAAAGGTCAGTTGACCGTTTAGGCGCGAATGCTGCCGGCTTTGTCGTGGCAACCGTCCAGGCAATAACAAAACTCACGCAGTCACTAGCGGGCACCATGGGCGCGATCAGCGCCAAATTGGAACAGTGGCGGACTTCTGACACATGGCAGGCCCTGCAGGGCATGTTTACCGGCGTGAATGATTGGATAGATTCCATGACGCAGGAGTTTTCCGCAGGCAACATTCTTTTTTTAGCGGCATTCATTGACAACATAAACGACCTTATGCCGTATCTGCAGGAAGAATTAGACGCCTATAAAGAAGAAACCGGCCGGCAGGAAATTTCCCTCGCAGAGTTTATGCAGGATAAAGACCCGGAAAGCGGCGCACAGATCGAGAGCATTTTTTCAACACTTCTGAACCGTGCGAAAGATCGGGCACGCGAGAGCGACAACCCGGCAGCTGCAGAGGCAGCACAGAACATCGAAACCGCACGGCGCACCATGGAAAATCTGCCGGTTTTGGAGAGTATAAGCAGAATTCCGAAAAACTATGTAATAACAAATGATGCCCTGTCTAATTCCATGACTGGACGCGCGGACAAGAAAACCGGCGAAATGCTGCAGACTATAAACGCAGGCGACTGGGATTTGCCGATTTTGCCGCCGCACAAAAACAAAAAAACAGGAGATATAACAGAAGGAGTCTCAGCCTATACC
>JAJPZC010000048.1:0-5397 GCA_021204585.1 Clostridia bacterium
AGCGCACAAAGGCCATCATACTCTCCATGACAAAGCAGGAGCGCACGGACCCGTCCATAATAAACGCCTCCCGCAGAAAGCGTATAGCGGCAGGAAGCGGCACAACGGTGCAGGACGTGAACAAGCTTCTCCGCCAGTTTGAGCAGACCAAGTCCATGATGAAGCAGATGAAGAACGGCGGCAAGCCCGGCAAGAACCTCCGCCGCATATACCGCTGATTCCACACCGCAACATCATCCGGGAAGGCCCATTCCAGGGCCGTATACAAGCCCTCTGGCTTCCCTGTGTGGGCATCTGTTCTTTCCCTGGGCAACCCCCAGGGAACGCAAAACGAGTCACTTATGCGCACTCCAAGCGCATATGAAGCCCTTCCGGAGAGCACATGCGTAGCCCCAGTCCGGGGCATGCGCAGGCCTTTGCCGGAGGCAGTGCAGCAGCCGCCGTGCGGGCGGCCCTGCTGTTGCAGCAGGCTTAAATCTAGGCAGAAATTAAAAATTATATAGCCGCAAGGCAAAAGGAGTAACTAGAATTATGGCAGTTAAGATGAGACTTACCAGAATGGGAGACAAGAAGAGTCCGTTCTACCGCATCGTGGTGGTTGACTCTCACAAGGCGCGTTCCGGCGAGTACCTTGACAAGATCGGCTCATATGACCCTCTTACAGAGCCCGCAACGATAGTCCTGGACGTAGAGAAGGCAAAAAAGTGGCTGGCCGTTGGTGTGCAGCCCACAGAGACAGTGCGCAACATCCTCGTAAAGCAGGGTGCCATGGCTCCGTCTGACAAGCCTTCCGTTCCCAAGACGAACAACAAGAAAAAGAAGAACTGATCCGCCATACGCCGCCTGACATAAGGCGGCGGGGAGATGCATTATGGAAAACAACACACTTGAACTGGTTAAGTATATAGTGGGCAGTTTTGCGGAGAAGGCAGACGAGGTGGAATATACCGTCGAAGAGAAGGACAACGTGGTTGAGATCTCCGTCTTCCTCGCAGAGAGCGACATGGGCAAGGTAATTGGCAAGCAGGGCAAGATTGCTAAAGCAATGCGCACCCTCGTTGCCGCCGCCACCCCCCGCAACGCCAAGAGAACCATAGTATCTATCAAAGAGAAAGCATAACGCCCCAGGGCGCATGCTTCCCCTTTATGGATACAATGCCCGATACCAATACAGCAGGCCCGCCCCAAGGGCCGCATGATGCCACACGAAGAAGCCCCACAAAAGAGGGACCTTGCTGTGGGCATTTGCTGTTTCTGCAGAAAACCCCTTCACGGGTCTTCTGCAAGGCCCCTATGGTGGCACCAGCGGCCGGAATGAAGCGCCACGGGACGCAGTGCAAACAATTGTTTGTACTCAGCCCCGGACCGCCTAAAAGCCGGCCTGCCAAAGCGTCAGAGCGCACCCGTATGCGCAGTTAACGCTTATTCCGCGCCCTCCAGAGGGTGCCTATTCCAGACAGTGCAGGTTGATGAATGAGTGAAGAGAAGCTGGCTGTAGCCGCCGTGTTGAAGCCCCAGGGCATATGCGGGGAGATCAAGGTCAAAGTGTATCTGGACAGCGCAGACAGCCTCAAGAAGGTTAAGAGGCTGTACATAGAGGGCAGGGAGTATGAGGTTCTGCGCGTGAGAGGGGACGCCGACATGGCGTACATAACCTTGAAGGGCGTTGCAGACCGCAATGCCGCAGAACTGTTGCGCGGAAAAGAGCTGGAGGCAGAAAGGAAGGCCCTTCCTGCGCCTCCGGACGGTTCATACTACATTGCAGACCTTTTAGGCTGCGAGGTCTGGTACGAGAACGGCGAGGCCGTGGGCACCGTCTCATCCGTTGTTCCCTCGCACACAACCATCTATTACTTGGACACCCCCAAGGGCGAACTTTCCTTCGCCGCAGCGGAGGGGGTTATACTGGACGTAAACACGCTGGAAAAGAAGATTACGGTCTCAAAGAAGCGTTTCAAGGAAGTGTCCGTGCAGTGAAGATAACTATTCTAACCCTCTTCCCGGAGATGTTCCTTCCCCTTCAGGAAAGCATCATAGGCCGGGCCGTGAAGGGCGGAAAACTGGATATACAGACGGTCAACATCCGTGACTTCGCCGAGAACAAGCACTCGAAGTGCGACGACTATCCCTTCGGCGGCGGTGCCGGGATGGTCATGATGCCACAGCCCATCGGCTCCTGCTTCGACTCCCTTGATCCGGATCACAAGTCATACCACATCTACCTTTCCCCCAAGGGGAAGGTCTTCACCCAGTCCAAGGCCTTTGAGCTTCTTGCCCGCGAGGACATCATAATGCTCTGCGGCCACTATGAGGGAGTGGACCAGCGCATCATAGACCTGTACATAGACGAAGAGATATCCATAGGGGACTACGTCCTGACAGGCGGCGAACTTCCCGCCATGGTTGTCTGTGACTGCATAGCCCGCTACGTGGACGGCGTCCTCTCAGACGGCTCCCTTGTGGACGAGAGCATCTCTTCAGGGCTCCTCGAGTACCCCCAGTACACCCGCCCCGCAGAATACAAGGGCCTCAAAGTCCCTGCCGTCCTTCTTTCCGGAGACCACGCCAAGACAGACGAGTGGCGCCGGCAGGAGAGCCTGCGCCTCACCCGTGAGATGCGTCCGGATCTCCTGGGCCCCGCCAACATTGGCTCCAAAGACGGCCCCGACGGCGGCGCATTCTGACTCCGCGCCCCATACACGCACCATCTGAGCCCGCACAGCTGCACGCAGCTGCACGCTTCATATGCGCTCATATGCTCATATACAGCGCCTCTGGCGCACTCTTGTGGGCTTCACAGCAGACTGTACCACGCCCAATCATAAGCCCGTACGGGCTTCATGCAAGGCCTTGAACGCATGATATGCGGGGATTAATGACTAAGGGAGGACTGAAAACATGAAGACAATACAATGGTATCCCGGTCATATGACAAAGGCCATGAGGATGATGGAGCAGAGCCTTTCCATTGTGGACGGGGTCATTTTCATCCTGGACGCAAGGTGCCCGGCCTCCACATTCAACCCCAAACTAAAGAAAATGGCAGGCCAAAAGCCTGTATTATACATCTTAAACAAGGCAGACCTCGCAGACGAAAGGGCAGACATCCTTTTAAAGAGGATCCAGTCCCAGGGTGCGGAGGCCATTAAGATCAACGCCGGAAAAGCGGCTTCAAAGAGGGATATAGAGGGGGCAATCCTTCGCATAACGGAGGAAAAGCGCACCCGTGCGGCCGCAAAGGGCCAGTCCCGCGTCTTCCGCTTCATGGTTGCCGGCGTGCCCAACACTGGCAAGAGCACCATAATTAACCTCCTTGCGGGCACAAAGCGCGCGGATACCGGCAACAAGGCAGGCGTGACCCGCGGCAAGCAGTGGATCTCCTGCAACGGCTACGACCTTTTGGACACTCCCGGCACCATGCCGCCCTTCTTCGACAACCAGCTGTATGCCCGCCGCATGGCCTACATTGGCTCCATAAACGATGACATCCTGGACATGGATGACATTGCCCTGGCCCTCATCCAGGACCTCCAGCCAAAGTATGCAGACCGCCTTTCAGAGCGGTACGGCAAGTCTGAAGGCACTCCTTTGGAGATTCTGGACGCCGTGTGCAGAGCGCGCGGGTTCCTCATAAAGGGCGGGGAGCTGGACTATGACCGCGGCGAAAGGGCCGTAATAGATGACTTCCGCAAGGGCCGCTTAGGGCGCATTACCCTGGACACTCCGGAAGACACAGACGGCATGAAGTGGTGACGCACATGAGCACCAGATCCCAGTCATCCCGCAAATCCAAAGACTCATCCGTCCAGGAGTCCATCTTCACCTCAGAACCCGTGGACAAGCTGCGCATAGAGCGAGAGCTCCTCTCGCAGGGCTGCAGATACATCTGCGGTGTGGATGAAGTGGGCCGCGGCCCCTTAGCGGGGCCCGTTGTCTGCGCAGCCGTTATAATGCCCCTGGATGACGCTTCCATCATACCGGGCATAGATGATTCAAAGAAGCTCACAGAAGCCAAGCGCACAGCCCTCGCAGAGCGCATCCGCCGCACCGCCGTCTGCTGCCAGATTGGCATAAAGTCCGCCCAAGATATAGACCGCATAAACATCCTGGAGGCCACAAAGCTTGCCATGAAGGAGGCCATAGAAAGCCTCCCTATAACCCCGGACTTTGTTATAACGGACGGCAACATGACCCTGGACATCTCCATACCCCAGCGGTACATCATAAAGGGAGACGCTAGAAGCTACACCATAGGCGCAGCATCCATCCTCGCCAAGACATACCGGGATGACCTCATGACCCGCTTATCCATCCAATACCCGGAATACAATTTTGCCAGCAACAAGGGATACCCTTCCAAGGCCCACATCCAGGCCATTCTGGACCACGGCCTCTGTCCGGAACACCGCCGGACCTTTACAGAGAAGTGGGCTAAAGACTAACCAGCCGCATGCCCCTTCCAAGGGATGGCGCACACCCGACCAAAACGGATGGCGCACACCCGTCCAAAATGGTTGGTGCATGCCCGATCAAAACGGATGGCGCACACCCGCAAACCGCACATATGCAGGCGCAAACGGCGCCGCACAGCGCCACAGGGGCGCATCCAGGCCCAAGGCAATACAACAGCAGGGCCGCCACAACTTAAGAACACAGCGCAGCAGAGTAAGATTGGGCTCTCCTGCGGACTCTATACATTATTATATACTTAAGGGGGATACGAGTATGGAGCATTCATATGAACTGCGTTCATCCATACGCCGTGAAGTGAGCATAGAGGTGGTGCCCGGCCACTTTGCGACAAAGAACTCGCACATAAGCCACTTTGTGGACATGTATAAGGTTAAGTGCCAGCTGCAGGAGGCCAAGGCAGCCGCAAGGATGTTCACGGACCTTCTCATGGGCACGCCCATAGAAAGCATAATATCCCTGGACAGGATGAAGATGGTAGGCGCCTACATGGCAGAGATGCTGTCCTCCGGCGTGAGCGTAAGCTCCAGACAGAACATCTCCGTCCTTTCCCCTGAGGTTACGGACGGCATCCTCATCCTCCGCGACAACGTAATGCAGTACGTGCGCGGCAAGCGCGTCCTGATCCTCACCGACAGCGCCACGACAGGCAAGTCCGTCCATTCCATAGCGGACGGCGTCCGTTACTACGGCGGCTATCCTGTGGCAATCGCTGCGGTCTTCGGCGGTGACTTTGAGAGCGACCTTCCCGTCGTGAAGCTCTTCGGCCTCAAGGACATTCCCACGTACAGCTCCTATTCACCCTTGAACTGTCCTCTCTGCAAGAAGGGCGTGAAGGTGGATGCTGTAGTGAACAGCTACGGCTACAGCAAGATAGAGTAACCCCGCACACGGGCATCCGCATGCGTACAAGCCGCAGGGCTTCAG
>JAJPZC010000048.1:5497-21015 GCA_021204585.1 Clostridia bacterium
AGAGTAACCCCGCACACGGGCATCCGCATGCGTACAAGCCGCAGGGCTTCAGGAGGGCATCCATGGACTACATAATCATAATCATCGTTGTGGTTCTTGTGGCCGTCTTAATCCTCGGCTCATACGGCCGCGGGAAGCATGAGCCCAAAGAGGTGAAGCCTCCCAAGGGCAAGCCTGCAGACGAAAACCACAAGTACATGGAAGTCCGCGCCATGGAGGACCAGCTTCAGGACCTCATAGAGGAGTACCGCAAGCAGGGCTGGATCTTTGAGACCAAGGAGAAAAAGCCCAACACGTCAATGTTCGGCTCAGACATCTGGTGCCTCGCCTTCCACAAGACCACCCCGGAGGAAGAGGGCGCCGCCGCCGCTGCCGAGTCAGACGCGGCACCCGTCCCCGCAGAGCCTGCACCTCCGGTTGCGGAGGAAGACCCGTTTGGCATAGCGCCCGCAGAGGCAGAGCCCACGGAAAATGAGCCCATGATAGGCCTCCTTCCCGCCCAAACCTCGGAGGAACCAGACGAAGATCCCTTTACAGACCTGCCAAAGTCTCCGGAAGAGGATCCCTTCGCAGACCTGCCGGCTCATGCAGAAGACCCGTTCGCAGATATGCCGGCGACTGCAGAAGAGCCGGTTGCAGAGACTCAAGTGCCCGTGGAAGAGACTGCAGAAGAGCCTGCAGATGATGCCCGCACGGACACGGAGGAGCCTTTAGACAAGCAGTAACTGCCCTGCGTGGAAATACCGGCAGACGCATTAGAAGGCGTGCAGGGTGCACTAAAACGCCTCCGGTGGGCTGTATTTTATAATATGGTAAGCAAAGATTTTGCGCCGGAGGGCCAAAATCCGCCCGAAAGGGGCGTAAAATGAGTTGATTTTTTCAAAAGGCTTTGGTAATATAATTTTCGACTTCGGGGCAGTCCGCTGCAAGGGTGCATGAATGCCTTGGTATATTTTGGAGGTTACATCATGACAGGTTTGATTGAGGCCATAGAAAAGGAAGGCATGAAGACGGACGTCCCCAAGTTCAACGTTGGAGACACTGTGAGAGTCGGGTTCAAGGTAATAGAGGGCACCAAGGAGAGAATACAGAACTTCGAGGGTGTCGTAATCGCCAAGAAGCACGGCGGCATCCGTGAGACGTTCACAGTAAGACGCCTTTCATTCGGTGTCGGTGTGGAGAGAACATTCCCGCTTCATTCTCCCAAGATTTCAGACATCAAAGTGGTTCGCCGCGGCAAGGTAAGAAGAGCTAAGCTGTACTACTTAAGAGGCCTCACCGGAAAGGCAGCAAAGATCAAGGAAGTAAGATAATAAATAAGCTCCCGTTATGCGCGGGGGCTTTTAAATTACCCAGGGCCTTTTGCCCGGTCCCGCAGCCCTGTTCCTGGGTCATATGCGACCCCGTTCTGTGGCCATATGCAGCCCCATTCCGGGATCATATGCAGCCCCGTTCCGGGATCAGATGCAGCCCCGTTCCGGGTCATATGCAGGGCCGTCCGAACCGGACGCATCCGGGCTCCGGAAAGCCGGCAGGCGTTGGAATTTATGTACAAACTGCACAAATTATTGTGCCCTGAACGAGGTTTTTGCCTTGCGGGTGTTTAAACGGGCAGATTTTGCTTTAACAAGTATTATGTACAGCATTAGCGCTGTTATGAAACAGTAGAAGCCGGCAGCCCCTGTGGGGTGCGCCGTTTGGAAGGAGATCATATGGATCTTATCATAGTGGAGTCGCCCTCTAAGGCGAAGACAATTTCAAAGTATCTCAAGGGAAAGTACAAGGTGGATGCATCCGGCGGACATGTAAGGGACCTGCCGGAGAAGACACTTGGAGTGTACATCAAGGACGGCTTTGAGCCCACGTACGTTGTGTCCCCGGACAAGAAGGAGACTATAAAGAAGCTCCAGGAAGACGCCAAAAAGTGCGGCAAGGTATACCTTGCAACAGACCCGGACCGTGAAGGGGAGGCCATCTCATGGCATCTCCAGACTGTGCTGGATCTGGACCCCGATGAGAACAGCAGGATAGAGTTCAACGAGATCTCACAGAAAGCTGTGCAGAACGCTCTGCAGCATCCCAGGAAGATCAACATGAACCTCGTGAACGCACAGCAGGCAAGGCGTGTTCTGGACAGGCTTGTGGGCTACAAGCTCTCGCCTCTTCTTTCCAAGCGCATACAGAACGGCCTCTCCGGCGGACGCGTGCAGTCTGTTGCCCTGAGGCTCATAGTGGACCGTGAGCGCGAGATACAGGCATTCAAGCCGGAGCAGTACTGGGTGCTTACAGCAGACCTGCAGGACAAGTTCAAGGAGTATGCCCCCTTCAAGGCTACGTGCCAGCTCAAGAAGAAGGGTGCAAACGTAACGAAAGACGTTGCGGATGAGACAGAGGCCAAGGCCAATGCCGGCACCTTCTACGTGAAGAAGGTTTCAAGGTCCGTTAAGACGCAGGGCGCGCCCCCGCCGTTTACAACGTCCTCACTGCAGCAGGATGCATACAACAAGCTGGGGCTCACATCCCCGGACACCATGAACGTTGCGCAGCACCTCTACGAAGGCATGGAGGTGGGCGGTGAGTTCATGGCCTTGGTTACGTACATCCGTACGGACTCCGTGCGCGTCTCCTCTGAGGCGCAGGCAGCGGCCCGCTCCTTCATATCCACGAACTTCGGTGCAGACTATGTCCCCGCCAAGCCCAATTATTATGCTACAAAGAAGGGCGCGCAGGACGCCCATGAGGCCATACGGCCTATAAACCTTGACATAACCCCCGCGAAGGTGAAGAACTCTCTGGACAGGAAGCACTACAACGTGTACAAGCTCATTTATGACCGCTTCCTCGCATCCCAGATGGCTCCTGCGAAGTATGACTCCATGCAGATAGAGGCAGCCTCCGGCGGCGTTGCCTTCAAGGCATCCGGCAGAGCCATGCTGTTTGCAGGCTACACGGCCGCATACCAGGACGTTAAGTCCGACACGGACGAGGACGAGGCCGTGGGCAAGCTCCTGCCGCCCCTTGAAGAGGGGGACAGGCTCACAAACCTCGGCATACGCAAGGACGAGAAGTTCACGGCCCCTCCGAAGAGGTACTCCGAAGCCTCCCTTGTGAAGGCCATGGAAGACAGCGGAATCGGCCGCCCGTCCACGTACGCACAGGTAATAAAGGTGCTCACATCACGCAAGTACGTGTCCAAGGAAGGCAAGAACATGGTTCCCACGGAAATTGCATACCGCATTACGGACATGCTGGTAAAATACTTCCCGGACATAATGGACATCAACTTCACGGCCCATATGGAAGACGACCTGGACAAGATAGAGGACGGCGGCGTGGACTGGAAGAGGATGATCTGTGACTTCTACCCCGGCTTCTCCAAGGAGATCAAGAACGCAGACACGGCCGAGGACGTCCTCACGGACATCCCCTGCCCCAAGTGCGGCAGCCCCATGATACGCCGTCCCGGCAAACAGGGCACATACCTTGCCTGCTCCAACTGGCCCACATGCTCCTGCACAATCTCAGAGAACGAGGCCGAAATCTCGGACGTTCCCTGTCCCCGCTGCGGAGCCCTCATGGTCGTAAAGACCGGCCGCTACGGCAAGTTCCTTGCCTGCCCCAACTACCCGGACTGCAAGACCAACCTGCCCATAGACGCCGTCCGCACGGACGAGATCTGCCCGGACTGCGGCGGCCCCATGTATCTCAAGCACGGACGCTACGGAGACTACCTCCAGTGCGCCCTTTGCAGCGCCCGCCAGCCTCTCACCCCCAAGCCCGGCAAGAAGGACGCCGGCGGCGCAGGCTCTGAAGATGCTGCCGCAGACGCATCCGGCTCTGTCTCCAAGGCACCGGACAGGTTCGAGGGCACATGCCCCATCTGCGGCAAGCCCATGCGCCGCATACGCTCCAAGAGCCGCAAGATATACTACGGCTGCACCGGCTATCCCGGATGCAGGTTCATGAGCTGGGACATCCCCACAGGGCAGAAGTGCCCCAAGTGCGGCGAGGCCCTCGTGGTGAAGGGAGACAAGGTGGTCTGCTCCTCCAAGACCTGCAAGTACACCGAGGCCATCTCCTCAGAACTTAAGGCTCTCCTTGCAAAGAACGCCAAGGAGCCCGCTCCCTCCGGCAGCGATGACAACTGATTCTATGTCCACACTAGACCCCAACACCCCTGTGGCAGACATGCATGCATGTGCCCCTGAGGGCGCAACAGACAATCTGCCTTGCGTGCAGGTTATAGGCGCAGGCCTCGCAGGCTGTGAAGCCGCCCTGCAGCTGGCCGCAGCGGGCTATGAGGTCCTTTTAAAGGACATAAAGCCCGGCTCCTTCACGCCGGCTCACTCCAACCCGGACTTTGCGGAGCTGGTCTGCTCCAACTCCCTTAAAGGAGAGGACCCCTATTCCAACGCCTGCGGCTTACTTAAGGCCGAGATGCGCATGTTTGGGTCTGTGATGATGGAGGCCGCAGATGCGACCCGCGTGCCCGCGGGCGGGGCTCTGGCCGTGGACAGGGACAGGTTCGCCTCATGCATAACGGAGCACATCCGCTCCAATCCCCGAATCCGCACAGTGTGCGAAGAGGTGCAGGCAGTGCCCGCAGGGCCCTGCGTAATATGCACCGGCCCCCTTACAACGGGCCCTTTGAACGACGCCATATCCCTCATATGCGGCTCCCCGCTGCATTTCTATGATGCCTCTGCGCCTATAGTCTCCAGGGAGAGCATAGACATGTCCAAAGCGTTCTTTGGAGACCGCTACGGCAAGGGCGGGGATGATTACATAAACTGCCCCCTCACGAAGGACGAGTACTATGCCTTCGTCTCTGCGCTCCTTTCTGCAGAGAAGGCAGAGCTCCATTCCTTTGAAAAAAGCGAGATCTTTGAAGGCTGCATGCCCGTGGAGGTCATGGCATCCCGCGGGGAGGACTCCCTGCGGTTTGCAAACTTCAAGCCCGTTGGCCTCAACGGCCCCTCTGGCGAACGCCACTTCGCCGTCCTGCAGCTCCGCAAGGAGACGGAGTCCGGCGAGGCATACAACCTGGTTGGGTGCCAGACAAACCTCAAGTTCGGGGAGCAGAAACGCGTCTTCTCCATGATCCCGGCCCTCCATTCGGCAGACTTCTTACGCTACGGCGTAATGCACCGCAACACCTTCTTGAACTCCCCGGAGTGCCTCAACGCAGACTTCTCCTTGAAGTCCAGCCCTTTGGTCTTCTTCGCAGGCCAGATAACGGGAGTGGAGGGGTATGTGGAGAGCGCCGCAAGCGGCATCCTTGCCGCCCGCCATCTCATATCCCGTCTGCAGGATAAAAACCCTATAATACCCGGGGATGACACCGTTATGGGCGCCCTCTCCAGGCACATATCCACGCCAACAAGCAACTTCCAGCCTATGAACGCCAACTTCGGCATCCTGCGCCCCCTGAGCCAAGCTCCAAGGGACAAGAAGGCAAGATACCGGCTCCTGGCAGAGCGTTCCCTTGCCAGCATGCAGGCCTATCTGAATGGCTAATACCACAGCCGCTTTCCCTTGCGCGGGCATTGTATTCCGTGCGGAAAAACCGCTTGCAGGTTGCAGTCTTATGTAAAGTTTGTGAAATTTTGGCGGATTGGTTTTAGAACGGCTGAAAAGTGTTTATATAATATAGTAGAGGGTGTACGCACGCCCGCAGGAAAGAATAGACGATACAAGACGTAAAGAGAGTGAATCATATGACAGAATTCCATGCTACAACCATATGCGGCGTCAAGAAAGACGGCGTCACAGCCATAGCCGGAGACGGCCAGGTAACCATGGGCGAGAATGTCATCTTCAAGACATCCGCGCAGAAGGTAAGAAGGATATACGGCGGCAAGGTCATCTTAGGCTTCGCCGGGTCCGTCTCGGATGCCTTCTCGCTTTCAGAGAAGTTTGAGGGGATGCTCAACAAGTTCTCCGGCAACCTCATGCGCTCCGCCGTGGAGCTTGCAGAGCTATGGCGCAGCGACAAGACTCCCCGCCAGCTCAACGCCATGATGATAGTGGCAGACAGCGAGGTGATGCTTGTCGTATCCGGAACAGGCGAAGTAATAGAGCCGGATGACGGCGTCATCGCCATAGGCTCCGGCGGAAACTATGCCTTAGCCGCAGCCCGCGCCCTCGTGCAGAACACGGACATGGACGCCCCCACCATAGCCCAGAAGGCCCTCAAGATCGCCAGCGAGATCTGCGTCTTCACCAACGACAACATCCGCTGCGAGGTCGTATAAGCCGCCGCAGGGCCGTCTCATTCGCCCCGGAGCGGATGTCCGGATACGCTTTATACGCGCCGTATGAGGTCCTGGAGCCGTTATATGCGTGCCCTTAAGGCGCACGCTTGCCAGGAAAGGAAGCCCGCTTCAGATAAGGTATACACCAGGAACAGGAAGGAGATATTATGGATCTTACCCCCAAGCAGATAGTGCATGAGCTCAACAAGCACATTATAGGGCAGGACGAGGCCAAGAGGTCTGTTGCCATTGCCCTCAGAAACAGATACAGAAGATCCCAGCTCTCGCCGGAGCTGCAGGAAGAGATAACGCCCAAGAACATAATCATGAAGGGCCCTACGGGCGTGGGCAAGACGGAGATAGCAAGAAGGCTTGCAAAACTTGTGAAGGCTCCGTTTATAAAGGTTGAAGCCACCAAGTACACAGAGGTAGGCTACGTGGGCAGGGACGTTGAGTCCATGGTCCGCGACTTAGCTGAGTGCGCCATACGCCTCGTGAAGGAAGAGAAGACCGAAGAGGTCTCATACAAGGCCTGCGCTGCGGCTGAGAAGAAGATCCTCAAGGTCCTTGCAGAGTCCAAGCGTGAGGAGCGCGGCGAGACTGCAAAGGAGGTCTTTGAGCACCAGCTCTTAGATGACATCCACGCAGGGAAGTATGACACGGCAGTCATAGAGATAGACGTGCCGGACGAACCCAAGCCCTTAGAGCTCTCCCCCGGAAGCGGAGCCGCCATAGACCTTTCATCCCTCATGGGCGGCATGGGCCTTGGGAAGCGCCACAAGAAACGCAAGATAACGGTAGCCGAGGCACGCAGGCTCCTCATAGAGGAAGAGGCGGACAAGCTCATAGACAACGATGCCGTAACCACAGAGGCCCTCAGGCGTGCAGAAAACGACGGCATAATCTTCATAGACGAGATAGACAAGATAGCCGGCAAGGGCAACACCTCCGGAGCCGACGTCTCCCGCGAGGGTGTGCAGCGTGACATCCTGCCCATCGTGGAGGGCTGCACCGTCAACACCAAGTACGGCCCCATCAAGACGGACTACATCCTGTTCATCGCCGCCGGCGCCTTCAACGTCTCCAAGATAGAGGACCTCATCCCAGAGCTATTAGGCCGTTTCCCCATCCAGGTGGAGCTCAAGAGCCTCACGAAGGAAGACTTCGTGAAGATCCTCTCCCAGCCTGAGAACTCCCTCACCATGCAGTACTCCGCCCTCCTTGCCGTGGACAACATAGACCTGTCCTTCACGCAGGACGCCCTGGAAAAGCTTGCCGAGATAGCCGCAGACGTCAACACCACCACAGAGGACATAGGCGCCCGCCGTCTCCACACCGTAATGGAGTGCCTTCTTTCCGACATCTCATTCGAGGCCGGCGGCAACGACTACCCCGTCGTACCCCTCGTCGTGGACAGCAAGTACGTGGAGGAGCACCTCCAGAACATCATCCAGAACAGGGACCTCAAGCAGTACGTCCTGTAATTCATCCGGGGCCCTTTCATCCGGCCCCAAAGTTCCGGCGCCTGCTGGAATTCAGCCTTACAAACGCACATAAGTGCGCTCTGACGAAGATAACCACAAAGGAGTATTCCTGTGATCAACATACCCAAGGGCACGAAAGACGTTCTGCCCGACCAGTCGTACAAGTGGAGATTCATAGAAGACACCGCAAGGGAAGTGGCCCGTGCGTACAACCTCAAGGAGATACGCACGCCCACTTTTGAATACACGGAGCTGTTCCAGCGCGGCGTGGGAGAGACCACGGACGTTGTGAACAAGGAGATGTACACCTTCGAAGACAAGCACGGCAGGAGCATAACCTTGAAGCCGGAGGGCACTGCCGGGGCCGTGCGCATGTTCATAGAGAACGGCCTCGCTTCATCCCCGCTGCCCGTGAAGACCTATTACTTCACCCCGGCGTTCCGTTATGAGCGCCCGCAGGCAGGCCGGCTTCGTGAGTTCCATCAGTTCGGCATAGAGATATTCGGCTCCAAGAGCCCGGACACGGACGCCGAGGTCATTTTCGCAGCCTCATCGTTTCTCAAGAAGCTGGGCCTCAAGGACTACAGGCTGGAGATAAATTCCATAGGCTGCCCCACCTGCCGTGCGGCATACAACAAGGCTCTTCGGGAGTACTTTGAACCCCGCAAAGCGGAGCTGTGCCCCACATGTCAGGAGCGCCTGGAGAAGAACCCCTTGCGCATTCTGGACTGCAAGGAAGAAAAGTGCCAGGAGATTTGCGAGGATGCGCCCCGCATCCTGGACTTCCTGTGCGATGACTGCGCCACCCACTTTGACAAAGTCCGCCACCGCCTGGACTCACAGGGAATGGAGTACACCGTCAACCCGGACATAGTCCGCGGGCTGGACTACTACACCAAGACCGTCTTTGAGTTTGTCTCCACAAAGATAGGCGCCCAGGGCACCATCTGCGGAGGAGGCCGCTATGACAACCTCGTGGAGCAGCTTGGCGGCCCTTCAGTGCCCGCCATAGGCTTCGCCGCAGGCATAGAGCGCCTCATGATGCTCATGGAGAACACAGGGTGCATGTTCTTAGAGCCCCGCGGCGTGGACATATACCTGGCCGGTGCAGACGGCGCAGGCAGAGACGCCGCCATGGCTTTAGCCGAAACCCTGAGAGCTGCCGGCATATGCGCCGAGACAGACCACATGGAAAGGTCCGTAAAGGGCCAGCTGAAGTTTGCAGACAAGATAGGCGCCCGCTTTGTGGCGGTAATTGGCTCCAGCGAGATAGAGTCCAAAACACTCAAGGTCAAGCGCATGTCGGACGGCACCGAGGCCCCCGTCCAGATGGACGGCCTCGCAGACTTCATGAAGCGCACCGTCTTTGAGTTCATGATGGCCCAGGCCCAGGCGCTGAGCGAAAGCAGCGGCTGAAGACGGAACCTGCCCTCGTGGCCCAGCCCCTCCAAAGGGGCACGCCCCGGCAGAATAATATGCAGGCCCTCATGTACAGTGAAGGGCCGGGAGAGAAGATATGGTTAAAGAGATAAAGACAGAAGAGTTTGAAGAGCTTCTTGAGAGCAAGAAGAAGTTTGTGTGTGACTTCTTCGCCACATGGTGCGGCCCCTGCAGAATGCTGGCGCCCGTCATGGAGAAGGTGTCCGTGAAGCACCCGGACATAGCCTTCGTGAAGGTGGACGTGGACCAGAACATGGAGCTTGCCGTAAAGTACGGCATCATGAGCATACCCCTTGTCATGGCCTTTGACGGCGGCGCAGACGTAAACAAGACCTTAGGCTACATGACGGAGGACGAGGTGGAGGACTTCCTCGCAGAGTCCGGCTTCTAAAGAGGCTAAGCCTCTTGGGAGGCAAGAAAGTGCGTGCAGGAGCCCCATTTTGTTAGCTCTTTTGCGCATGGCCGTGGTATAATATCCCCGCTTCAAAAGCTGGGATGATGCCGCAGCGGCAAAATTTCACATAAGAGAAGCAACCCATACCAGCCATTTTGGCCCGTGTGGGCTGTGGCATTTAACACTGTACCAACCGGGAGGGATACATATGAGAATCGGAATGCTCACCAGCGGCGGAGACTGCCCCGGACTCAACGGCACCATAAGAGGCTTCTGCAAGTACATCTTCACAAAGTTCCCGGACGCAGAGATCTTAGGCTTCAAGGAAGGATACGCAGGGCTCATGAACTCAGACTACATGGTCCTTCATCCCGCAGACATAGAGAACATACTGGACAAGGGCGGCACCATCCTTGGCTCCTCCAGGCAGCCGTACAAGCTCATGACCGTCTCCGAAAACGGCGCTCCCACAAAGCTCTCACAGATGGTGGCAAACTACCGGGCACTGGGCCTCGATTATCTCATAACCCTCGGCGGCGCAGGAACGCACAAGACGGCTTCCCTTCTGGCCGTGGAGGGGTGCAAAGTCATTGGCTGCCCCAAGACCATAGACGATGACCTCTTCGGCACGGACGTAACATTCGGCTTTGAGACCGCCGTCCAGACGGCGTCGGATGCTATAAAGCGCATACGCACCACGGCAGAGAGCCACGCAAGGGTCTTCTTTGTGGAAGTAATGGGCAACAAAGTGGGCTGGCTCACCCTTCATGCAGGCATAGCGGCAGGCGCAGACGCCATCCTCATCCCCGAGATTCCGTACGACGATGACGTCCTTGCGGCATACATCATGGAACGCACCAAGACCGCCCGCTCAACGGTTATAGCTGTTGCAGAGGGCGTAATGTCCAAGGCGGAGGCCGCCATGACCAAGAAGACCCGCAAGGAGTACACCGCCCAGATGGGCTCCGCTACGGCAAGGCTTGTTAAGTCCGTGAAGGACCGCACCGGCATAGAGTGCTACGCAACCGTCCTCGGCCACACGCAGCGCGGCGGCGAACCCTGCGCATATGACAAGGTCATAACCACAGAGATAGGCGCATATGCCGCATCCCTTGTGGAGAGAGGCATAAGCGGCGTAACGGTATGCGTCCGCGGCACCCGTCTCGCATACAACCACCTCACTGAGATAGCCGGCAAGACCCGCTTCGTGCCCGCAGACGGCCAGCTTGTATGCCTGGCCCGCTCCATGGGCATCTTCATGGGAGACCAGTAATTCCCCCTCCGGAGCCGCCACAGAGGCCCTGCAGAGGCTCTAAAGAGGCCATATAAAGGCTCCAATCATATACAGACAGGGCCCGGATACAGACAGATGCAGCCGGGCGCAGACATTAACAACGAAGGCAATACAAGATACAACAAATGACTAACGCAGTTATAGACATAAGCTCAACAGGAGTGTCCCTTCTCATACAGTCGGATGACGGGGATTACTCATACACCCGCCGCGAGGGCTTCCCCAGTCTCCGTTACACGGCAGAGGGCAGGCTCAACGCAGAAGGTATAACCAAGATCTGCGAGAAGGTAATGCTGCTGCAGCACATCTGCCAGCACATGCCGGACTGCATCGTGGACAATCTGTACGTCCTGGCAACGGCCTCACTCCGTTACATAACCAACTCAGAGGACGTCATTGAGGTCGTTAAGAAGTACACTGGGGCAGAGGTCAACATCGTGGACGCCACGATGGAGGGCAAGTGCTCTCTCGCCTCCAACGAGAGGTACAGAGGGATGGGAGACCCCGTCATAATAGACATAGGCGGCTCCAGCATCGAAATGGGCAGCTACTCCTCAAACGAGATCTGCTGTCTGGACTTCGGCGCACTTTCCCTCAAGGAGCGCTTCGTTACCGGCGCATACCCGAACGAGGAAGAGTACAAGAAGATCAAAAAGTACATCAAGGGAGCCCTTCTTGACTTCGACGTCACGGAGCTTTGCGATGACAGCGAGACCCGCATGGCTGTCTTCTCCGGCACCCTCTCAAGCTCCATCTATAAGCTCTATTGCAAGGTCTTCAATGAACCCTTGGACGAGGACCGCATAGCAGACCCGGACAAGCTCTCCAAGCTTGCAAAAAAAGTGCTCACCTCAGACCAGCGCTCACAGCTTCTCATAGAGACCGCCTCAGGCAACGTGGAGTACCTCGGCGTGGCCCTGGTCATCATCTCAAGGATGGTCAAGGAGCTGGACTTCCGCAAGGTATGCTTCTCCGAGAGCGGCGTCAAAGAGGGCTTCTTAAAGCTTCTCGAGAGCGGCGAGATAGAGGCCATCCCCTCCGGCTTTGAGCCCGCACCTTCCTCAGAGGCCAAAATAGAGACCCTGGAAGAGCTCACAAAGGCCATCAAAAAGCGTGCCAAAAAGGCCCCGCACAAAGTTGTGGAGGCCAAGAAGCCTGCCGCACCCGCCGCAGGCAAGAAAAAGTCCAAGGACAAGGCCGCCAGGGCAGACTCCGCCGCAGACCGGGCTCCTGCAGACGCAGGGCAGGCTCCCGCAGAGAAAGGCCAGCCTTCCTCAGAGGCAGACCCCAGGGACGGAGCTGCGGAGTAAAGGGAAGGGCCGGACAGAGGCCCTCATATGCCGCATACAGCGGCTTTCAAGAGCAGGAAATCCCGCACAAGGCAGTTGCCGGCGCAGGCATTATATAAAGGATAAGGGCGTCATATGCCGCATATGAAGGCATATGGCGCAGGAATACAGCTGGTATAAAGGAATTATGGCTAACAGTAAAAAGGCTGCAAAGTCTCCCAAGAAGCCGGGCGAGAAGCAGCTGAAGATGCAGAAGGGCATATACGTGAACCGCGAATATGCCTGGCTGAAGTTTGACCTCCGGGTTTTGGAGCAGTCCATGGATGAGCAGACCCCGCTCCTTGAGAGGGGCAAGTTCCTGTCCATATTCGGCAGCAACATGGATGAGTTCTTCATGGTGCGCATGGGCAGCATGTACAACGATGACAAGCTCAACCCTGCCGCAAAGGAAGACAAGACAGGCTTAACTCCCGGGGAGCAGATAAAGGGCATGGCGCAGAGGATTGCCCGTGTGTATGACATGCGCGAAAGGGCTTATGTGAAGCTCCGTGCAGACCTTGCGGAGGCAGGCATAAACCTCCTCACGTGCGGCCAGCTGTCCTCATCCAGGAAGGATGAGCTGCTGCGCTACTTCAAGGCCAAGGTGCTCCCGCTCCTGTCCCCTATGGTTATAGATGCCAAGCACCCTCTGTTCCGCTTTGAGAACAAGGCCTGCTATATGGTGTACAGGCTCAAAAAAGCAGAGCACACCATGATAGGCGTGATGCCCTTCCCGGACAAGATAGACGCCCTGTACAAGTTCCAGGCCGGCAAGAAGCCGTCCTTTATAACCATGGAGAACGTCATAGAGAACCTCGGATACCTTGCCTTCCCCGGCTATACCGTGACCTCTTCCATAGCCATCCGCACCACACGCAACACGGACTACGACGCAGAGCTTGCCGAAGCGGACACGGAGTTCAACAATGACTTCTCCAAGTACCTCCGCTCAAAGGTTGAGACCAACATGCTCCAGAACGTCATACGCCTGGAGGTGAAGGGAGACAACAAGTCCCTCATAAAGTTTGTGTCAGAGGTAGTGGGAGTGCCGGACAACCTCACGTACAGGATAGAGAGCAACTTCTCATTCAAGTACATGTACACTCTGCCTAAGATGCTGGACAAGGAGCTTTCCGGCTCCTTGAGCTACAGACCGTTCCATCCCGTCATGCCGGACCGCCTTGCTCATGCAGATTCCATAGTGGACGAGATCCGCAAGAAGGACCTTCTTCTGCGCTATCCGTATGACTCCATGGATGCCCTTATAAAGCTTCTCAATGAGTGTGCGGAGCGCAAGGACTGCATGTCCATAAAGATTACCATATACCGCCTCGCAGACCACTCCAAGATAGTGGACGCCCTCACAAAGGCCAGCGAGAACGGAATAGACGTAACCGTCGTGATAGAGCTCACCGCCCGCTTCGACGAAGAGAACAACCTGTACAATGCGAACCTTTTGAAAGAGGCCGGCTGCGACATCATATACGGCATGGAGAACTACAAAGTCCATTCCAAGATTCTTTCCATAGTCTTCTCCGAAGAGGACGGCGGCATAAGCTACATAACCCACCTCGGCACCGGCAACTACAATGAGAGCACCGCAAAGCAGTACACGGACCTCAACGTCATAACCGCCAGCCGCGAGATAGGCGAGGACGCCGCAGAGTTCTTCCGCAACGTGGCCATCTCCAACGTGGAGGGAGACTACACGAGGCTTTGCATAGCGCCCAAGTACTTCAAGCCGCAGATCATGAACCTTCTGGACCGTGAAATCTCCAAGGCCCAGGCAGGCGGAAAGGGCCTCTTCATTGGCAAGATGAACGCCCTCACGGACAAGGAGATCATAGACAAGATAGTGGAGGCCTCCTGCGCAGGCGTGCACGTGTACCTCATCATCCGCGGCATGTGCTGCCTTCTTCCGGAGAAGGTTGGCCGCACGGACAACGTCCACGTGATAAGCATCGTAGGCCGCTTCCTTGAACACTCCCGCATATACTGCTTCGGCGAGGACGAGGACCGCGTGATGTACATTTCATCTGCAGACCTCATGACCCGCAACACCAAAAAGCGCGTGGAAATAGCCACACCCATCCTGGACAAGGACATCCAGGCCGAGATATACGGGATGGTGGACACCATGCTCCATGACACCGTCAACGCCCGCCACCTCACCTCATCCGGCCGTTACGAGGAGATTCTCACCACCGGAGAGCCCGTAGACTCCCAGGCCAAGTACCTTACGTACGACTCCTGATTCACCTGCACCCCAGGGCCTGCTTTCCGGCAGGCTCTTAGTACATAAAAAGGGGCCCGCCCATGCAGGCAGACCCGTGTGGAGAACATCATGAAAGAAGCCAGCATACAAGATCTTTCCTTCAACCCGTTCACAATCTTCTCAGAGAAATGGATGCTCTTATGCGCCGGAGACGAAACAAAAGCCAATGCCATGACGGTCTCCTGGGGACACCTGGGCTCCATCTGGGGAGGCCTTGGCAACGCCACGGCTATAGCCTACGTGCGCCCGCAGCGCTACACGAAGGAGTTCATAGACTCCCGCGAATGCTATTCCCTGTCTGTCTTCCTGGAAGGCAAGCGCGAAGAGCTTGCATACATGGGCGCCCACAGCGGAAGGGACGGGGACAAGACCGCAGCCTGCGGCTTAGAGTATGCCTATGAGGACGGCGTGCCGTACATAAAGGGTGCGGACATGGTCTTCATCTGCCGCAAGCAGTACGTCTCTAAGCTTAAGGAAGAGTGCTTCCTGGACCCTGAGACCGTCTCCCGCAACTACCCCAAGAAGGACTTCCATTACGTCTATGTGGGCAACGTGGAGAAAGTACTCGTAAAGGACTAAAGTCGGCAGAGGGGACAGAGCCCCTGCTGCAGGCCGCCGGCCTGCAGGGGCAGAATGTCCACGCAGAACAAAATCATGGCATGAAAAAGGTGCGTACCCAAACGGATGCGCACCTCTGTGTTTTCTGTACTCTAAAACTTAGGCCCTCTCAATGGTCTTCATGCATCTTGCACATACGTAACCTGTGACCACCTTGCCGTCCTTCACGTAGGAAATCTTCTGGACGTTGGGTCTGAATGTTCTGTTTGTTCTGATCTTGGAGTGGCTTACCAGGTGACCTGTCTGCTGTCCCTTTCCGCAGACGCTGCATACTCTTGACATATCTAACACCTCCATGCATGGGTGAAATTACTCAGTTAAAAAGAAACCGTTTCAACGGTCTTGTCTAATATAACACAGCAAAATATAAAAATCAATCAAAAACGCCTCTCAAACCGGTCCATTCTCAAAAAATCGCCCCTCAACCCGGT
>JAJPZC010000125.1 GCA_021204585.1 Clostridia bacterium
CCGAGGAAAAAGGGAACGCCACGGAGAAGAAGGGCGGGGGAAATAAAAATAAAAAAGGAAATGCTGGCGGCACAAAGGATAATCCCGTAACTTCGCGGGGCAGTCTGACAGAGGCGGAGATAATGTCGTCTGGCTTCCCTGAGGAGCTTCAGGGGCTTGCCTTGGCTTACTTGCAGGGAGACCGCAGCCCATACAGCATATTCGCTTACCAACAAATAGAGAAAGATGTTAGAAATGGAGCAGACAAAGGTTCAGGAGATAGCGTCGATGCCGACGGAACACACGTGGGCGGCGAAGCTGATGGAACTGGACTGGCAGGCAGCCGAGAAGGCGGAGAACCTGGTGGAGAAGTGGATAGAAAGCCAGGCGGAGAGAATGGGAGCAAGCGGCGAGACGGGCAGGATAGTACGCAGGACGTGGCTTCTTCTTCTGGAACACAAGGCGATAGACCTGTGGCTGGACAAGGAGTGGGAGAGAGACCCGTTTCTGGCGGGCAATCTGGGAGTGCCGGTACTCATCAGCCCGGAGCAGGCGGTAACATGGGCGACGGAGGGGGAGATGTGGCCCATCCCCGAAAAGGAAAAGGAGGACGCAAGGCTTCTGCTGGAGAAGATGGAAAGCGGGGAGCTTCGCCCGCCAGTGGAAGAGATTTTGGCAGAAAGCTTTTAGACGAGGGGCTTCAGGAATTTCTTGATGTCTTAAAGCACCCGCTCGGCAAGCCGGACGGGCGGCTTAATATGGGTCTGCCCATCGACAAGATAGGGTCGAACGCCATAAAGGTGGTGTCCGCCACGGTGAAGATGGGGCGCGGCCTTGCCATAATGGGCTACTACAAGCTGGCGGACTGGACGAGGGAGATGCGGAAGTACATCGGCAAGCCCCTGAAAGAGAACTTCCACCTCACCGACGAGGAGGTGGACCGCATGATTGCCGCGATGTGGGACACCCCCGTGATGGTGGACGGCAAGCTCCGCAAGGTCAGCGAGCTGGCAAAGGAGATGGAACTCGAGGAGCTCAGGGGGCAGATGAGGAAGAGCGTCGAGGAGAAAATCGAGGAGCAGAAGAAGGCGGAGAAGACCGCCGTGGTTTGGGGAGACCTGGCCAACATAAAGGACAACCTGCCCTTCCTCTACCCTGCGCAGCACGAGGACGTGCTGAAGGCGGAGACGCAGTTCTTCTCGCAGGGCCACAGCGACAGAAAGCACGGGCGGGGCAAGGGCTACCTCTTCACCAACGCCACGGGGACGGGCAAGACGTTCACGGGCCTCGGCATCGTGAAGCGCTTCATAAAGCAGGGCAAGGGAAGGATACTCATTGTCACCGCCTCCGACGAGAAGATAAAGGACTGGGTGAAGGACGCGGCCAAGCTGGGCATAGAGGCGACGGCGCTGGAGGACACGAAGTCGAAGGGCAGCGGCGTCGTCGTGACGCAGTACGCCAACATGCGGCAGAACCTCGCCCTCCTGGAGGACGAGTTCGACCTCGTGGTCTACGACGAGAGCCACAAGCTGCAAGAGAACCAGCATGGCATGGCGACAGCCACCGCCGCCGTCCACCACATGCTCTCTAACCGCGACGCGGAGCAGGCCGTGCTGCGCACGCTCCAGAAGACCCCGCTTTGGCAAAGGGAGAGGGACATAGCCAGGGAAATCTCGGACATACAGAGGCTGCTCCAGACCGCGGAGACAAAGCGTGACGCGGAGACCGACGCGGAACTCAGAAAGCTTGGCGGAGGCGGGGGGGCGCAGAACAGGCTGCAGGAACTCAACAGCGAGCTGGGGGAAGTCAAGCGGCAGCAGGAAGCGGCCCTCAGGGAGGCGATGGCCGACCCCGCCAAGAGGGAGGCGGGAGAGAAAGCCGCCAACAGGACAAAGGCGGTGTTCCTCAGCGCCACGCCCTTCAACACCGCCCTCAGCCTCGACTACGCCGAGGGATACATCTTCTCCTACGGCGACGAGGAAAGACAGCCCGACAGGGACAAGAGGCGCGCCAGCTTCGTCATGAGCACATTCCCCTCCAGCCACAAGAGGCAGAAGGGCGGCAATGTGACGAGACTCCTGGACACCCAGATAACCGACCCGCAGGCAGCCTCGCAGGAGGAGGTCGCATTCTCCGACCGCCTTCAGAACGAGCTCGGCACAATGTCGGGCCGCGCCCTGGACAGCCCCTATGACTACTCGCGTGAGTTCCCGAAGGTGGACTTCCCCATGGCGGGCGAGTTCAACCGCGCCGTGGAGGCGCTCTCGACCGGCGAGTACAGCTCGCTCAGCCCTTATTTCAAGAGTCTCTTCAACGACTACGCCCAACAGACCGCCATTTTCGAGATACTCAAGACTGAGACCGCGATAACGAGAGCCGGAGAGCATCTCGCCCAAGGCAGGAAGGTGGTCATCTTCCACCGCCGTATGGCGAGCGCCAGGAACGTGCAGCCACCCTTCAGGTCGGGGCTTGACGCGGCGAAGAAAGAGAAGGGAGACATAAGGATGCTGGCGGATAAGTTCGAGAAGGATTTCGGCGGGCTGCTAAACTGGGAGAAGACGATAGACTTCGGGAAGTTCCCGCACGAGCGCATAATGGAGGCGTTCGCCACGGAGGAGGAGAAGGAGGCGCACCGCAAGGCCGTTGACGAGTGGACAAGAAAGGGCGGCAAGGGCAAGCGGCCGAGGCTCAAGAGCAAGGCGGTGGCCGAGTTCAACGGGCAGACCAGCGAAAGCCAGAGGAGCGAGGGTGTGGTGCGCTTCAACACCGACGACAGCGGCTGCGACGTGATCGTGGTGCAGATACAGAGCGGCAAGGAGGGCATCTCGCTGCACGACACGACGGGCAGGAGGCAGAGGGCGCAAATCAGCATCAGCCTGCCCGAGAGCCCGCTGGAGTTCATACAGGCAGAAGGGAGGATATTCCGCATAGGCAACAAGAGCGACGCCATCTTCGAGTACCCGATGCTTGGCGTCGACCTTGAGACCGCCAGCTTCGCGGGCAAGATAAGCGGGCGCAGCCAGACGGCGGAGAACCTCGCCCTGGGAAGCAGGGGCAGGGGCCTCAGGGACAGCATAATGAGGGGAGTGCTCGCGTCGAGGAGCATCCCCGTGACTGGGGACATGGGCAGGGGCGGCAAGGCCTTTGACGACAAAAGCAAACAGAACCGCACAGACTTCGACGAGGCGCTCGACAACTACCAGCAGACACAGGCGGAGGAGGCGGGACTGGACCCGTCGAAGAGGAGCGTCCCCGACCCCATCGGCTTCAAGCTGTGCGAGTGGGCGGGGGCCGAGAGCGGCGAGACCGTCCTCGTGCCGAACGCCGGCAGAGGCACGGTGGCGAGATACGTGGGCGGAGACAAGAAACTGATTGCCACGGAGGCGGCCACTGGCCCGTTTTCCCGTCTTGTCGCCCTTGTGGGCGGGGGCGGCAGGCGCGTGGAGAACGCCGTCTTCGACGAGGACTTCCGCAGGCCGTCGAACAACGCCGACGCCGTGATATGCTCCGCTGATGACGCGAGGCTGGCTCTGAAAATGGTCAACGACTGCGGTCGTCTCGTGGTTGTGGCGGGCGACAAGGGCCTGACGCGCTACCCCGCGGGATATTGCGGGCTCGAGAGCCTGCACCGTTTGCTAAATAACGAGACGGAACTTTATCATCCCCGTCTTGTGGCGGACATCGTGATGCCGGGCGAGGTGACGGGGCTGGCGGGCAAGCAGTCCCACGTCCTTGTCTACGACGTGAGGACAGGCTGGCACACGAAGAACCCGCAGGGCGAGGTCCAGCTGACCGACCTCAGCGGCATCACCGACAAGAGCGAGCTGTTCCGTACGCTCAGGGGCACCAGCGTTCCCAAGAGAGAGATAGACCAGCGGGCGAGGGTTGACAGACGTCTCAGAAAGCACGTGGACCGCGCCAAGAAACTGCCCTACACGGAAAGCGGGGAACGTTGTGTGGTTTCCGATGACACGAACTTCTTCATCCGGTTCAAAAAACGGACGCTTGCTTTCCCCGACATACGGGAGACGGGCGCGATATTTCCCGACCGCTACAGGGACTTCCGTATAAGGAAGGACTGGGTAGCCGACGGCAACCTCCCCTACATCCAGGCCCTTGCCAAGACGTGGGTGGAGTTCAGGGCGATAGCCGAGGGCGAGAAAGAGCCCACCTACCAGTACGGCTACAACCACATACAGGACAAGGAGGCCATTCCCGAGGTGTACAAGGAACTCGCCGAGGCGATAGCCGACGCGCTGGGCAAGAACGAGATGCAGACGCGCAACCTCGCCGAGGGCAGGGCGGAGAACACCGTGAGCGGCACAATGACGCTGGGCGAGTTCCGCAATGCCTTCGACGCCCTGAACAAGGGGGCCGCCGAGACGGCGGCCCTGGCCGACCGCGTGTTCGCCGCGGCGGGCAATATAGAAGGTCTGGAGATAAGCGTCGTGCCGCAGCAGGAGATGACAAAGAGCGGGGGCGGCGCGGGGACGCTCGGCATGTACTCGGCGGGGGGTGGCAAGCACCGCCTTCTCCTGAACGACGCCCTCTTCAACTCCTTCGAGACAGGAGACGAGAAGAAGGCGCAGTGCATCGTGCACGAGCTGATACACGCCCTGACGAGCTACTGCCTGCGGGCTGACAAGGCGGGCGACACAGACTGGATGACCAAGGAGCAGAAAGCCGCCGTCAAGGACATAAAAGAGGTGTACGACGCCATCAACAACAGCGACTTCAGGGCGCGGCTGCGTTTGTCGAGCAAGGTGGAGGACAACGCCGAGTACGGCCTCACGGACGCCGACGAGATGCTGGCCGAGCTCTCGAACCCGAAGTTCAGGGAGCAGCTGAAGCTCAAGGGCTTATGGCGGCAGACGATAAACGGCGTGAAGAGGCTGCTCGGCATGGACGTGACGGGCGGCGGCGAGGGGAAGACCACGGCGGAGAAGACCCTTGCCGGCGCGCTCGATACCCTTATGGACACCTACAACCCCAAGGAGCACGCCAGGATAGTGGGAAGGCTGGCGGGAGCGTCCAGTGAGATGAGGCTGAGCGGCGAGGGGGGCGGCGGCACGCGCTTCCGCGAGACAGACCCCGACAAGGTGGGCGAGGCGACCGACA
>JAJPZC010000093.1 GCA_021204585.1 Clostridia bacterium
AAGACAAGCATTGCGACTGCCTGCCCAACCTTCATGGCAAACGTTCTGGAGGCGAAGAACATGCCGTCATGGTTCTCGTGGTTCTTGTACTCATCCGCTTCGGCTATATCCGATACGATTGCCTGCGGCACGACGCTCAGGATGGACATAGGTATGCCGGCCATAATTGCGATTATGTAGCCGTATACCTCATTGGAAACTCCGGCTTGTTTGCCTGCGAACGAGGCCACCAGGAACGTTGCCGCAAACAGGATGAAGCCTGCGATTACCATAGGCTTCTTGCCGATCTTCTGCGTAATGGTGTTGACCGGGAAGTACAGTATAAACGAGACTACGGTTAGGAGTATGAACAGAATCATGTAATTGTTCGTTCCCAGCAGGTTCTCCACGTAGTACAGGAAGCCCGTATTGAAGATCGTAATTCCGACCCAATACAGCAGATCCGAGATCATAAATGTCACGAAAGACTTGTTGCGGAAGGTCTTTCCGAGGGACTTGAAGGCATTTTCCGTGGGGATGGGGGCGCTGTCCTTCGTGTACTCCGTCTCCTTGATGAGGAAGGCGGGTATCCACATCATTACAAGGCCTATGACGGCCAGGACAATGAGGGTAACTCTGGCGGCGTATATGATGTCCAGGCCGGTGATTTCAGAAAGCCACTGCCATATCATCTTGCCCGCGAAGGCTATTCCTGTGCCCAGTATATAGGTTACGGAGATGGCGGTTGAGAGGTTCATTCTGTCCTTGGGATGCTTGCCGAGGACGGGAATGAGGGCATTGTACGGCGTGCAGTACATAGTCATGAAAAGGTAGAACAGGAGGAGCGTAACAACAAGCCAGATGGTGTTGGCTGTGGACACGTGGCCTACAGGGCACCAGAAAACAAGCACAGTTACAATGGCGAACGGCAGGGCGGAGCCTCTCATGAAGGGTATTCTCTTTCCCAGTTTGCTTTTGCACTTGTCACTTGCGGAGGCGATAAGCGGGTCCGTTATGGCGTCAAATATTCTGCCGCCGGCAGTTATGATGCCTATGAGCGTAAGGCCTATCGCTATTATGCCCTGCGTGATGAACAGGTGGCTCTGCATCACCTCATCTGTCGCATCCGGCAGGTAGAAGTTTACAAGCAGGTTCGTGATTATGCCGGACAGAAGGGCCCAGCCCAGCTGTCCGAGGGCGAAGACAATCATGTCCCTTGTGGTTAATCTCTTCATACATTTTCCCCCAACGTATGTTTGAATTAAGATCTATCCGGGTCCCTTTTCCGGGACCCTGTACCCGCTTGAAGCTCCCCCACTTCATTCTTTAAGCGAAGTATTGTTACTTTGTAAGACAGGCGCTGCTTTGCGCCCGGTTCTCCGCTGCGCCTATGCGCGCAGGGAGTACATTATTATGTCTATGAGGCATTTGACCTCTCCGGCCTTGTCCGTGGAGTTGTCCTGCGATATGAGGTTGCCCTGGCAGGTGAGCTTCTTGCAAAGGTTCAGTATGGCGTGTGTGGTGGTGAGATAGAAAAGCTTCTCATCCCCGATATCCCGCACGGTGCCGTCTTCAAGACCTGCCTTGTATGCGCCGTTATAAAGGTCCCAGAAGGCGTCTATGCCGCTCTCATACGGCTGCATCTCGTCTTTGGGCATTTCCGGCAGCATGTTGTCCAGCTGGAAGAGGAAGGAATAGAAGGAGGGGTCCTTTACATAGATCTCCAGATAGGATTCATAGAATCTTTGCAGCCTTTCATATCCGGTGCCGCCCTCTGCGGGCACCTGAAACCTGCCGTACACGTCCTTTTCCAGATACATTGCACACTCCATGACCAGAGCCTGCTTTGTATTGTACCAGCGGTACAGAGTGGCTTCGCCCACGCCCACACGCTTAGCTATGGCGGATATTGTGACCTTGTCTATGGAAGACTCCAGAAACATTTTGGTGGCTTCCCGTATAATGAAGCCGTTCTGCGCATCCTTGAGTGTCATCCCCGTTTGCCTCCGTTCCAAGCCTTGTGATAGTTTGTCTATCAAAATGATAGTATATCTATCATTATGATAATCCACACTCTGTCGGATAAGTATATCATTTCGTTTTCTGCGCTGTGCAATTCGTACACAGCCCCCTTGCAGGGCCTGCATCCTGCCATGCATACGGGCACTGTGCCGCCAAGGCGCCGCATAAGGCGCCAAACCGCCCCTCCGGCTGTTTTTGCGGCTGTTTTTGCGGCCGGAAAGCGCATTTATCATTTGCCAAACGGGCGGAGGGTTGGTATAATTTAGGCAAGAGATTCCTGAGGGACATACAGGTACAGCAAGATGGAAATTTATGAGGAGCTTGTTGAGCGCGGGCTTATAGCGCAGGTTACGGACGAGAAAGAGATCCGTGAGCTCATCAACGGAGGCGGCGCACGCTTCTATATAGGATTCGACCCCACGGCAGACAGCCTTCACGTGGGGCACTTCATGGCGCTCTGCCTCATGAAGCGCCTTCAGATGGCGGGCAACAAGCCCGTGGTGCTTTTAGGCGGCGGCACGGGGTACATAGGAGACCCCTCCGGCCGCACGGACATGAGGGCTATGCTCACGCCTGAGACCATACAGCACAACTGCGAGTGCTTCAAGGTGCAGATGGAGCGCTTTATAGAGTTCGGCGAAGACAAGGCCATAATCGTGAACAATGCAGACTGGCTACTGGACCTCAAGTACATAGAGCTCCTCCGCGAAGTGGGCGCATGCTTCACCGTCAACAACATGCTCCGCGCGGAGTGCTACAAGCAGCGCATGGAGAAGGGCTTGAGCTTCCTAGAGTTCAACTATATGATAATGCAGGCGTATGACTTCTATCATCTCCACGAGGTCTATGGATGCAACATGGAGTTCGGCGGGGATGACCAGTGGAGCAACATGCTGGCCGGAACCGAGCTCATCCGCCGCAAGACCGGGGATGACGCATACGCCATGACCATAACCCTCCTTCTCAACAGTGAGGGCAAAAAGATGGGCAAGACGGCGAAAGGCGCCGTATGGCTGGACGAGAACAAGACCACCCCGTATGACTTCTACCAGTACTGGCGCAACATAGATGACGCAGACGTAACCAAGTGCCTCAAGATGCTCACCTTCATCCCCCTCGAAGAGATACACGAGATGGAGAAGTGGGACCCCTCGCGCATCAACGAGAAGAAGGAGATCCTTGCCTTTGAGCTCACGAAGCTTGTGCACGGCGAAGAAAAGGCTACCCTCGCACAGAAGCAGGCCAAGGCAGCTTTCGGCGGCGAAGGCGAACTGCCTTCCAAAGACATCTCCGTGGAGACTCCTACAATAATCCCCGTCCTCGTGGCTGCAGGCATCTGCTCCTCCAACGGCGAGGCCCGCAGGCTCATCCAGCAGGGCGGCGTGTCCATAAACGACACCAAGGTTACGGACATCAACGCACCCGTCAATTCCGGGGACGTCCTTCACAAGGGCAAGAAGGTTCATATAAAGGTCAACCTCGTATAACCCTCATAAAAGACGGCAGACGGGCCCTTTAGACCCGTCCCGCTGTCCAGACTATGCAACACAGTGCTCTCCCATGGGGAGCACATATCATATCCACAGCAAAAGCAAGGAGCATATGCATATGCCGGATAAGTACTTGTCCGTGACGGGCCTCTGCCGGACGGAAAAGGTAATAGAGCGGTCCAGGTTCATAACCACTTCAGCGCATGCGGAGGGGGAGAAGGAGGCCATGGACTTCATTGCAGGCATACGCTCCAGGTACCGGGACGCCACTCACAACTGCTATGCCTTTGTGGGCGATGATGCAGGGAACCTGCTGCGCTTCTCCGATGACGGCGAACCCCAGGGCACAGCAGGGATGCCCATCCTTGATGTCATCCGCAGCAACAATCTTCGCCAGTGCGCAGTGGTAGTAACCAGGTACTTCGGAGGCATAAAACTGGGCGCAGGAGGCTTAGTCCGCGCCTACTCCGGCTGCACTGCGGAGAACCTCTCCGCAGCAAAGCGGGTCCTGTATGAGCTCTGTGCGGAAAACAGATACACCCTGGACTATGCGCAGGTTAAGGCCGCAAACATTATAATCTCCGCCAGTCCCTGTGAGCTTCTGGACACCCTCTACGAGGACAAGGTAACCTTCATTGTGCGCCTGAAAACCAAGGACATTGCATCCTTCGACGCCGCCCTCACAGACCGCCTCGCAGGCCGTCTGGAGATATCCCACGGCACCCCCTGCATGGGCGCCTTCCCCGCAGAAGACAACTGACCCGCATGCACCGCATGCGCATATCATACAAGACTTGAAAGGAGGTCCGGAATGAGGTACGCAGAAACCACAATGCAGAAGAAGAACGGCGTAGTGTACACGCCGGATCCCATGGCAGACTTCCTGGCCCGTGAGATGCTTAAGGACTGGCGCCCGCAGAGCCGCCGGATACGCATCCTGGACCCTGCTGCAGGCGGCGGAGACCTTATAGCTGCGCTTGCAAGCCTTGTGAGGGAGAGATACTGCGGCTGCAGCATTGCCGTTACGGGCTATGAGACAGACTCCGCTGCAGCGGAAGCCGCAGAGGCAAGGCTTTCCGGTGATTTCCCGGAGGTCTCTGTAAGGATTCTCAATGAAGACTTCCTGGAGGCCGTAGCAAGCGGCACGGC
Organism: Clostridia bacterium; assembly: GCA_021204585.1. Lineage (GTDB taxonomy): Bacteria > Bacillota > Clostridia > Christensenellales > Borkfalkiaceae > Coproplasma. The sequence continues at coordinate 4,641 of JAJPZC010000093.1, forward strand.
TGGCTCATATGACCTCATAATAGCCAACCCTCCGTATGTGCGCACACAGATACTGGGCACGCACAAGGCGCAGGAGATAGCGGAGCGGCTCTCATTGAAGGGCCGTGTGGACATGTACTACGCCTTCCTCCTTGCCGCAGGCAAAGTCCTTGCGGAAGGCGGCATGGCAGGATTCATAACGTCCAACAAGTTCCTCTCCATCCGCAGCGGATGCAGCGTGCGCAACTTCATGCTGGAGAATTACTCCGTGCGTGAGATAGTGGACCTGGGGGACACAATGCTGTTCAGCGCATCGGTGCTGCCCTGCATACTCGTCTTTTCACCCGGCAAAACTGAGGACGGGGATGCCGTATCCTTCACATCCGTATACGAGACAGACGAGGATGCAACCACGGAAGCTGGCAGCATCCTGGACGCCCTTAAGGCTCCCTGCGTATGCAGGACTCCGGACGGAAGGCATTACAAGGTGCAGCGTGGCACCCTGCAGGGCGCGGCAAAGGATGCTCTCTGGACCCTCAAGACTCAGGAGTCTGTCTCATGGCTCTCCCGTGCGGACGCAAACACATGGGAACGGTTCAAGGACATTGGCAAGGTGCGGGTAGGCATAAAGACCACGGCGGACAACGTCTTCATAGGCTCAGACCTCAAGGACATGGAGCTCCTAAGGCCCCTCATAACCCATCGCAACGCAGGGCATATCATCCCCAACAACGCAGAGCAGTGGAAGGTGCTATATACCAGCACGACAGAGGACGGCCGCAGGACAGCCTGCGACCTGGACGAATACCCGGCCTCCAGAACCTATCTTCTGACACACTATGACCAGCTCTCCTCCAGAGCTTATCTCAAGGGTGCCGGCCGCAAGTGGTATGAGATCTGGGTGCCCCAGAACCCGGACTCCTGGCAGGACAGAAAGATAGTCTTCCGGGACATCTCAGAGCACCCTGAATTCTGGCTGGACACCACAGGGGCGGTCGTGAACGGAGACTGCTACTGGATAGACATCAGCCCGGACACTCCGGATGACGTCGTATACCTCGCTCTTGCCGTTGCCAACAGCACCTTCATAGAGCGCTACTACGACCTCCGTTTCAACACAAAGCTCTATTCCGGCAAGCGCCGCTTCATGACCCAGTATGTAGAGCAGTTCCCCATTCCGTATTACGGCTCTCAAGGAGCCCAGAGGGCCATATCCATTGTGAAGGACATAATCTCCACACCGGACAAGGACGCCCTCCAGGCCGCATATGCAGAGCTGGACAGCACGGTATCCAGGCTGTTCGCATAACGGTCACCAGACTATTACTGTCCCGCTGTAGACATCATAACAAAGCTTCAAGGACGCTGTATCTCAGATGCGGCGCCCTTTTTGGTGCCCGCAGAGGCCCAAAGAGAACGGAACTAACAGGTATTGTTAGTTTGTAACAGGAAATTCCGGCCGGTAAGATTGTGTTCTCAAAGAGTTGCTTTTTGGGAGGCTATTAGATATTCTTTTATCGAATTCAATAGATAAAAATTTATCGAATTACATGCCTAAGGATGCGGCACCTCGGGCTGCAGGGCATGGGAGAGGCCGGCTGAAGAGCCGGCAGTTGGCACAAGACAATACGTACCTCAGGGAGGTGTACATATGGAATTCAAGTTGAGCTATGGCGTATGCGACAGCGTGGAGAAGCTGGAGGCCGAGATAGCCCGCGTGAGAGCGGCGCAGGAAAGGTATGCCACGTATACGCAGGAGCAGGTAGACGCCATATTCCGCGCATGTGCGCTGGCGGCGAACAGGGAGAGGATCCCTCTTGCAAAGCTTGCCGTGCAGGAGACAGGCATGGGAGTGGTGGAGGACAAGGTCATCAAGAACCACTATGCCGCAGAGTACATATACAACAAGTACAAGGACGTGAAGACATGCGGCCTGGTGGAGGAGGACAAGGCGTACGGCATAAGGAAGTACGCAGAGCCCGTAGGGCTTGTGGGTGCAGTAATCCCTACAACCAACCCCACGTCAACAGCCATCTTCAAGACTCTGCTTTGCCTCAAGACCCGCAACGGGTGCATCATAAGCCCTCACCCCAGGGCAAAAGCCTCTACAATCGCAGCCGCAAAGGTTGTGTATGAGGCAGCAGTTGCTGCCGGCGCCCCTGAGGGAATCATAAGCTGGATAGACACCCCGGCTCTGGACATGACCAACCTTCTTATGAAGGAGTCAGACATAATACTTGCAACAGGCGGCCCCGGAATGGTGCGTGCGGCATACTCTTCCGGCAAGCCCGCCATTGGCGTCGGAGCCGGGAACACGCCCGCCATAATAGATGACACGGCCAACGTGCTTCTTGCCGTGAACTCAATAATACACAGCAAGACCTTTGACAACGGCATGATATGCGCCTCGGAGCAGTCCGTAATAGTGCTGGACAAAGTGTATGACGTTGTCCGTGAGGAGTTCGCGGCCCGCGGATGCTACTTCCTGGAGGGGGAGGAGCTGGACAAAGTGCGCAAGACAATCATCATAAACGGCTCCGTGAACTCAAGGATAGTGGGCCAGAAGGCGGCCGCAATTGCCGCCCTCGCAGGGGTGACTGTTCCGGATAAAACGAAGATACTCATAGGCGAAGTGGAGTCCACGGACATCTCGGAGGAGTTTGCTCATGAGAAGCTCTCACCCGTCCTTGCAATGTACAGGGCGGCGGACTTTGAGGACGCCCTCAAAAAGGCATGTAAGCTCATAGATGACGGCGGCCTGGGCCACACATCATCCCTGTATGCGGACGTGCAGGCTGCAAAGGACAGGATAGATGAGTTCGCAGAGCGCATGAAGACATGCAGGATACTCATAAACACACCCTCCTCGCACGGCGGCATAGGAGACCTGTACAACTTCAAGCTGGCCCCGTCCCTCACATTGGGATGCGGTTCATGGGGCGGCAACTCCGTATCGGAGAACGTAGGGGTGAAGCACCTCTTGAATATCAAGACTGTCGCGGAAAGGAGAGAGAACATGCTGTGGTTCAGAGCGCCTCAGAAGGTGTATATAAAGAAGGGCTGCCTGCCTGTCGCCCTGCAGGAGCTGAAAGACGTAATGGGCAAAAAGAAGGCATTCATCGTAACGGACTCCTTCCTGTACAAGAGCGGCTTCACGAAGTGCATAACGGACAAGCTGGACGAGATGGGAGTGCAGCATGCGACCTTCTTTGACGTCGCCCCGGACCCCACTCTTGCCTGCGCCAAGGAGGGCGCAAAGCAGATGGCCTCCTTTGAGCCGGACACCATAATTGCTCTCGGCGGCGGCTCCGCCATGGATGCCGCGAAGATTATGTGGGTGCTGTATGAGCACCCGGAGGCAGACTTCATGGATATGGCCATGAGGTTCATAGACATCCGCAAGCGTGTGTACACCTTCCCGAAGATGGGCGAGAAGGCATGCTTCATTGCCATCCCCACCTCAGCCGGCACCGGCTCCGAGGTGACACCATTTGCCGTCATAACGGATGAGTCCACAGGCGTGAAGTACCCCCTCGCAGATTATGAGCTCATGCCCAACATGGCCATAATAGACGCAGACCTGCACATGACAGCCCCCAAGAGGCTCACTTCTGCCTCCGGCATAGATGCCGTAACGCATGCCCTGGAGGCATACGTCTCCGTTATGGCCACGGACTACACGGACGGCCTCGCCCTGCAGGCACTCAAGGTAATCTTCAAGTACCTGCCAATAGCATATGCAGACGGCTCCAACATCGAAGCCCGCGAGAAGATGGCCAACGCCGCCACAATGGCCGGCATGGCCTTCGCAAACGCCTTCCTTGGCGTCTCGCACTCCATGGCGCACAAGCTTGGCGCATTCCACCATCTGCCGCACGGCATTGCCAACGCCCTCGTAATCCAGCAGGTCATCCGCTTCAACTCCTCAGACGCTCCCACCAAGATGGGCACCTTCCCGCAGTACGAATACCCTCATGCAAAGCGCCGCTACGCAGAGATAGCCGAGGCCTTAGGGCTTGGCGGCACCACGGATGACGAAAAGGTGGAGGCCCTTATTGCAGCCATAGAGGACCTCAAGGAAAAGACAGGCATCAAGTCCTCCATCCGCGCATACGGCATAGATGAGCAGACCTTCCTCTCCAGCCTGGACGAGATGACTGAGCTGGCCTTCGATGACCAGTGCACCGGCGCCAATCCCCGCTACCCGCTCATGAGCGAGATACGCCAGATGTACCTCAACTCATTCTACGGCAACAACTCCGAGACCGTCTGACCCCGGCGCCTCGCCCCGTCCGGAGCACAAACCCCGTTTCCAAAGCATACGAAACTGTGCTATATTACAAACGAAGCCCACACGCAAGCCATGCGCAGCGCACTCATATGAGCCCGTGCAGGCTCTGCAAGCTCTTCCGGCCCTGCGGACACATAATCCCAAGGCCAGAGCCGGTGCCTTCTGTCTGTGGGCAATACAGGGAGAAATTATGAAGACTGAGAAAATGACAACGATACTTGAGACGGCGGGCAAGACCATATACCGCCAGGGAGACACCCTCATAAAGCGCTTTGACGCCACGTACTCCAAGGCGGACATCCTTAACGAGGCTTTAAACCACGCCCGTGTGGAAGAGACATGTCTCAACATACCCAAGATACAGGGCATAGAGGTGGTGAACGGACAGTGGGCCATCCTTCTGGACTACATAGACGGCCAGACACTGCAGGATGCCATGGACGCAGACCCGGACAGCCTGGACTCATACCTGGAGATGTTCACGGACCTGCAGATCCAGGTCCTTTCCAAGCGGGTGCCTCTTCTCAACAAGTACAAGGACAAGACCCAGGCGCGCATCTCTGCAGCGAAGCTTGATGCCACCACCCGCTACGAACTTCACACCCGCCTGGACTCCATGCCCAAGCATGTTAGCTTGCTGCACGGGGACTTCAACCCCACGAACATCATCCTTACAAAGAACGGGCCGTACATCATAGACTGGGCGCACGCCACCCAGGGCAACGCTTCCGCCGATGTGGCAAACACCTACCTGCTGTTCTATCTTGCGGGCAAGGGCGACATAGCCGAGAAGTACCTGCGCCTCTATTGCCGCAAGAGCGACACCGCCATCCAGTACGTGCAGCGCTGGATACCCATCGTTGCCGCCGCCCGCCTTGCCAAGGCCATCCCTGAAGAGGACGCCCTCCTGCGCCGATGGACGGAAGTAGTGGACTACGAATAAGTCCTGCACCAGCTCCGGCACCGCCGGCATATAGCCTGCGGCGCCCCGGCTTTGGAAGGATAAGCTTCTTGCAAAGATTACTCTAAACCAGTACGCCATATATACGGGGGAAGGCATCTGTCCGGATATGCAGATGCCTTCTTATGCAAAGCGAGACAATCTTCAAAGATCTGTCTTATTTGTGTGTTAGCATGGAGCAAAATCATAAATCAGGTTGCAAATATGCACGAAAATTTGCAGGTATATATTGACTTTCCTGCATCCGGTGTGCTATAGTGTTTTCACAAAGTGGGGCGCGAGAACCTTCCGTACAACCAAGATTAAGGCAAATTCAGTATAATATATGGGAAAGGGAGTATCCGTTTGGATGCTCTCTTTCTCATTTGCTGAAAAGATCGTGGATTGAATATATCTGCGGGGCTTTTCCAAAATCCGGCTCTGTTCAAGCCTTGGGCAGTGAGGCGGGCGGCTGTTTGCAAACAACAGTTTATAAGTGGATTCGGGTGTCTATACGTGCTCAATGACTATTGACAAATGACCTGCGCATGGTTAAAATACAAGATGGCATTTGGTGCTGATTTTGCTGTCTGAGGTTTGCGTACGGTGGGGGGAAAGTGTTGCCGGACAGACTAACGGAGCAAAGTGCTAGGGTATAGGAGAGAATGCTGAAAATAGCTGTAGTGGAGAACGAGGCAGACCAGGCTGATGAGCTTAAGCGCTATGTCGGCCAGTTTGCCGTGGAAAGCGGAGAGGCATGCGTCTGCTCCGTCTTTTTGAATGGGGTGGATTTTTTAACGGACTACCCGAATGACTATGATGCGGTCTTTCTGGACATAGACATGCCTCTTATGGACGGCATGACAATTGCAGAGCGCCTGCGGGGCGGGATAGACCAGGTGGTGAGCATAATATTCGTCACCAACCTCGCACAGTTCGCCCTCAAGGGGTACAGGGTCAACGCCATGGACTTCCTGGTGAAGCCCGTGGGGTATTATGAAGTGGCTTCGGAGCTCAAGAAGATCTCCGGCATGAAGCAGGACAGGATGAAGGAGTTTGCATGGTTCAACGTGAACAACACCATGCAGCGTGTGTCGTATGCGGACATCCTGTACATAGAGGTCATAAGCCATTACATCTACATCCACACCAGGACGGACGTAATCTCCTTCAGAGGCGCTATGAAGGACGTCCAGGACAGCCTGGACATGAACACTTTCTCAAGGTGCCACAACAGCTACATAGTGAACCTGCGGTACGTGGTGAAGGTGGACTCCAATGCGCTCACGGTGACATTGGACGGCGTGGACAAGGCCATCCTCATAAGCCGGAGCAGAAGGAAGGCTTTCCTGGATGACCTCATGTCGTATATAGGCAAGATGGGCTCTGCAAAGATCCCCGGGAGTACTGACTGATGTTATCCAACCCCCTTTTTCTTATACAGTATTTCGGGTACGCAACCTTTTTCGTGGAGATCTTCGTGCTTGAAATGGTGCTCATGCGTCACTTTGAAAAGCGCCCGGCTTTCTGGTACCGCCTGTCTGGCCTTCTGGTTCTGTCTCCCGTAACGGTATTTATCCCGGAGCTCAACATCGGCGTCTTCAACATGACGTACCTTGTCATCTGCGCCCTGTGCATCTGTTCGGCCTGGTTCCTGTTCAAGGTTAAGTTCCGCTCCTGCTGCTTCTACACCCTCTCCGCATGGGCCGCGCAGCACACCGCCTGGTCCATAGTGCTGATCTTCAGCATCCTTGTGGCCATCTCAGACGTCGCCATGGCCTTTGTGTACATTGGCATATACCTCGCCGTATACCTTGCCGTCTTTTTCGGCTTCTCCTTCAGGCGCAAGGACTACGAGGTATCCGGAGACAACACGGCTGTCATAATAGTCTCATTCCTTGTGCTGTTCCTTACCGTATTCCTCTATGACCTCGTGGGAGAGTATGACAACCACACCGTATACTACAGTGTCTATTCCGTCATAGCCTGCGTGCTTGTGCTTTTCGTGCAGTACGGCTTCACGCAGAAGGAGAGCGTCCTCAGAAAGAGCATAGAGCTGGAGGTGGGCAACAAGACACTGCAGGACATGCTGGTGAACCAAAGTAAGCAGCAGAAGATCGCAAGCGACACCGTGGACATAATCAACTACAAGTGCCATGACTTAAAGCACCAGATAGGCACTCTTAGAAAGGTAATGAAATCGGAGGACGGCAATAAGTATCTGGATGAACTCGAGGACGCCGTCATGATATACAGCAACATAGCAAAGACCGGCAACGACGCCCTGGACGTGATCCTCACGGAGAAGGCGCTCCTTTGCGAAGGGCATGAGATAAAGCTCACCTACATGACGGACGGCGAGGGGCTCAACTTCATGAACCCCACGGACATCTCCGCCCTCTTCGGCAACATGCTGGACAACGCCATAGGGAGCACCAAGGAGGAGGACCCGGGGAAGCGCTTCATACGCATGAACATAGCCCGCATGGCAGGATACGTGCGCATACACTGCGAGAACTACTGCAGCCATCCCGTCCAGTTCGAGGACGGCCTTCCCATCTCGCCCAACGCAGCTTCCGGCCTGCACGGCTTCGGCTCAAAGAGCATGCGCTACATAGCCCAGAGGTACGGCGGCAAGGTCTACATGCGCACCCAGGATGAGCTCTTCATATCCGAGATAGTCATCCCCGAAGGCCACAAGGCCGAAGCCCTTGCCCAGCCTAAGGCCGGAATGCGCAAAATCTCAGACCCGCTGCGTCCATAATCTCTGTCCCTGCGGAACATCGCCTGCGGACCCGGACGGCCGTCAGCTGCCGGGCGTCACAAGCGGCCCTATGCACCTCCCTGTATACATATTTATATAATGCGGCTGCACTGCATGTGCATAGAAAGGCTTCCCTTTGCGGGAGGTCTTTTTTACTGTACGGGCTGCAATCTTGCCTCCTGCTTAATTGCAATACGGCCCGTTTCCGAAAATGACAGATTTCATGCTAAACATGGCTTTGCCCTGAGCCAATTGAGCAAGGCTGCTTTACCATAACCCGCAGAATAAATAAGGAGGAACACAATGGCAAAACTTGCAAAGATCTTTCGTGGTCTGACAGCTGTTTTCGGTGTTCTCATCTGCGTGTGCATCACGCTTGGAGTCGTAATGGAGAAATATTCCGTTTCCCTTGACTCCAACCTTGGCACAAAGAGTACCGCAATTGTAACCGACAACGTGCAGGATTCGGACTGGATCTATGATTCCGAGTTCACGGATGCCGAGACAGCTTACAAAACGCTTTACGACTGGGGCATTCAGTCTACAGACGAGTCCATAGTTCTTCTCAAGAATAAGGACAAGGCTCTGCCTCTTGACACAAGCAGTAACAGCACAGAGACAAAGGTAACACTTTTGGGCCTCCGCGCATATGCTCCCATATACGGCAACAACATGGGCAGCATTCCCGATGTGAAGGCAGTAAACGACAACCAGATTTATGACGCATTCGAGGCTGAAGGCTTAAGTGTCAACCCCGAAATGAAGTCTGCATACATGACCTATCTCAACGGCTTAAGCTGGGCACAGGCATCCGGATTTGCAGGCGCAAGCCCCGCATATTCTGAGCTTGAGGATACCGACAGAGTATTTGAGCTTACAACAGACCAGCTTTCCAAGAACAACACCAAATGGAATACAGAGAACAGCAACTATTCCACAGCAATAGTTGTTGTTGGACGTCCCGGCGGCGAGTCTGACGAGTACCGTCCCGGCGATGCAGGATACAACGAGAAGGCATCATCCAGCGAGAAGTCAGACAGCGGCAACATCCTCGGACTTTCCCAGGATGAAAAAAATATCATCAGCTATGCAGAGAGCAATTTCTCCAAGACAATCGTGCTCATCAACAACACGCAGCAGATGGAGATCCAGTCTCTCGTAAATGATGACAAGATTGACGCAATCCTCTGGATAGGCTATCCCGGCGCCGTAGGATTCCATTCCGTAGCACGCGTTCTCATGGGAGAGGTCAACCCCTCCGGACACCTCGGGGACACATACGCCGTAAACACAGCAGTCAACCCCGCAATGATGAACTTCGGCGATGACACTCCCTGGACGGACACAAGCGGACTTCCTGACGTAGAGAAAAACAGCTACCTCATCCAGGCAGAGGGCATCTACACCGGATACCGTTACTATGAGACCCGTTATTATGATTCTGTCGTAAATGAAGATTCCCACGCTTCATCAAAGACATCTGACAGCCGTGATGTTTCCTCATCCACAGCCACAAAGTGGAATTATGATGATGAAGTAACTTACACATTCGGCTACGGACTTTCCTACACGACATTCAAGCAGGAAATCGAGAGCGTTACGATTGACGGAAAGGACATCACCTCAGGAACGGCCGTAAAATTAGGCGAACTCAAACGTGACTCAGATGTGGAAGTTACCGTAAAAGTAACCAACACGGGCGATGTTGCCGGGAAGTCTGTTGTAGAGCTTTATGCACAGGCTCCGTATACATCCTATGACAAGACCAATGGCGTAGAGAAGTCTGCAATCCAGCTTCTTGATTATGAGAAGACAGGCACTCTTGCAGGAAAAGAAGAGGGCGCTACGGAAGGCGGCAGTGAAGAAATCGTCATGCATGTAGACCTTTCCAATCTGGCAACATATGATTACCAGAAGGCCGCAACATACATCATGGACTACGGTGATTACTATCTCGCCCTTGGCACAGACGCTCATGATGCAGTTAACAATGTTCTTGCTGCAACAAATTCATCAGAATATGGCTCTCTTGGCGATGCAAGCATGGCTGTTAAGTGGACATATCAGAATGAATCCAGCAATGTGCCTACAGGCACCTCTACAAATGATGTAGACTGCACAACATACTCCACAAGCGAGACAGGAAAGACCATCACCAACCAGCTCACAACCGGCCAGTTCGCTATGGACTTCAACGCATTCGACAGCAGCAATCCCGTCACATACCTTTCCAGATCTGACTGGACAGGCACATATCCCAAGACATACTCCGGAATCAGTGCAAACAACACAAGCGATCTTCTGAAGCAGCAGCTCTCTGATGATTTCTACACAGTACAGACAACGCAGAGCGATGACAATGACACATCCGGATATGTATGGGGCAGCACGGAAACGAGTCTCTCCATCTATGACATGGCAGAAGCAAGCTGGGATGATGAAAACTGGGATGCACTGATCGACCAGATCGGATTCGATGAGTTCCTTGACTTCGCAGCATACGCATTCCACCAGATCTATCCCATATCCTCAATCGGATATGCCGGCAACACAACAGATGACGGCCCTAACGGATCAGACGGACATTATTTAAGCGAGGGTTCTTACAGGGGCGAGGCCTGGAAGGACACCAATACAAAGAACCCTGATTCCTCCAACGGATACACCTACGGAGATTACAGCATGAGGTTTGTTCCTTCCTCAACGAATCTTGCATACACCTGGAACAAAGAGCTCAACTACAGGAACGGCGAGATAGTTCTCGGCGAGAGTGCTCTCTCACTTGAGCTTCCTCTTATGATAGGCCCCGCATGCAACCTCCACAGGACAGCATACAACGGCCGCGGATCTGAGTACTTCTCAGAGGATCCCATCCTTTCCGGCATGACGGCAAGTGCACAGGTACAGGGCGCACAGGAGAAGGGCGTTCTCGTAAACCTCAAGCACTATGCATTCAACGACCAGGAAATCAACCGTTCAGGAATAGCAGTATTCGAGAATGAGCAGAAGGCCCGTGAGATGGAGCTCAGAAACTTCGAGATAGCCATCGTCGGAACCGGCAAGCCCGCATCATTCTACCTGTCTTCAGATTCATCGAAGCTTTCATCAGTTATCTCAGAGTACGGCATCCAGGATTACTCATACGGCTACAAAGAGATGTGCAACGGCATCATGACATCTTACAACAAGATCGGCGCCACTGCATCATCCGCAAACTATGCAGTCATGATGACCATACTCCGTGGTGAGTGGGGCTTCAAGGGATACAACGTAACAGACTTCACGAACGTTGCATCCATAGCAGCTCCGAAGGAGTCCCTGCTTGCAGGAACATGCTGCTTCTGCGGATTCGGCAACCAGGGAATCAATTACTGGAGTGCAAACAACCTCAGCAAGGACGCCAACATCTGCGCAGCAGTAAAGCTTGACATCAAGTTCGCTCTGTACTCGATGGTCAACTCTGCAATAATGAACGGCACCAACTCCACAACCCATGCAGTACGCCTGTGGTCTTCATGGAGAGTTGCTTACACCGCCGCAGAGGCAGTAGTAGGAACGCTTCTCGGACTGTCCGCCGTTGCATACGTAGTATTGGAAGTTCTTGCAGCAAAGAAGAAGAAGGAGGGCTAAATTATGATGAACATGATTAAGAAGCAGACGCTTTTCGGGTGGCTTTCCTGTGCAGCAGGAGTGCTCTCCCTCGTAGCTCTCATCATCTATTGCGTAAATTCCAGCACCGGATATTACTCTGCAACATCAACCAATGCACTTCCCATCGTATTTGCAGTGATCGCAGTCATCCTCTTAATCGGTGGCCCCATAGTGGCAGACAAGATGGACAGCCGCATCCCTGTGGTATTCGTTCTCGCCGCAGCCGTTCTCATGTCCGCAGCCGCATGCATCTACATCCTTGAAAGAGTTCCTCTCTTCGCAGACATGTGGTTCATTCCCACAACGCCTCCGGCATCTGAGCTTGCAGCATTCGGACCTTCCATGGCCGGCATAATCTTCTATTTCTTATCTGCGATTGTTGCAGTTGTTGCCTGCTTCGGAAAGCTCAACAAGACTACAGCTCACGCAGCTGAAGCAACCTCAACAGAGGCTTAATCCGCCCCGCCCTGCGGCCCTTGCTGCACATCCGTGCAGCACCCCCCACATCTGGCCGCACTGCGCAGGCTTAACCTAGTGACAAAGGTCACGGCTCTTTAAAAGGCTGTGGCCTTTTCCTCACTCATAAAACCCTCCGCCCGGAGGCTCATACGGCTCACGCACGGGCCTATAAAGAGGGTGGAGGGAGAACCCGTTCATGATAATATAGTCAAATCCGGCGCAAATATGACAAAATTATCACTCCTCCAGGCCGGCCAGAGTTATCCAAACAGCCCCTCTCACGCCCACGCCAGCCTCACTGCATAGCCCTTCATACAGCCCTCCAGATACGCTGTAACAGCCTTCATTTTAACCCAGTATATTCTGCATAGTGCGGCACCTTTGTGCATATGAAGCACACAGAGGTACAGGAGGGGATTGTATGGCTGTACGGCCCGTAACCACGCATGCAGACCCTGGCCGGGCACCCGGTTCAGGCAGACCTTTCTGTATTGGAAACAAGTACTTTAGTACATTAAAGAGCTAAAGCGTACGAACGATTGTTTGTGAATTTACAAACGATTGTTCACAAAATTTTGCCATTTCACCCGGTTTGCACCGTTTTAGACCCCTGTGAACAGTAACAAGTAGCGGATTATGAGGCTTCCCGCAGGGGCAATTTTTTGTTGCATAAATCGGTGCAGGTTGGTATAATTGGATGCAGATGAAGGCCACAGGGAAGGTGTGGCTTGGAATGAAGATACAGGTTTGGTTTAAGGAGCATTAAGATGTACAGGATTGTCACAAAGCGTGTGCTTAATCCTACGGTCACCATGATGGACATAGATGCGCCCCTGGTGGCCAGAAAGGCGGAGGCCGGGCAGTTCATCATCCTGCGCGTGGACGAGGACGGGGAAAGGATCCCTTTAACCGTTGCAGGGTATGACAGGGAGAAAGGAACGGTCAGGATCATATTCCAGGTTGTCGGCGGGACTACGATGAGGCTCAATGACAAGCAGGAAGGAGAGTATATACAGGACTTTGTGGGCCCCTTAGGGTGCCCTACGAAGACAGACGGGGTCAAGAAGGTCTGCATAGTGGGCGGAGGCGTAGGATGCGCCATTGCTCTTCCCGTGGCGCAGAAGTTCCACTCTCTCGGATGCGAGGTGCACTCCATCGTGGGCTTCAGAAACAAGGACTTAGTTATTCTTGAGGACGAGTTCAAGGAGTGTTCGGACAAGTTCACTATGATGACGGATGACGGCTCATACGGCCGCCAGGGAGTAGTTACCGTGCCCCTCAAAGAGGCCATAGACGCAGGAGAGGCGTATGACAAGGTCATAGCCATAGGGCCTGTCATCATGATGAAGTTCGTTGTGGCCACAACGAAGCCGTACGGGGTTCCCACGGACGTTTCCATGAACCCTATAATGATAGACGGCACGGGAATGTGCGGCGGATGCAGGCTTACGGTAGGCGGCAAGACCAAATTTGCGTGCGTGGACGGGCCTGACTTTGACGGCTTTGAAGTGGACTTCGACGAGGCCATGGCCAGGGGCTCCATGTATGCGGAGTTTGAGAAGGGAGAAAGGGAGAGCTATTGCAATCTCTTCAAGAAGGAGGTGCAGTAAGCTATGGCAATCAACCCCAAGAAGCATGAGATGCCGGTGCAGGCACCGGAAGTGAGAGCACACAACTTCAGCGAAGTGGCCCTCGGATATACAGAAGAAGTGGCAGTTGCAGAGGCGCAGAGGTGCCTGAACTGCAAGAACAAGCCTTGCATCTCCGGATGCCCCGTGAACATCTCCATACCGGATTTCATAGGCCGCATCAAGGAGAAGGACTTTGAGGGCGCATACCAGATAATCTCTGCCAGCTCTTCCCTTCCCGCAGTGTGCGGAAGAGTGTGCCCCCAGGAGACCCAGTGCGAGAGCAAGTGCACCCTTGGCATCAAGTTTGAGCCCGTGGGCATTGGCCGTCTGGAGCGCTTCGTTGCAGACAGGCACAATGAGACCTTCAAGGGAGAGCCCGTCATCCCTGAGTCCAACGGCCACAAGGTTGCAGTCATAGGCTCCGGCCCCTCAGGCTTGACATGCGCCGGAGACCTTGCAAAGAAGGGCTATAAGGTTACCGTCTTTGAGGCCCTGCACCTCGCCGGCGGCGTACTCGTATACGGAATACCGGAGTTCCGTTTGCCTAAGAGCATTGTGCAGAAGGAAGTGGACACCCTCAAGAAGTACGGCGTTGATGTGGAGACCAACATAGTAATAGGCAAGACCCTTACCGTGGATGAGCTCTTTGGAATGGGCTACGAGGCCGTCTTCATCGGTTCCGGAGCCGGCCTGCCCAGATTTATGGGCATCCCCGGAGAGAGCCTCAAGGGCGTTTATTCCGCCAACGAGTTCCTCACCCGCTCCAATCTCATGAAGGCATACAAGGGAGACTCCAGAACGCCCATAATGCACGCAAAGCGTGTGGCAGTAGTCGGCGGCGGCAACGTTGCCATGGATGCAGCCCGCACCGCCCTGCGCCTGGGAGCTGAGAAGGTGTACATCGTATACCGCCGCTCCATGGCAGAAATCCCTGCCCGTTCAGAGGAAGTGGAGCATGCGAAGGAAGAGGGCATAGACTTCCAGATCCTCCGCAACCCCGTGGAAATTTTAGGCTATAACAACCCGGACAACCGCAGAGACCCCATGAACGGCTTTGTAACCGGCATAAAGGTCATCAAGTGCGAACTCGGAGAGCCGGATGAGCGCGGCCGCAGGCGTCCCGTTGAGGTGCCCGGCAGCGAATACGTCATAGACGTGGACTGCGTCATAATGGCCATAGGCACATCCCCCAACCCTCTCATAAAGAACACCACGCAGGGTCTGGAGGTAAACCGCCACGGCGGCATCATAGTGGAGGAAGCCACGGGCCTCACCTCCAAAGAGGCCGTCTACGCAGGCGGAGACGCCGTAACCGGTGCGGCAACGGTAATCCTTGCCATGGGCGCAGGCAAGACCGCTGCGAAAGCCATAGACGAGTACATTCAGAGCAAGTAACTTCCCGGGCTCCTGCTTCCCCGCAGGGGCCTTTTCATTAGACTTATGCAGACTTACAGCCCCTTTCATGGAGGCCTGCAAAGAGGCCCGCAGAGAGGCTTTAGAGGCTCCTGTGAGGGGCAGAACAGGAGGATTACATGATTCCGGAAGAAATAGAGAGACTCAAGCCGCTGGAGTTCGGCGATGTAAGGATACTTGAATCAGACGGCCGTTACAATGTGTTTATGGATGTTTCCCAGTGGAGCAGGTCTTCAAGGGGACGTTCGCAGAGAGTGACAGGCATATGTGTGGGAAGCATAACGGGAGAGGACGGTTTTGTGCCAAATGAAGAGGGGGAAAGAATTCTGGCGTCGAAGAGAACAGCCGTTGTAAAGAACATGGGCGGATACGAGTTGCTGCGCCAGCTCTGTCCCGGACTGGAAGACAGGATCAGGAAGGCATTCCCGGCCCAGTATGAGGAGATTCTTTCAATTGCTCTTATAGAGGCTGTTCAAGTCATGTACTCATCCCATGAACTGTACCAGGACATGTATGAGCACTCCGTACTCAGCGAATGGTATCCCGGACTGGATCTGTCCATGACGGGCTCAAGCCGCGTGGAGGAGCAGCTGGGACACAACAGAAAAGCCCTGCTTGTTTACATGAACGCATGGCTGAAGGAAGTTGAGACAGATGAGGCGGACTCAGACTATTTGCTGGACGAAGCAAGGCATATACGCGATCTCTGCGCAAATGAAGAGATGTACGAAGCAGAAATGGATGACATGGTCACGGACCAGGACTTCGGGAGCCTGCTCACGGACTTTGTCAAGGAGCAGTACGTCTTCACGCTGGAGTGCGTCGCAGGTCATGGTTCGGATGTGAGCAACCGCTTTTTCCACACAACCGTAATTCTCAAGCTTGCAGACCTGGTATGCCTTGTCATAACCCCGGAGGGAGGAAAGTACATGACCTCCGTCCCGGACCAGCTGCAGGAGTTCCTGGACTGCATAAGAGATGAACATCCTGTCACACTCTCCATAAACCGTTATCTCGTATAAGCGGCCGTCCGCATGCATAACCAATATCCAGACACACACATAAGGACGCCCTCAAGGCGCCCTTTTCGGCCTCCGGAAAAATAATTACGGGATATATGCATTTGGTTCACATTTTGGTTTGCGTTGGGCTGTGAAGTGGTATATACTCTCCGTTACCTGCCGGCATCAAGGCAGCCGCAGAGGGGCAGAGAGGGCACATGATTT
>JAJPZC010000194.1 GCA_021204585.1 Clostridia bacterium
CTGTTCACTTTCCTTGGAGTCGCCTCCACCTGCCGTTAACAGGCGTCCTGCCCTGTGATACTCGGACTTTCCTCATCCCGGTCTCCCGGTCCGCAGCCGCACGGCTAACTCAGATCTACTGAACTTTAACACAAATTGAGTGGAATATCAACTCATTTGAGCGCACCTCTATTTGTTTTCTTGCTTTTTGAAGGGCTTTGGGATAGAATGAAGGGGTAAGATTTGGAGCGGAGGTTATGATGAAGATGACAAGTCAACAGGAGAACCAACACGTGAAAAAGACCAAGATCATCTGCACGCTGGGACCGGCTACGGATGACATCAATGTGCTTGCATCCCTCGTGGACGCAGGAATGAACGTTGCGAGGCTCAACTTCTCGCACGGCACGCATGAGGAGCACGCAGTAAAGATTGCGGCGGTAAAGAAGGTCCGTGAGGAAAAGCAGGCGCCCATAGCCATTATGCTGGACACAAAGGGCCCCGAGTTCAGAATAAAGACCTTTGAGAAGGGCAAGGTTGTCATAAAGGACGGCGAAGAGTTCATCTTCACAACGGACGAGATAGTCGGAGACAAGCACAGGGTGTCCGTAACATTCAAGGGCATCTGCGACCAGATGAACCCCGGGGACAGGATTCTTTTGAACAACGGCCTCATGATATTCGAGGTCAAAAAGGTTGAGCCCCCCAATGTCATATGCAAGACCATAGTGGGCGGCACCCTTTCGGACCGCAAGAGCATGTTCTTCCCGGAAAAGGAGCTCAAGCTCACGTACCTTTCGGACCAGGACCGCTCAGACATCCAGTTCGGCATTGAACAGGGCATTGATTTCATAGCCTGCTCCTTCGTATCCTGCGCGCAGGACATTATAGACGTAAAGAACTACATCCGCTCTTTGGGATACCCGGACGGCACCGTGGACCTCATTGCAAAGATTGAGTCCCGCGCCGGAATAAACAACCTGGACGCCATCCTCGAAGAGGCAGACGGCATAATGGTTGCCCGCGGAGACTTAGGGGTCGAAGTGCCTTACGAGGAGCTCCCTTCCATCCAGAAGACCATGATCCGCAAGTGCCGCCTGTGCGGCAAGCGCTCCATTACGGCCACGGAGATGCTGGAGTCCATGATAAACAACCCCAGACCCACGAGAGCCGAGATATCCGACGTTGCGAACGCCGTCTATGACGGAACCTCCGCCATTATGCTTTCCGGCGAGACCGCCGTGGGCAAGTACCCCGCCGAAGCCGTAAAGGCCATGGCCCGCATCGCCCAGATGGCCGAGGAGACATCATACATTGCCTACATAGACCCGAACGACTACCTCACCACCACCCTTTCAGAGGCCATATCGCACGCCGCCTGCTCCCTGGCGCATGACATAGGCGCAAAGGTCATAGTGGCCTGCACCAGAACCGGCGCCACCGCCCGCAAGATATCCCGCTTCCGCCCGGACATAGACATCATAGGCATGACCACATCCGAGGAGGCATACAGAAAGCTTGCTCTAAGCTGGGGCGTCATACCCGTCATGAGCGAGGAGTTCTACTCCGTGGATGTCCTCTTCCATTATGCCAAGAAGGCAGCCATAGCCTCCGGCCTGGTGCAGAAAGGAGACCGCATAGTCCTCTGCGGAGGCACCCCCAACGGCAAGAGCGGCAACTCCAACCTCATTAACGTAGAGACCATCTGACCTGCAGAAAACCGCATATGTAGCTTAAAGGCACCCCGCAAAAGGAGTGCCTTTTCATTATGTCTTCGGTTTCCGCCGCCCGGCAGTTCCTGTCTGCGGGTGTCTTCCCTTATTGCTGTGCGTTCATCTCTTCCAGCTTCTGCCTGCAGACTTCCTTGAAGGGATCAAAATCCGGCAGGCGCTCCACCAGGAATTCCCAGTCCTCTTTGTCTATGGGCAGGTGCTGGAGCATGTCCACATGTATGCGGCATATTCTCTTGAAGCCGTTGTTAATGGTGCACTTGTGTATGTACGACCAGTCCATGAGATCCATCTGCTGCTGCACGCGGATCATCTCCGCATAGCACTCCTGAATCTCTGCATCCGATAGCCTGGGCGCCCTGAAGCCGTCATACCACATGTAGTAGAACGACAGCTGCCTCAGCCTCTTTGCCGCCTCTGAAGGAGCAGCCTGGTACTGCTTCCTCATTGCAAGGTCCTTGGTGTACATCCTCACCGCATGCTTGACTTTATCCTCATCCATGTCTTTCCCCTTGGTTTCCGGCAGGCCGCCCCGTCTTCGCCCCCAGCGGCGCCCCGGCATTACAATGCAAAAGTATACCACCCAATTTTGCGATACGCAATAGAGATCCGTCCCATATATCCCGCCAATTATGTGAAAAAGCCGTCCATTTTGACAACTTCATGCTTTATGCAATGTGCACAAAACATTTTAACATACTGCCCACAAGTGTTGAAATCCTGTCTCTCTCCCCTCTGTCCCACGTCCGCAGCAGGGCCGCTGTGCCTTAGTGCAGACTGCACGATGCCTGTCCGTGTGGGATTCTGTATGAATCCATAAAGGGCCCAAGGTGAAGGTAACCTACATCCGGAAGGAATGTAGGTTATCTGTAGTTATCGGGTCTGTAGGTTAAATGTAGGTTAAATGTAGGTTAAATGTAGGTTAAATGTAGATTATTGCTCCAGGACAGATTCAGGAAGCCGCTTTAAGAATGTTGCGATATTCAGATATTGAATACCATTCTCTTCAAGGAAATCATCCCCTCTGTACAGCAGATACTTTTTACTGATTGTTCCGAATACTTTCTCTATGTCACCGCACAGATCCTTATTCAGCAGGTGCGTCAATTGAAGGCTGTTACGCTTCTCACTATGCTTAATTTCATACAGATTGCATGTGTCAGTATCCTTATAATAGACAACCATGTCTACTTCACCGATATCTGATTCGTATTTGAATGCTTTAGCCTTGTCGCCAATGCGGTTCATCGTTTCAAACAATACCAGCTCTTCAAGCATTCTGCCTTTTGCGTTGTCAAGTATATGCTTTATCAGATCACTCTTTTCCTTTTCAGAAAGCCCGGCATAAACCCCATCTTTCTCAATTGAAGTAATCAGGTATTCAACTTGGCTATATCTTAATCCAGGCTGGGTTATGAGCACTTTTTCCGTATTTTCTCTGCGTGAATAGTTTGCCTCAACCGGAACTTCTGCAATAAACTCCAGCCTCTTTAAGTACTGCTTAATTTCTGTTGCATGGTCTTCAGTGACTGTGACAGTCAATTCATTCTTATTCAGAATTTTGAGCCGGTGTCTGAGAGCCTCCACAATAGCGTGCATGTCAAGGCGATCTATTGCGTCCGCAAGAGGATCGCTCCTTGATCTAAGTATCTGATATGTGGAAGACAAATTCGAAGACTTCGTAAAGGTTATAGTAATGACTTTCTCAGCGAACCTATGATTCATATCTTCAATGATGCGGGTGATGGCACTTGTAAGTTCATTGGCGTCATACAATTCCTCGAGTTTTCTGAAAGAATTCCCGTCATGCCAGCATCTGAGCGAATGCTGAATATTCTCCGCAATAGCTGTATTAATATAGAAGTCAGTTGCACTTATACTGCTGAAAACATTCTCTCGGGTATTATTTTCAGAAGAACCCGGTCCATGAGATCCTGTCCATAAAACACCTCCGAGTTTTAGATAGTCATCAACATCTTCTGTACCAAAAAGCCTGGAGTGTTCAGCAAATGAGATCCATGTTGTATGGATAAGATACACTCTGTCAAACAGCTGGTCATGCGATGTGAGCATGAACCCAAGCGAATGTGTTCCGGATAAAACAATTCTCATTCCCATCGCAGCATATTTATCAGCCAGGAAAGCACTTCCGTCTATGAAATCATCCAGCTGGGTTATTTCATCTATAAAGACGTATTTATATCCCAAGCTATGCAAAGTCTCCAGGCACGCGTTTACATCTCCCATCCGATTTCCATGCTGAACCATTATATATGCTGCTCTTGACAGCTCATCAGTAGACATGCTCAGAATTGCCTGATACATCAACGTAGTCTTGCCTGTACGCCTGAGCCCGTACAGAGCGCAGACTCTAGGGTCCCTTACGCTGTGCAGATACCGGTCAAGTTCCTTATAACAGTCCCTTTTCTGCAAACCGACTGCGGCATCAGCCATCTCAAGCAAGCTGCTCCCGGTCTGGACATACTTGAACAGGTCATTATCGCCAGAACCCGGTACGGACATGTATGCGCGATCAGTTGCATACGCAATACTGGCAAGATCTGTCAGTTCCTTTTGAAGCTCCTTCTTCCTGCGCAACTGACCACGGATAATCTCATACTGATTATCCGGGATGTACTTGCTCACCAGTTTGTTTGTCTCTTTGTCCCTGTACTGGAGATAGTGACGTTCCTTGCCTTTAATTACCTTGGTTGAAATGTATCCATTAGGAAGACCATCTATCTCCCTCTGAATAGCCTTCATTGCCTCTTCATACATAATTGTACATCTCCACATATATTACCGGTGGAACCGGATTCAGCATTCCCAATTAAGATCACCTGACATCATACACTTGGATAACCTACACGTCAAGCATTTGTAGGTTATTTGTAGGTTACCGCCCCTCAAACAAAAAGCTGGGCTCAGCCCAGCTCCTGCCTGTACATCCTTACCCACGCAAGGACCATGGGGTCTTTGGTAGGCTTGTAGTAGGGATTGTAGCGCCCCGCAGCCTCACGGCGTCCGGACTTTGAGACCATCTCAATCCCCAGGTCCAGGAAGGCATCCCCCTTCCTGTACGGGTTGTCCGGCCCCAGGCGGTACATGACGTAGCCCAGGAAGTCGTAGGGGTCCCGCACCTTGTGCTCCAGGCCGTCATAGTATATGTAACGCAGGGCGTAGTCATACACCTTGTCAGGCGTGTCGCAGGTAAACAGATACTCCTTCCATGCCGGGTATACGGCATCCCAGCCGTACTTCCGTATGAGGTTGTCTGCCTTGTCCTTGAGGCGTGCTTTCGTCTCCCCCTCCGGGGAGTCGAAGAGTTCATTGGTAATGGTGCGGATCTCGT
>JAJPZC010000038.1 GCA_021204585.1 Clostridia bacterium
AAAGTTGGCAGTGATGTTCGGCGAGGACAAAGAGAAAGGATTGCGCGGAGCCATGTTAGCGACAGGATCCGCACTAAACGAGATAGCGCAGAACTCATCAGCAGCAGCAGGAGAAGTAGTAGACTTTCTGTCGAAAGTAGGAGGCGTGGGCAACATGGCGAAGTTCACGCAAGCACAGTTGATGGGACTTGGATCCGCACTGAGTCAGAACCAGCAAGAGATGGCGACATCATCGACGGTAATAAGTCAGTTGGTAACAAAGATGTTCCAGGACACGGCAAGATACGCCACAGTTGCCGGACAGGATGTGGAAGAGTTCACGGAGCTTCTAAACACCGATGCCAACGCAGCACTGATGAAGTTTTTGAGTGCAATGCAAGAGCGAGGCGGATTTGCAGACATGGCGCCAATGTTCCAGGAAATGAATTTGAACGGAACACGAGCAGTGGGAGTATTGTCAACCTTAGCGGCACATTTGGATGAAGTTACGGAAGCACAGCAGTTAGCAACAGAAGCATACGAAGAAGGCACGAGTGTGATAGACGAGTTCAACACTATGAACGAAACCGTACAGGCGCAAATTGAGAAAGCGCAAAAGCACTTCCACGAACTATCAGTAGAGCTCGGAGAAAAGCTATTGCCAGTGGGTAAATACGCAATATCCGCAGGAAGCGTGATGGTGAAGTTGCTGAGCTCGCTCGTGACATTCGTAAACAATTATAAAGCAGTGCTTGTCGGGCTTGGCGTTGCCTTGGTAGCGTTGAACGCCAAACAGCTTGTGCATATCGCAACGACAAAGACACAGATATTCGTAAATGAGACGTTGATCACCACATTCAAGAAGTTGAAAGTGGCGATAATGTCGAATCCGTGGGGAGTGGCAATTGCCGCAGTGACGATGTTGGCAACAGCCATTTATGACCTTGTTTCTAACATGAACGAGGCAAAGAAAAGCATAACAGCATTACAGCAAGCCAACAAGGAAGCAACGGCAGAATACAGTAAGCAGGAAGGAAAAATCAAAACACTATCAGAAAGAGTACACGACAACACCATAGCACTAAGCGAAAGGAAGAAAGCACTGAAAGAACTGAAAGAAATCGTGCCAGACTATCTTGCGGATCTTACATCAGAGGGAGAACTTATAAACGACAACACAAAGGCACTTGACGCATATTGCGAAAGTCTGTTGCAGACAATGAAGCTCAAGAAATACCAAGAGAAACTTGAGGAGAAAGCAGGAGAAGTGGCAGACAAAGAGCTGGAGCGGAGAGAGAAAGAGAAGGAACTTCAGGAGGCACATGACAAAACCGAAGAAACAAAAAACAAACAAGGTGCAAATGCAGAGTCATCAGTATTTTCTTATACAGGTGGCAATTTGTCATACAATAAAGAAGTGACCGATGCAGAGAATAGAGAAAAAGCATTAAGCAACGAAATAAAGACATTGAATGAAGAAATAGACAAAGGAAAGCAAGAATATCAAGAGCTGTATGATTCTTATAAATCGTTGCAGCCGAAAGAAAGCGAGGGCGAAAAGCCGAAACCAGACAAGCCAGAGCCGAAGACGGAGACAGGCGGTGGCAGCACGAAAGACGAGTTGAAAGAGCGTGAGAATGAGGTGAAGCAAGCCAATGAAAGAATGCAGATAGAGAACATTCTTGCATATCGAAGTGGAGAAAAGACATATTCAGAATATCAAGACACGTTGAACACGCTGACACAGCAAGGCTATGACGAGCGGAAGAAGATATACGAAGATGCCAACGCCACCGAAAGAGCGGAATACACAAAACTACTGAAAGAAGAATCCGACTGGCAAGAATCACAGAGAACCGATGATGTAAAGCGGAGCAAGGAATATTACCAGAGAGAGAAGAACGAGAGAGACGCATATCTGAAAGCGGCGTTTTATGATCAGACATCAGAGATATATCAGAATGAAGATGCCCTGAACGAGGCATTATTCCAGTGCGATATGGAATATCAGAGGAAACTGTTATCGCTGATGAAGGAAGGAACGCAGGAATGGGAGAACCAAGTATATGACATCGAGCAGAAAGAGAAGAACAGACAGACGCAGTTGCAGATTGATTATTACAATAAGGTGCAGGACCTTAGAGAAGACTATAATCTGGCATCCGCGAAAGAAATGGAGAAGGCAGAACTCGACGCACTGGAAGCGCTATATCGAAGCAAGATGAACAAAGGACTGCTGAGCGAGGAGGAGTATCAGAAGGCAAGATTGGCTATTGTGAAAAAATATGCTGGTCAGGAGGCTGACGAAAGTACGAAAGGACAGGCGAGCAGCGCACTTGAGACAGCAAAACAAAAAGTTGGTGAGAAGAAACAGAGCAGCGGCAATGACCTTGTTTCGTCAATGGCAGGAATATTCAAGGAAGTGGAATACCGAAAACAAGTTAACGAAGAACTCGAAAAGCTATATCAAGCTAATGCAATAAGCTATGAGACATATCAAGAAGCGATAAAGCAGAACTCAAAGGAAACATGGAATGATGTGCTAAGCGCAGCCACTTTAGCTCTTAGCAGTATAAGTTCTTTGCTTGGCGCTGCATCCTCATACGCACAGGCATGCTCCGATTTGGAAACGAACAAGATAACGGCTGATTACGACAAACAGATCGAGGCAGCCGGCAACAACAGCAAGAAAAAAGAGAAACTGGAGAAAGAGCGTGACGAGAAGATAAAGGAAGCGAAGACGAAAGCCAACAAGAGGGCAATGGAGATTGAAATCGCACAGGCTATGGCGAGCACGGCGGCAGCAGCGATAAACGCTTACGCAAGCGCAAGCAAGGAGAGCTGGCATCTTGGTCCTATTGCGGCGGCGGCAGCAGTGGCAGCAGGAATGCTGCAAATCGCCACTATCAAGAAACAGCATGAGGCGGAGGAGGCAGGCTATTATGAGGGCGGTTTCACAGGCGGAACGCAATTCAGGAAAAAGGCAGGTATCGTTCATGAGGGTGAGTTCGTCGCAAACCATGAGGCGGTCGCCAACGCAAACATATTGCCGGCACTGCAACTGATTGACAGGGCGCAGCGCAACAACACGGTGGGAAGCCTGACATCGGAGGACGTGTCAAGGACGCTCGGACAGAACAATACGACGGTTGTCTCGGCACCCACGGTGAACGTGATGACCGACAATGAGGAATTGAACGGCGCACTGACGCAGCTCAACCAATCTATGCAGCAGCTCAATCTCGTGCTCGGTGGAAACATCCGTGCGGTAGTCTCCATAGATGGCGATGACGGCGTTGCGAAGAATCTTGAAAGATACAACAGGATGAAGAACAGAGTATGACATTATTATATTTAGACGGTACACGAGTGTACTTCGATGATTCGCAGGACATCAAGGTCACGAAAGAAAATCCATACTTCACGCAAAGCGGAACTTACACGCTTGAAGTGTCATTGCCGATGGACATTCTTGAAAACAGGAAGTTTTTCAAGAACATACAGAGATTGCAGGTGGGCAAGAAGTGTGAGAACATGACTACAATGCTTGTTGCCGACAACCACGTACTGTTGTCAGGCACGGCGAAAGTGACATCAATAAGCGACACTGTTGTCAAGGTGCAGTTGACAGGCGGAAACTCAGCATTCAACATCATCATCAATGATGAAGAAGTGTACATCGACGAGATTATATATCCGCAGTATGACTTCGGAGAGAATCAATACCAGTTCGGAGGGAAGCGGGGCGAGAACGACGTATCAGGAATGTCACTGTACGGCGGAGAGGTCAAGAGGACCACAAGGCAGATATACCACGGCATAGACACTGACCTTAGCAATGAGGACGGCTATACGATGAATGCCGTTGACGGTGTGGCGTACTTCCTACCGGTGCTCGACGAGACCAACGACGAAGTGAAGAACCCTCTGAAAATATACGATTACTCACAGGTGTACGGCAACGGCACGCACAACCATAGCGGCAACACAGGAGGCTATATATATATGGAGGAGAAAGGCAGTTGTATATGCCCGAACCTTATGTATGTGATTAAGAACGTGATGGCTCACTTCGGATTCGAGATAAAGACTAACGAGTTCGATGTAGAGCCATGGAACAGGATCTACATCGCCAACGCACGGAAGACGATGTATGTACAGGAGGCGTTGCCGCACTGGACTGTTGAAGATTTCCTGACGCAAGTGCAGTACTTTTTCAACTGCACATTCGTATTCTCGGACGAGAGCAAGACGGTTGAGATATTAAGCAACAAGAACTATTTCTGCAAGGGAATACAGGAGTTCGAGGCAGTGGACGAGTACACATCCGACGTATCGGACGAAGATTCGGAAGTCGCTCAATCTCTGGCATCATCGAATATAAGGTTTGATATGTCTGATTCAGATTACCACATGGTTGACGCTCCTGATGACGAGATACTCGATGCATACGAACACAAGACCTACAACTCGTACAATGAGATTGTTGAAGATGTCCTTGCGACGGAACTTGCGGAGGATGAGAGGATGAAATACATTTATGACTGTCCGCAGGGAAGTTTCGTTGTGGGCAGGGAAGACGAGTATGACGATGATTCGGCACTCTGTCTGAGAAAGATAGACCATTTCGGAAAGATCATCAGGAACGAGGAGAACGAAGACTATATTGAGCTGAAGATATGCCCTGTCGCCATGACAAGGACATTTCCGATAGAACCGCAGGACTACAACGAGAACAAGGAGGGCGAACTTGACTACTCGATGCCGTCAATGGCGAATGAGGCAGGCGATGATGTCTCTGACCTTAGCGAGGTGGTATGGGAAGGCATAACAGAGGGCGTTGACGAGAAGTCGGAGAACGAGGACAGAATGCAGGTGATGTTCATCAGCGAGAAATACATCTACTGGGATTTCACATTCAGCAGTGGGAACACGGTAAGAATCTACTACAAACAGGCGTACACCGATTGTGAAAAGGACTTCACAGGCAGCGTCGCAGCAACGGAGAACTGGT
>JAJPZC010000134.1 GCA_021204585.1 Clostridia bacterium
TGCCTCCCCAGCAGACATTGTCTCCCCAGCAGACATTGTCTCCCCAGCAGACATTGTCTCCGCCGTGGCCATTGCACCCACTGCAGGCGTTGCATCCTCTGCGGGCATAACGCCCAGCATATCCTTCGTCTCAGGAACAGTAACCGCAGCAACAGCCGCAGCAGCAGCGGCTGCAGCAGGCTCAGATGCGGCGGCATCTGCCTTCATGACCTCCGCATACTGCTTGCGGGAGTATATGACCTTGAGGAAGACGGACTTGGGCACGCCCCGGAACACGAGGAGCACCACGGCACCTATGACCGCCCCGGAAAGGATGCCAACAAGGGCAAGGACCGGCATATACCCGAACATGAGCACGGAGCCCGAGAGGCCTGCGTATACTGCGCACTGGGTTATGTTGTGCGCAACCGCAGCCGCAATGGAGACGGACATTATGGAGATCTTCGGATACACGAGATATATGAGCAGGGAGGAGACCGCCATGGAGACCACGCCGCCCGTGAAACTGTACAGGACGGCAGAGAAGTTCCCCGCAAAGAGGGCCCCGAATATGGTTCGTATGATCACGACCACGAAGGCCTCCACAGGCGTGTACATCAAAAGAGCCGTCAGCGAGAAGATGTTTGCAAGACCAAGTTTCGCTCCCGGTATGATAATGGGCGGAAGCAGGTTCTCAAGCATGAAGCACACGAGGCTCAAAGCCGTGAGAATGGCCACCGCCGCAATCTTTTTGGCTGCCGGCTTTTCTTTAGACATACACAGATTATACACTAAACTGTCACATTAGTAAATAGCTGTATAACAATTTATAAGGAGGCGCAATTGATTAGCGTTCAATTTTCAAACTGTTAGACGTTTTTGCAATCATACGACGCCCAACCTGCAGCCAGCCTGCAGGATATCGCTATATATGTACTCAAATCGCCTCTCAGGGCGCCGCGCTGCGGGCGGCCTCTGCATAGAGAGGAGAGCATGAAGGGCCGCACGGCCCTTTGTGCGGAGCGCACAAGGCTTACAGAGGTCCTCCGGAAAGCTTCCGGGACTTTATGCACGCTGTGTGCGCACAAAGCGCATGCAGGGTAGGGCATAGTGCCCAACAAACACAATATGTAGTGTTGCAGAGCGCATTTTGATACAAAATGTGGCATATAATGCTTGACAAGAATATGGGGCTTGGATATAATAGGTTGCGTAATTGAAGTGGCGGGCAGTGACTGACGAAGATTGCGGGTTTACGCAGTGGAGCTGCCGCGCCGGGACTAAGTCGTTCGTCTGGGCTGTTCGCATTTGGTACAGCCCATATATTTTGCACTTTTGAAGGAGAGACGGCATGCTTGGACGCATTCATTCATTTGAAAGCTTCGGCACGGTAGACGGCCCGGGGATACGCTTTGTGGTATTCATGCAGGGCTGCCCCATGCGCTGCGCATACTGTCATAATCCGGACACCTGGAACTTAACCGGCGGCCGGCTCATGGAGTCCGGCAGGGTTGCCGGGGAGGCCATGAAGTACTACAGGTACATAAAGAACGGCGGCGTAACGGTAACCGGCGGGGAGCCGCTCCTGCAGAGGGCGTTTGTTGCGGAGCTGTTTGAGAAGCTCCACGAAGAGGGCCTGCACACGGCCCTGGACACGTCCGGCATAACCTTTGATTACAAAGACAAGTACGTCATAGAGGAGCACAACAGGGTGCTGGAAAACACCGATCTGGTGCTTCTGGACATAAAGCATATAGACAACGACAGGCACGTCAATCTAACTGGCAAGCCCAATGACAACATTCTTGCATTCGCAAGGTACCTGGACATGATAGGCAAGGACGTCTGGATCCGCCACGTGCTTGTGCCCGGGCTTACGGACAAGGATGAGTACCTCACCCGCCTCAATGACTTCATCTCAACCCTCTCAAACGTTAAGAAGGTAGAGGTGCTGCCGTACCACACGATGGGCGAGGCCAAGTATGAGAAGCTTGGCATGGATTACAGGCTCAAGGGCCTGCAGCCCCCTTCGGACGCCCGCGTGCAGAACGCAAGGCGCATCCTGGGCGCGGACGGCGCATATGGCTCCAATGCAGGCACCGGTGCCGGTGCCGGTGAGCAGGGAGGCAACGTATGAAGCCTCTGGAAGGGATCAACATAGTAGAGATATCCGGCGTGGGATGCCCCGGCTGCATGGCAGCGATGCCGGAAGCCCGTCAGGTAGCCGCAGAGCTTGGCGTGGGGTTTGTCGTAATAGACGCAGAGAAAAGAGAAGACATACCGGCAGGATGGAGCATAGAGAGAGTGCCCGCCATATTCTTGGCCGACGGAGAGACGGAGATCTTCAAGTGCTACGGCTTCCAGCCGGAAGAGATACTGTATCTGTGCGCAGAAGATGCTTTGCAGAAGTATCTGGCGGCGAAGGGAGAGAGCCTGCCGTCCTGAGGATTGGACAGCAGATATGAGCAGTTTACAGGGCACTTAGAGAGAAGCAGACAGCGGAGAAAAGCTACAATGAGATACAAGCAGTGGGAAGGGTTCAGGCCCGGTGAGTGGTGTGAAGAGATAGACGTAAGAGGGTTCATACAGGAGAACTACACCCCGTACGAGGGGGACGAGAGCTTTCTTGAGGGCCCTACGGACGCCACAAAAAAGCTCTGGGCGGAGTGCATGAAGCTCTCTGACGAGGAGGCCGCAAAGGGCGGCGTCCTGGACGCTGAGACTTCCATAGTATCATCCATCACTTCAGAGCCCGCAGGATACATAGACGAGGACCTGGAGAAGATAGTGGGCCTGCAGACAGACAAGCCCTTGAAGCGCGCACTGCACGTGTACGGCGGCATACGCATGGCCACAGAGGCCCTTGAGATGTACGGGTACAAGATAGACCCGAAGGTGACTGAGATCTTCACCAAGTACCGCAAGACCCACAACGAAGGCGTCTTCGACGTCTACACCCCCGAGATGCGCCGCGCCCGCCACGCGCACATCCTGACCGGCCTTCCGGACACGTACGGCCGCGGCCGCATAGTGGGCGACTACCGCCGCCTTGCCCTCTACGGCGCGGACTTCCTTATACAGAAGAAGGAAGAAGACAAGGCCGTGCTTGGCGGGGACATGACGGAGTCCAAGATACGCTTAAGGGAAGAGGTAGCAGACCAGATAAAGGCCTTGAAGCAGCTTAAAAAGATGGCCGCCATGTACGGCAAGGACATCTCTGCGCCCGCAGAGACCGCCCAGGAAGCCATCCAGGCGCTGTATTTCGGGTACCTGGGAGCCGTGAAGGACCAGAACGGAGCGGCCATGTCCATAGGCCGCAACTCAACCTTCCTGGACATATACATCCAGAGGGACATAGAGCGCGGCATCCTCACGGAGGCAGAGGCGCAGGAGCTCATAGACCAGTTCGTAATGAAGCTCCGCCTCGTGAAGTTCATGCGCACCTGCGACTACAATGAGCTCTTCTCCGGAGATCCCACTTGGGTCACGGAGTCCATAGGCGGCATGGGAACGGACGGCCGTCCCCTCGTATCCAAGACCTCATTCCGCATCCTGCACACCCTTGAGAACCTCGGCTCCGCACCGGAGCCCAACCTCACCGTCCTCTGGTCCAGGGCGCTTCCCAGAAAGTTCAAGCTCTTCTGCGCCAAGCTTTCCATAAAGACGTCCGCCATCCAGTACGAGAACGATGACCTCATGCGCCCGGACATGGGGGACGACTACTGCATCGCCTGCTGCGTCTCCAGCATGCGTGAAGGCAAGGACATGCAGTTCTTCGGCGCCCGCGCAAACCTCGCCAAGTGTCTCCTGTACGCCATCAACGGCGGCAAGGACGAGATGGCCACGGGAAAGGACGGACGCCCCATGCAGGTCTCCCCGGAGTTCGCTCCGATCACGGGGGACGGCAAGCTGGACTACAACGAAGTCAAGGCCAAGTACGAGAACATGATGGACTGGCTTGCAGGGCTGTACGTCAACACCCTCAACCTCATCCATTACATGCACGACAAGTACAGCTATGAAGCCCTTGAGATGGCACTCCATGACACCAACGTACGCAGATTCTTCGCAACCGGCATAGCAGGCCTATCCTGCGCCGTGGACTCTCTTTCTGCCATAAAGTACGCGGAAGTGTATCCCGTCCGCAACGAGTACGGGATAGTCACGGACTTCAAGACCGTCGGGGACTTCCCCAAGTACGGCAACAACGATGACCGTGTGGACGAGATAGCCGTATGGCTTGTGAAGACCTTCATGAACAAGATCCGGAGCCATGAGACCTACCGCGGGAGCATCCCCACGATGTCCATCCTCACCATAACCTCCAACGTAGTCTACGGCAAGAAGACGGGCAACACGCCTGACGGAAGGCGCATATATGAACCCCTTGCTCCCGGCGCCAACCCCATGCACGGCCGTGACTCCAACGGCGCCCTCGCATCCCTCGAGTCTGTGGCCAAGATACCGTACGAATACTCCAGGGACGGCATTTCCAACACGTTCTCCATAACTCCGGATTCACTGGGAAAGAACTGATTGAGGCCGCAATATAGCCAAAACATGAGCATAATCCAGCCCAAAGGGGCTGCACACACATACAAACATTGCGCCGGTAAGTTCAGAGGTCCGGCGCTTGAGAGGGAGGCTAGAATATGTCACAGAGAGAAGAGAATCTGGTAGATCTTTTGGACGGATACGTAGAGGGCGGCGGATACCACCTCAATGTCAATGTCTTCGACAGGGATACACTTATAGACGCACAGCAGCATCCGGAGAAGTACCCTCAGCTCACCATCCGTGTATCTGGCTACGCCGTGAACTTCAACAAGCTCACCAAGGAGCAGCAGGATGACGTTATCCACAGGACCATCCATACCAGCCTGTAATCCCAGGAAGTGCGCATAAGCCCTCCGGACGCCCGCACAGGCA
>JAJPZC010000028.1 GCA_021204585.1 Clostridia bacterium
CGACGGCGTTCTCTCCGAGGAAGAGCTGAACAAGGCGATAGCCAAGTATCTGGCCTCTAAGGACCAGAAGGTCGAAGACGCCAATGAAGACGATGCTCCGCAGGACGAAGAGAAGAAGGTTGTAACACCCTAAAATCCCAGGAATTTATGTAGTATACGAAAACAGCCCCCTCAATGAGCAGTGCTCAGAGGGGGCGTTTTTGTTTGCCTGGTTACAGCCGTTCAAGCTCTGTATTTATGTCAATGCCAAGGGTCTCAAGCATCTCACGCTGCTGTCTGGTAAGTGCTTTTACAAGCACAGCTTTTTGGCCCGCAGACTTAATGGCATAGATGTTTTCCAGTTTAAGCAGACATTTTTTCAGTGAAAGCCGGTCCTTTCTCATTTGTGCATCCAGTTTGGCGTCAAGGTATCTTCTAAGGATGATTGAAATGAACAGGGTGAAGACTTTCCCGGATGTCGTGGAGGAGTTATGAGTTCTCGGCCTGTCAAATCCAATTTCGTCCTTCAATTCGCAGAATGTCTTCTCGTCCACATCCTTGGACCTGTAATAGAACAGAATATCATCTGCGGTCGCTGTCATATTGGTTGTGAACATGAAGAAGTATCCGTACATGCTGCTGAGTTCATCAAGATGACCGCTTTTTACTGCATATGTGTAGCCCTTTTCATCATCATCTGGATAGATATCAAAAAGATCTGTGTAACGGGGCCGCTTCGTTACAGTGGAATACTTCTTTACCTGCTTGTCATCAAGTTCTTTGCTCCGTATCTTAATGTCTTTCTTCAAATCGTTACGCATCCTGTCACGGGTGGCTGTGTTAAGCCCAACAAGAATCCTCCCTTTCATGCCGCCTATTTCCTTGTCATACATTGCTGCATATGTGGATTCATATGATGTGCTGTTCGCAAAAGAATCAACCTTTGCACCATGATCCTTAAACGCATCTTTTGCTATGTCAAGATATGACGGGATTCCAACAGTAAATGTCACTCCATCATCGTAAAGCTCCTTAAGTTTTGCCACATCCCAGAATCCGCCGTCCATGACAAAATCCGCAGTGTCTATACCAACTCTTCTGGCACGCCGGAGAACCGCTGTCATGTTTACTTTGTCCGTTATAGATCCGTTGTAGACCTCATAGTATACTGGTAGCCTGGATTTTGTGCCGCTGAACAGCCCCATATTCAGCTGCTTGAGGCTTTCATGATCCCTGTTGTAACCGTATTCAGCTTCAATAATGTTGTCAGAGTATGTGGATACGGAGGTCACGTCATATACAATGCATTCGTTTTCCTTGCATTTGGATATCCACTCAGTAAAGAAGTCTTCCATTCCGGAATCGTCTATGCTGTCAAACACTTCGCTGGCCCTCTGGCTTGTAAGAGGAACACTGGTGAATATGTTATAGTGGCTGTCCATATAGTCGTCAACACAGTATGCTTCGGGGCCTTTCAGCAGCATGTATGTGGCAAGCGTCAAGATTCTCGGAGCCATGGCACCGAACCTTTTATCCAAATACTTGAGCAGGCCAAGGTCTTTGGCAGCCTTCTCCATTACCAGGCTGTATCCCAATGAGCAGCCAAACTGGATGTTCTGTGTGGAAACTGGCGGTGTCACATCTATGTCTTTGGAATGATCGAAGATCTCATAATAGCGTTCATTGGGTATGAGCATGTTCCTGCCTTCATCAAGCTTCCCAATGTTAACAGCGTCATTTCTGGGGTTTCCGTCATCATTCCTGTAGTACTTCTTGTAATAGTAAATGTAGACGTTGCTGTCCTGTTTTCTTCTGTATATCTTGTCCTCTGGAAGGGGTACTCTTATGTCGTGTTTCAGGCTCATGTCGCTTCCTCTTGTCTACTATATATTATATAGTAGACAGCATGGTTTGTCAAGCGTCTGAAACAAAAAAACCGTCCCTGGAGAAAAAATATTTTTGCCCGACTATGTGGATAAATCGTACAGTTTTCTTATACAGAAAGAGGAGAGCACCTGAGTGCTCTCCTCTGCGTCTACTACATAAATTAACGGGATTTTAGGTAACACCCGAAGAGGCTCCGGCTCCTGTGAAGACAGCCGCTCCCAAAGATGCCCCTGTGCCTGATAAGGACGCACCCAAGGAAGCACCCAAGAGCAAGGCTCCCATCCCCACAGAGGATGACGAGAAAGCTCCCCAGAAGGCAACACCCAAGGAAGCACCCAAGGAGATGCCTGTAGCCAATGCCGCACCCGCTCCGAAGAGACAGCCCGTCACTATCGGTTCACTTTCTCAGAAGCCGGATATCGTGCCCGAGGAAGAGGAAGACGATGACGAGAATATGTCTGTAGAAGACAGGGTTAATGCCGTGAGAGACCGTGACGAAGAGCGCAAGAACCAGATTGTTCCAGACAACGAGGATGATGTGAACGAAGTCATAGGCAATCAGAGCATGGATATCAAGGAGCTCATGGATATCATAGACACTCTGCTTGCAGAGCGTGACTACAACAAGCAGAAGGCAGACAGTGCTGACGAAGACCCCAAGAAGCCCCTTATAGACGAGCCCGAAGACGACGAGGACATTGCCGAGGATTCCGAAGATGATTCAGATGAGGAAGACTATTCCGACGACGAGGAGTATGACGAAGACGAGGATGACGAGGACCCCGAAGACGATGAGGACGACTCTGAAGACGACGAGGACGAAGAGGACGAGCCGGAAGACGAGGACTATACAGAGGAAGAGGATTCCGAAGACGAAGAGCCCGAGGACGATGAGGACTATGAGGAAGACGAGGACGAAGAGCCCGACGATTCCGATTACAAGTCCGGCAACGGCAAGTACGAGGACGTAGACTTCGGCGATGACGACGATGAGGAGAACGAGGATTCCTGCGAAGGATGCGGTAGCAAGAAGTTCAACTCAAGGCGCATGGATTCCAAGAAAATCAAGGTTCGTGCCGATTCCGTTGACAAGATTGTTCGTCAGCGCATAAAGGTCGGCATGATAGGCAGGACGCTCAACCTTGACGGACTTGAGAACATGCCTCTCACGAAGGCCAAGAAGAAGGTAATCCATGCAGTCAACCCCGGATTAAGGCTGGACGGCAAGAGCCCTGCTTATATCAATGCGGCATATGATGTTGCATGCGCAGACATAGCCAAGAAGAGCAAGAAGGACACCAACTATCAGAAGAAACAGATGTTCAACGCAGACGGCAGGAGGTCGGCTATTGAGCTTGACACTTCAGATTCTGCAAGACAGCGCATGATAAAGAAGATGACAAAAGAGGAGGACAGATAATCTTATGAGTGCACAGACAAGTTATGGGTTCAAGACCGTATCTGCCGTAGCTGGCGGCATATACGACCTTAGCGTCTACGTCATAGACGCATTTGCAAACGAGGAAGACACAGGAGTTATGCAGTTCGGAGTAGGCGTAGTCGCAGGGACAGACCCCGGAAAGACTATCGCTCTTCCGACTTCAGATTCCACCGCAGATGACTTCCGTGGAGTTACAGTCAATGGTTTAACCACAGAGCACGACCTTGCTGGTATGACTTATATCCGCAACACAGCGTCAATCGGCGTTATGAATCGTGGCCGTGTATGGGTACGTGTACCCGAGAACACAGAAGTAGCCATTGGCGATTCAGCATATGTCGTAACCGACGAGGACAATGCTGGCTACTTCACAAACGAGGAAGGTGGTATAGCCGTAAATGCACGCTTTATCGGTCCTGTAAATACGACTGCTTGGATTGCTCCCATAGAGCTTTATCCTATTGTTGTTGCGTAATCTGTAGGAGGTAATTTAAATTATGGCAAAAAAAGTACATACGCACTATGATGCGGCGGACAAGAGAGAGCTGGTACGTTCCGGTCTTATAGACACCCTGTACAAGATGCCCTCACTTCATTTTGACAGCGCAGAGCAGGCTTCCGTATTCTTCGCCCGTGAACTTGACTATATCAAGACAAGGACATATGATGTCCAGTACCCCGAGCTGTCAGCGCTTAAGCTGTTCCCTGTATCTTCAGAGGCAGACGAGGGCGCAGACACCATTACATTCTACACCTACGATAAGACAGGCTGGGCTAAGGTTATAAGCAACTACAGCACAGACCTGCCGAGAGCAGATGTAACTGGCAAGCCGACAACCGTACAGATTAGGTCTATCGGCGATTCCTACGGATATTCCGTACAGGAAATGAGAGCATCAAGGCTTGCAGGCAAGTCCCTTGACACTCGCAAGGGCGAGAACGCAAGGTATCAGATTGACTACCTCACCAATGTGATTGCATGGAAGGGCAACGAAGACTTCGGCCTTATGGGTGTTCTTTCCGAAGGACAGGATATTCCCATGTACACTCTTGCCGAGGGCGCAAGCGGCTCTACAAGGTGGATGGATAAGACCGCAGACGAGATTATAGAAGACGTAAAGGGCATGAAGGCTTCAATCTCCAGCCTTACTGCCAACGTAGAGAAGCCCGATACTCTCGTGCTTCCCACGGACGTGTATAACTATATCTCCATGACAAGGCTTCCCAGCACAGAGCTTGTAACCGTGCTTGAGTTCCTTAGAAGGAGCATACCCGACATCAAGGATATCATTCCTGCCGTAGAGCTCAACTCCAACCGCATTGAGACCAACCCTTATGCGGCTTCAGACGGCACCGGGCAGGGCGTTGCGTTCTTCTACACCAAGAGCCCCGAGAAGCTCACGCTTGAGATTCCTATGCCTTTCTTACAGCATCCGATTCAGGTGCGCAACCTTGAGACCGTGGTTCCTTGCGAAGCACGTATCGCAGGAGTTATAGTATACTATCCTATGAGCGCAATGATAGCAGTAGGTGTTTAATAGGCTACAAACCATCTCATAGATTTTTGGTACACGAGGGGCGGCTGTAATATGCCGCC
>JAJPZC010000139.1 GCA_021204585.1 Clostridia bacterium
TCGCCTCCAGAACGTTTGCCATGAAGGTTGGGCAGGCAGTCGCAATGCTTGTCTTTACGTCCGTTGCAACCATAGGCCAGTCCGTAGATGAGGTCACAGGCGAGGCAATAAGCACAGGCCAGGGATACAGAATCACCCTCATCATCTCACTCGTATGCTGCGTCGCAGCCGCAATAGTCCTCCTGCTGTACAACGAAAAGAAGACCCGCAAGGCAATCCAGGAAGGCCAGGCGAAGCTTGAAAAGGAGCACGCCGCGGAAGAGGCCGCTCTTGCGGCAGCCGCAGCAGGTGCAGACGGCTCCGTCATGACGGACGCAACGGACATCATGCCTGCAGCAGATGATACAGACAGCACCTCCGGCCAGGATGACAACACGGATGCGTGATTATGACCACACTTGATTTAGAG
Source organism: Clostridia bacterium (assembly GCA_021204585.1). Lineage (GTDB taxonomy): Bacteria > Bacillota > Clostridia > Christensenellales > Borkfalkiaceae > Coproplasma. Next base: position 410 of record JAJPZC010000139.1, read on the forward strand.
CTCACTTATACAACTTCAGACGGGGTATCCCACTCCGCCAAAGAGACGGATGGATGCCTTGCCATGGACGTCTCCTGGGGCCAGAGGAACGTCATTACGGTCTCTGCCAAAGAGCCCGTTACGCTCCTCTCCGCCGCCATCTCCATCCCTCATGCATATGAGAAGGATGAGCGGATCTTCGTAAACGGATACCAGTCCTGGACGGATACAAGGGAGTTTACAGCCGGTGAAAGCCTCAAGGACATAACGAAGCTGCCTAAGTTCCTTGTGAACATGTTCTCCCTGGACGGGTACGGGGACAGCACTTTCAAGAAGTACCGCAAGAAGGTCCTGCACGGGTATGACGTAAGCTGGGCGAAGGATTTCTTCGCCGGATCGTTCAACTCTGCCAACGCATACCTCATCATAAACCACGACGTCATGGGCAGCAGAATTGTGCTTGAAAGCGACATATCCGGCCTCCAATTGCCCGCCGGAGGCTCCATATGCCTCTTTGACTTCACCCTGGACAAAGACTTCTGGCTCTCCATGTACCCCGTAAAGGACATCCCAGACATCCTGGGATACACATCTTGGTACAACTACTATGAGAACATCAACGAGGAGAAGATTCTCAGCAGTCTGGAGCAGGTTGGTGAGCCGTATGAGCTCTTCCAGATAGATGACGGCTATGAGTCCGCCGTGGGAGACTGGCTCTCTGTAGACCCCATGAAGTTTCCAAACGGCCTGGAGGGCATTGTGCAGAAGATACACGCCAAGGGCCTCAAGGCAGGAATTTGGCTGGCACCGTTTGCCGCGGAAAGCAAGAGCCAGGTATACAAGGAGCACCCGGACTGGTTCTTTGACTGGAAAGCGGGCGGCAATTGGAGCGGCTTCTACGGTCTCAACTCAAACAACGGGGACGCTATGGCGTACGTTGAGCAGTGCCTGCGCCGCTATGCCGATATGGGCTTTGACTTCTTCAAGCTGGACTTCCTGTACGCCGTGAACCCAAGAAAGATAACCACACGGACAAGGGCGCAGATCTCTGGGAAGGCCTATGAGATGATACGCAGGACTCTTCCGGACAAGCTTATCCTTGGCTGCGGGGCCATGATAATGAACAGCACGGTGTTTGACTACCTCCGCATTGGCCCGGACGTCTCGCTGAAGTTTGATGATGTCTGGTACATGAAGTACATGCACCGCGAGAGGGTATCCACAAAGGTAACCCTGCAGAACACCATATACAGGTCCTTCATGGACAAGCGGCTCTTCGGCTGCGACCCGGATGTCTTCATCCTGCGGAATGAGAACAACTGCCTCTCCAGAGAGCAGAAAGAGGCACTCATAACCATTAACGCACTCTTTGGAAGCGTGATGATGACCTCAGACAACGTCTCAGCGTACACAGCGGAGCAGCAGGCCCTCTTCTCCAAGGCTCTGCTCTTGCGCAATGCCACAGACAAGTCATACAGCTCCGTAGACGGGCGCCATATCTCCATATCATACACCCTGGGCGTGCAGAAGCACCGCCTCACGTATGATACCATGAAGGGCATCCTGCAGGAGACAAAATAACATACCACCCCAACGAAATACAACAGACAGAAAGGGCTGCGACTCACATGAGCTGCAACCCTTCATTATTGCAAAACGATATACTTATGCAGACTTGCAGCCTTGTATGAGGCCCTGTCTGCAGGGCAGTCATTCCCCTTTGTTGCGCCTTGGAGCACGCTTGCGGGTGAGAAGATTGAGGTCCTGGAGCTCACGGCCAAGCTCATCATCCTTGGCAATAAGCAGGATATCTTTGTCCATGCCGTTGAGAGCATGAAGAACCGCCACGTAGATGCCAATGGCCACGGAAGGGCTGCCCTTCTCCACGTTGTACACCGTGGCCTTGCTTACCCTGGCCCTGTTTGCCACAAGTTCTACGGAAAGGTTGCGCCTTAGCCTCGCAAGCTTTATCTGCTGGCCAACCTGCTCCATCATCTGCTGCTGCTTAGGCAGCAGTTTTACTCCTCTCTCTGGCATCCTGTTTGTCCTCCGTGTGGGTTTAACATCTACTATTATATACTAATACGCAGTTTTGTCAATTATAATAGAGGTTAGATTCCTGGCGCCTGTATCTGCAGGCCGAGAAAAAGCTCCCTGCTGTTGCAGCGGGGAGCATGGCTTGCTTTATGTGGGGACAGACGGGATTACTCTTCGGAGTCGTCCTCTGCGGAGGCACCCATGGCCTCAATGGCATCAAGTTCCTCGTTGAGATCCTCCGCGGTGAGGGGCTCTTCGTTGGTTATGTCACGTATGTAGGAAATGTCGCTCATGAGGAAGCGGACAGGCTCTCCTTCGTCCGGGGAGTAGACGGCCTCGTCCTCACGGGAATCGGATGCGTGGATGGTGCCGCAGAATATGCGCTCATCGGTGAGGGTGCACTCCACTTCGCGGCCTAAGAAGCGCTCAAACCAAGTGGCGTCCATGTTGGTGCCGGGGATGCCTTCAACCATTATGTCGTCAAGCATCATCTCGTACTCGTCCATGGCCTCTATGACGTCCGCAACCTTCTTGGCTATGAACTTCACGTTCTCGGTGTCCGGGTTCACTATGATGCCTGTAACCCTGTTCTCCAGGCAGTAGTTCACGGCCTCTACAATATCCGTCTCAACCAGCTCATAGCGGGCCTTCAGGGCCTCGTCCTTGCACACTTCAGGTCTTGTGTAGAGCTGCAGGGACTTGTCATAGCTGGACTTGCCTGTGTAGGCTACGTCCTCGCCCTTTTCCTCACGCACCAGCATGTAGAAGGGCACTATAACCATGCATGAGAACATGCTGTGGGCAAGGATCTCGTTGTTGCGCTGCTTCTTGAAGGTTGCAAGGCGGGTCTCCATCTCGCCAGCATCCAGTTCATCAAAGAATGTGGTGTCATGCAGTATGCCAAGCATTATCTCAAGGGAGTCATCCTCCAGGAAGTCCTTCTCTACGTCGTGGTCTTCAAATATCTTTTTAAGGTTCTCTTTAGCGTCCATATGCCGCACTTTTCCTTCTGTATAGTCTTACGGGGCCATGCACTTGCACAGCCCCTTAATTGTACCTTTTGATAAGTTGGGTGTCAACTTGTTTGCACCCCTCTTGCGGGCCGCAGACGGGCAGCTGAGGGGCCGCAGGCAGACAGCAGAAGGGCCGCTGGACGGCCTCTCTGTGCAGCCGCATGCTACTGCTCTATGACGACGCAGTTAACCATGCCGCTGAGTGCGGTGCAGGCGTCTATGGCCACGATGCCTGTATCATAGTACGGGGTGAACACGGCGTCCGGGCCAAGCTCCTCGCCTATGCCTTCGTACATGGCGTGGCCGTATGAACAGTGGTAATGGCCGCAGAAGATGGTCTTCTTCTCACGCACGCCGGAGTGGCATGCTTCCATGCCGTTCATCCATCTGGCCTCCTCCCACTCCTTCCTGGAGGCGTGCTGCCAGTCCTCCCGGGGGATGTACATCCTGGAGCTTTGGCTCATCTGGATGGCGAAGCAGGGTATCCAGCCGTGCACGAAGATGTAATCCTTTGTCTCGTAGTAATCAAGCATGGAGGGGATTATCTCCTGGATGTACGGGGTTCTCTCAAAGGCATCACGGACGCCTTCAAGGTCCGTCATCATGACAGACGTGTCCCTTGTGTGGGTTAGCTGCAGCAGGGTGTCCAGGGTGCCGTTCGTTATGTTGTGGCGCTGAACATAACTGCCCTCATCCCACTCATTGAGCATGTCCACGGCAAGGTCTTCATGGTTCCCGCGGACAAGGGTAATGTCCCCGGCATGCATATGGTCCAGGACGAACTTCTGCACCTTGAGGGCCTCCCCGCCGCGGTCCAGGATGTCTCCGAGGACAAGGAGCTTCTTGGGGCCCCTGTCCTCATAATACCCGGCGCCTTTGAGCGCTCTTTCCATGGCTGTATAGAAGCCATGGATGTCTGACATCACGTAGTATCACATACCGCAGCCTCCGCACTGCCCCTTCTGTACAGCAGGATGCCGTCCTGCAGTATGTCCTTCACAAGGCTTATGCTGCCCTCCAGCTGGTCCGGATACAAGAGGTCAACGCGCTTCTTGAGGCTCTCACGGAACGTCTCCGCAAGAGACGTGCAGCTTACGCTGTGCTCATCCGAAGAGACCAGAAGATCCACGTCGCTGGCTCCCGTGGCGCATCCCCTCGCATATGAGCCGAACAGGTAGCAGTACTGCAGGCTGTACTCTGCGCATACCTTCACGCAGGCCTTGCCGATCTGCTCCATGGTGAGGACGCCGTGCTTTTCGTCTATGTACCCGTACCTCTCCACTCTCTGGCAGATGTACCTGTACTTGATGCTGTGCTCATACGCAGCTGAGTTCTCATACCTCTGGTATGTCCTGAGCGGCATGCCGACAAAGTCTGCCGCCGCCTTCTGTGTGAGACCCTTTGCAAGCCTCAAGTCCTTCAATCTCATGCAGTTCCCTCCTTGCGCGCCGCCGCATCA